>JBKPBS010000062.1:0-34600 GCA_046726915.1 Actinomycetota bacterium
GGTGCTACACACATGACAATTGAATCTAGAAAAGCTAGTCTACTGTACATGAGCCAGGGCAGAACGCCCAGCTGGTCGTTCCTCACAAACCACGCCCAGGTGCTGCTTTGCATCGCGCACGACCCCGGCGTCCGCCTGCGCGAGATCGGCGAGGCGGTAGGGATCACCGAACGCGCCGCGCACCGGATCGTGGTCGAGCTCGCAGCCGCCGGCTACATCTCGCGCAGGCGGAACGGTCGCCGCAACCACTACACGATCAGGTCCCATCTGCCCCTGCCCGACCCGCTCGCCAGCGAGCAGAAGATCGGGGACCTCCTGGCCATCCTGACTGGACATTCAGTGGCCGAGACCAATGGCTAGCCGGACGGCGGGTCTCCGTGCGTTCGGGCGCCGCCGACGTACGCTGATCACGGTCCTGGGCTCGCTGGTCACGGCGGCGATCCTCGCGTTCCTGCTCGCCGGGCGCCACGACGAGTTCGCGACCGCGCTCTCAGGTGCCGCGGGATGGGTGCTCGCCGTGACAGGGCTGCTGCAGATCGTCGCCCTGCTCGCGCGAAGCGAAGCGTGGCACCTGACAATCCGGGACGCCGGCGGAACGGTCGACCGCCGCATTCTCTATCGCGCGTCGAGCATGGGGGTGCTGGGCGGCCTGGTCAACGCCCAGCTGGCGGTGGCCGCCCGGATCGCCGCGCTGCGCCGCTCGTCCGCGGACCTCAGCCCGCAGGTGCCGACGCTGATCGCCGCGGAGTTTCCGATCCTCGCTGCCGGTCCCAGCGTCGGCGCCGCGGCCGCGGTGCTCATCCTCGGCAGCGACGGGGTCGCCGCGGCGGCCGCCGCCGGCGTCCTCTTAACCGCGACGGGCACGGTCGGCGGACTGTGCTTCGCGGGCTGGGCCGGCGCAGACCGGCTCTGGTCCGTCACTCGCCGGACGCGCTCCGGCCCACAGCCACGTTTCACCTGAGGGTGGAGGATCGCCTAGGCTCCAGAAACCGCGGGCCCTGCCAGCCCGGCGGGCTCTGCCGTCAGCCCGGCGTCTAGGCCAACCGCATTGTCGTGATCCTGGGACTGATCCTCGCGCTCGCTTCGGCGGTGGCCACCAACCTCGGATTTCTGTTCAAGCACCGCGGCGCGGTGCTCGCCCCGCCGATCCTCGTTCGCCATCCGCTGCGCAGCGCCATCGGCCTCTTCAGCTCCAGGTGGTTCGTTGTCGGTTGGGTCGTGGCGATCGTGGCCTGGGGCCTGCACGTCGGCGCGCTGTCGCTCGCGCCCTTGTCGATCGTGCAGGCGGTTCTCTCCGGCGGGCTCGTCTTCCTCGCCGTCTTCGCCGAGCGCTACTTCGGCTTCCGTCTCGGACGGCGACAATGGGTCGGCGTCACGATCACCGCGGCCGGGCTGGTGGTCATCGGGCTGACCGGCGGCGGCGCGAACGACCCGGAGCGCGCCTCGCTGGCCGCGCTGATCGCGGTCGAGGGCGCGATCTTTGCGACCGGTGCCTCACTCGTAAGGATCTCGACCCGGCGCCATGTCCTGGCGCGCGCGGAGGGGCTGCTCCTCGGCGCGGCCGCTGGCGCACTGTTCGGTGTCTCAGACGTCGCGATCAAATGGCTCACGCAGGCGGCGCCGGGACCCCTGCTCGGGTTGCTCAGCCCTTGGACGCTGACCGCGATGATCGCCGGGGTTATCTCCTTCTACGCCTCCGCCCGCAGCCTCCAAATCGGCGAAGCCGTCGAGGTCATCGCGATCACCTCGGTAGCCGCCAACCTCGCTGCGATCATCGGTGGAATCCTGGTCTTCCACGAGCCGATCGGCTCCGGCCCCCTTGAGATCGCGGCTCGCGTCCTCGCGTTCTGCTTCGTGATCGCCGGTGCGGCGCTCATGCCCGCCCCCATGCGCGCCGCCCCCGACGCGGGAGCCCCTAGGTCCGGTAGCGCCTTCGGCTCTGGATCAGTGCGTGGTTGAGGATCGTCTCATCGTCGTCCTCCCGAGCGACAACGACGATCTTGTTCCAGGCGCCTGGGTGGACGACTCGCTCGCTGTATATCTCGGTTCGGAAGCGTTTGGTGTAGACCGCTGGGAGCGGGTCGGCGACGCCATACATGCGTCGCCCGCCATCGCTGCCACGGATGACCGCGACGAGCTCGCGGGTTTGCTCGTAGTCGTCAGCTGCGACGAACTCGACTAGCGGCTGCTGGGGAGATCCAGCGCTCAGAAAAGCCACCACGTACTTTCGGTCTCGGCCCCACTTGTTCTTGCGGATGGTCTCGCCAAGGCCGAGCTGGACAGCGCCTTCGGTGCGCGTCGTGCCGATGAACACTCGGTACGGCTTGTATCGGTCGCGCCCGTCCGGCCACCGATATGACTCGCCGTCCCGCTCCCGCACGAGTCGCCAATCCTCCGGGAGGTCGAGAGGTCCCACCCGAGCGGGCGCGGCCGCTTCGTCAGAGGCCTCATCCGCGCTGACGTGACTGATGATCGGATTCTCGAAGCCCGCCTCAGCGAGCCGAGTCAGAAGTGGCCCCAGCTCGCGATCCGGGATGTGCTGCACGGTTATCGAGAAGGGGCACATCGCAGTCTCCTCCATTGAGAACGTGAGAGAACGTACCACGTAAGTATCCGTCACTCATAAGCTGCTAGGGTGCGACAGGCGCCACCAGGAGGGCTCAACCGAGCTCTCCACACCAGAGAAGAGAGTTGGACCCCACATGTTTGCCACGATTCGACGTTACGACGCGGTCGATCAGGAGCGCACCAGCGAGCTCGTGAAGAAGGCTGACGAGACCCTCGTCCCGAGCCTCAGCGAGCTCCCCGGCTTCAATGGCTATTACCTCATCGAGGCCGGCAACGGCGTCCTGAGCTCAATCGGTTTCTACGACACGGCGGAGCACGCCGACGAGTCATCCCGCGTTGCCACCAACTGGGTGCGCGAGCAGAAGCTGGAGGACGCACTGCCGAACGCGCCGAAGATCACCACCGGTGAGGTGCTGGTGCAGAGGACGAGCGAGCTCGTCAACGCGTAACAGCCTCAAAGCTGATCGCTGTCGGAGAGAAGGCCCGCATCAGCGGGCCTTCTCGCTGTCGCGGATCAAGCGCTCCACGCGCGTCCAGCAGGGTCACGGTGACCCTCAGGGACGCCGCGGGCCGGTCGAGCGTCGCGTCGACGAAGGTGACGCTGAAGCGCTAGACGTGCACGACGCGAAAGATGGCATGACCAGGGACCCCCTCAGCTCAAGCGCGACGATGCGCGCTGGTGTCGTGAGATCGACGGAGCCTGAGGAGGTCCCCTGTGACGATCGTAATGGGGTTCGACCAGCATCGAGAGCAGATCACGTGGGATGCGCTTGATAGCGCGACGGGCGAGCTGCGGCGGGGCCGCATCCGGCCGGCCGACCGCGCGAGCTTCCGCCACTTCCTGCGTCAGTTCGACGGCGAGCGGCTCGAGGCCGCGCTCGAGGCGACCACGGGCTGGCGGTTCATGGTCGAGGAGCTGCGGGCGGTGGGCGCCGAGGTGCATCTCGCCGAGCCAGCGGAGACCAGGGTGTTGCGCGGGCCCAAGCGCCGTGCGAAGACCGACCGCGCCGACGCGAAGCATCTGCGCGAGCTGCTCCAGCAAGGGCGGGTGCCGGACTCGTGGATCCCGCCCGAGCAGATTCTCGAGCTGCGCTCGCTGGTCCGCCTACGTCGCGCGCTGGTCGAGCAGCGCACCGCGTGGCTGCAGCGGATCCACGCGCAGCTGTTCCATCATGGCCACCCGGCCCGCCGCGACCTGCTCGTGCGCGAGCGGCGCGCCTGGGTCGAGCGCCTCCAGCTGCCGCACGCGGCGCGCACCCAGATCGACGTCGCGCTGGCGGTGATCGACCAGGTCAACGTCCAGCTGGTGCCGCTCGACCACGAGCTGCGCCAGATCGCTAGCTGCTGGCCGGGCGCCAAGGCGTTGCAGGCCCACTACGGCGTCGGGCCGCTGACCGCGGTCGCGTTCCTGGCGGAGCTCGGTGACGCGCGCCGCTTCTCGAGCTCGCGCAAGGCGGTCCGC
The DNA here is from genome assembly GCA_046726915.1 of Actinomycetota bacterium. Taxonomy (GTDB): domain Bacteria; phylum Actinomycetota; class Thermoleophilia; order Solirubrobacterales; family Thermoleophilaceae; genus JACVRW01. Next base: position 4,031 of record JBKPBS010000062.1, read on the forward strand.
TACGCCGGCCTTGACATCACCGTCTCGCAGTCCGACAGCAAGCGCGCGCCGGGCAAGCTCTCCCGACAGGGCCCGGTGACGCTGCGCTGGGCGGCGTTCGAGGCCGCCCAATCCGCCCACAAGCCCAGCTCGCCCGACCGCGACTACTACCTGCAGGCCACCGACCGCCTCGGCGGCAACCGCGCCTGCCTCGCGCTTGCGCGCAAGCTCCTCCAGCGCGCCTACCACACGCTGCGCGAGATCGGAGAGGAGGCGCTCCAACCCGCATGACACCGCCGGCGGAGAGGGTGCGCGCCCTGCCCCCGGAGTCTGACGATGACTTGCGGCCGGCTCTCCGACTGCCGCTGCCGCCACGGCAACGCCGTGGACGGCCCAGAAAGACTGAGCGGCCGCAACACCGCCGGCGGGACACCCCATCAACCATCATGTCGCCGGCCCCACAGAGGCCGCGGACCGAGATAAGCCTGGGCGCCCGCGCGCACACCACCGCCACACCAAGTTGGCCCTACGCGCACGCCCCACCTCGACGCCAAGCAGTCGAAGGCCGTCAACCCCGACGCCGCGCTTGACGGGAAGGTCCCTGGACAGATAAGCGGCAGCGATTGTCTGTGCGTCGTGCTGCGGCTAGAGCTGCCGGGACGACCAGAGCACCGCCGCCAAGATCACCGAGGTCAGCCCGATTACCAGCCCGACGATCCAGCCGGCGACGTCCTGGCCGACGAGCACCGCGCCGAGGGCGACGGCGATGCCGATGATGCCGCCGGTGGCGAGCAGGCGCATCGAACCGCGCTCCAGCTTCGTGCGGCGCCGCTCTCGGCCGGGCACCATTCCGTGGGGCCGCTCGCGCCGCCGAGCCTCGCGCTCGCGCTGGCGACCCTCGCGCGGAGTGAGTTCAGGCTCGGGCTCGCCGGACCCTGAGGCGGTCACGTTGGAAGGCTACCGCGGGTGGTTCCCGCCGGTTCGCGCTTTCAGTATTGGACGCGGAAGTCCCCGATGAAGGTGATCGTGTTGCCCTCTGGATCTTGGATGGCGGAGAGCTGTACGCCCTTGTTCACGGTCTCGATCGCTCCTGGAGCCAGCCCCCGTCCTGAGAGGGCGGCGACGTGCTGGTCCAGGTCATCCACCGCGAAGTTCAACAGGGCCGAGCCGGCGCGCCGGACGCGCTGACCTTCGTCAGGGTCGCTTCAACTGCGACAGCGCCTCGGCCAGCGACTCGTGGAGCGCGAGCGCCTCGGTGGCTCCGCTCAGCGAGAGGATCTCGCGAACGTGCGCCTCACCCGGGACGACGACGACGAACGCCTGCTGGCGCCTCGACACGCGCCTGGCGAGGTTGAACAGCAGCGTCACGCCGGAGCTGTCCAGATAGTCGACGCGCGCGAGGTCGACCACGAGCCCCAAGGCCTCGTTCTCGACCGCGTGCGAGATGGCCACCTCGAGCTCGGCTGCGTTCGAGAGATCGATCTCGCCGTCGACGCTGGCGATCAGGATCCCGTCCTCGTCGTCGAGGTGCAGTTGTGCAAGCTGCGTCATGGAAGACGCGCATCGGCTGCCACTCGGCGCCGGAGTCGCACCGTGGTGCCCTCGGGCGAGGGGTCGACCTGGACAGAGTCCATCAGAGCCTCCATCAGTGGCAGGCCGCGGCCGCGGTCCGTGCCGCGCGGCTCCCGCCACCCGCCGAAGTCGCGCACTGTTATCAGCACGTCGCTGTTCACACGGCTTGCCTCGATCCGAAACGCCGCATCACCGGGGCGGTAGGCGTGCTCGATCGCGTTCGCGCACGCCTCTCCGCAGGCGACCTTGATCGCGTGGGCCTCCGGGCGGCTGGCGCCGGCTTCGCTCAACCACCGGCCGAGCGCCCGCCGGACCGATGACAGCGCCTCCGCCTCGGCGGGGAGATCGAGGGTGAATCCGCGTGCGGGCAACTGGGAGACCGCGAGCACGAGCAACGCGACGTCGTCCTGGGGCTCCTCGTGACCGAGCATCCGCTCGAGCACGGCGTCGCACAGGGCATCCGGGTCACTCGGGCCTGCCTCGACGGTGCGCCGGAGTTCCTCGAGCCGCAGCTCGATGCTCGTTCCGCGCACCTCGACGAGGCCGTCCGTGAACAGGAGGAGCGAAGAGCCCGCCTCGACGTCCAGACGGGACGCCTCGAACCTGACAAAGGGGAGCGCCCCGAGCGGTGGCGACACGCCTCGTGCGACGAAACGGGCCTCTCCGTTCGCGCTCCGGACGAGTAGCGGCATATGTCCGGCGCTCGCGACCTCCGCGCTCTCGCGATCGGGCTCGATGGCGACGTAGAGCAACGTGGCCATCTCAGCGCGATGCTGGCGCTCCATGAGCGAGTGGAGGCGCTCGACGACCTCCTCGGGGGCGCGGCCGTCGAAGGCGTACGCCTCGAGCGAGGTGCGGAGCTTCCCCATCAGTGCCGCCGCCCGGACGCCGCGACCCACCACGTCGCCCATCGCCAGGACGACGCGTCCGTCGCCGAGCTCGAGCATGTCGAACCAGTCGCCGCCCACCTCCATCCCCGCTCCGGCGGGCAGGTATCGCGTCGCGACCTCCATGCCTGGAATCTGGGGCAGCCGGTCGGGAAGCAGGCTCCGTTGAAGCGTTTCCGCGATATGCCGCTCCTGCTCGAACAGCCGAGCGCGGTCGACGGCGAGCGCCACGCGGTCGCCCACCAGCTGGAGCAGTGCCGCATCATCGTCGGAGAACGGCTTGCGGACGCGCGTCGCGACATACAGCACGCCAAGCAGTTGCCGATCCAAGATCAGCGCCAGGCCGAGCACCGATTGCATCTCCAAGCTTGTGAGCAGCGATGCAAGTGCTCCGCTCGTCGCGTTGCGGTCCAAGCTGACCGGCCGGCGGGACATCGCCAGGCGCCCAGCCAGTTGGTCCGCGATCAAGCGATAGAAGTCGTGTCCTTGGTCGGGCGAAACTCCGCGCGCGGCGCCGAACTCGAGCCGCGAGCCATCGTCGGCGCGGAGCAGTATCGCACCCTGATCGGCCCCGAAGACGTGAACGATGCGGTTCAGCAGCTGGTCCAGTAGGTCCTGGAGACCGACGTGCGGCAGGGCGGCGTCCGTGATCCATTGAAGGTCGCGGACCCGCTTCGTCGCGGCCATGGCGTCGGCGCGGGCATCCTGCTCCTGGGTCCGGAGCATGACTCGCTGGGCACGGACATAGGCGACATACGCGATCAGGACCAGCCCGATCGCGGCGAACAGGAGAGCCCGGCCGATGAGATCGCGAGCCTCGGCTGACGGCTCGCCGGTCGCGATTGGGGCGAGCGTGGCAGCGAGGAGCACCAGGAGGAGCGGAAGGGCGCGGCGAGGGGGCTGTACCGCACCGGCGCCCACCCATACCAGCATCAGCACCTGATACGGCAGGACGGTCTGCGCCAGGAACTGCAGCAGCACCAGCTGGGCAATACCCGCGTACGCGAGCGCGAGCATGACGCCGAAGCGCACCTGATGTGCTCTTAACAGCCACACCGCCGCGGCGAGGTTCATCACTGCCCCGCCAAGCGCCAGAGACCACCCCGCCGCCTCGCCAAGCCCTTCGCCTGGCGGGAACAGCGGCAGGAGGATAAGGACGAGGAGGCCGTGTAGCGCGACCAAGACCGCCGTCGCGTTCCGCGAGCTGGGCAGGTCGGCGCCCGCGTATGGGTCGTCGCCGCTCACGAAGAGCTGGTGGACCCTGTCCCACCTGGATCGTGCCGATAGCGTCCGTGCCACCCTCATGGACTTGGGGCTCGCGTTCCCCATTCGTGTGCGTAGTTCACCACACTTGGGTCAGCTCCTTGCCTCGACGCCCGGCATTGGAGGCAGTACCCTGGCCTGATTCGTCGGGTCGGCTGGCTCATCGGCGTGCTCTTCCTCGCCCTGGCGGTGTGTCAGCCGGCGACAGCCGCGCGCCAGCCCGCGGCGGCCACCGTCTACAAGGTCCCGAAGAAGATCCAGGACAACTGCTCGGTACCGGTCGAGGGTCAGATCATGGCCTGGCTCGCGACCGTTCCGGACGGCAGCACCGTTCAGTTCGGGCCCGGACGCTGCTATGGGCAGGACGGGACGATCACGGTGACCGGCCGCTCCGGGCTCGTGATCGACGCTCAGGGCTCCGAGTTCCGCGCGCTGACGCCCGGCGGCAGCCACCGCGCCAACTGGCGGCTCGTCGGCGGGGCCAACCTCACGCTGCGCAACATGGCGGTGCGCGGCAGCAATCCGCAGGGCAGCTACGACCACGCCATCGAGTGGCAGCACGGCTACTCGGTCGAGGGCGTGCAGGGGATCACGCTCTCGAACATCCAGGCGCGCGACACCTGGGGCGACGGCGTGTTCCTGTGGCACGGCGCGTCCTCGCCCGCGTGCGGCGATGACGCCTCGAGCGCGCGCACCGTCGTGGTCGCCGGTGCTCTAATCGAGCGCGCCGGGAGGCAGGGCGTCGCGATCGTGGACGCGGAGAACGTGACGGTGCAGGACTCGGCGATTGGCCCGGTCGCGTGGTGGGGCGTGGACATCGAGACGGACGACGACTGCGAGATCGCCCGTCACATCAACATCGCCCGCAACACATTCGGCGCCACCCGCTACGGGGTGGTTGGGAGCGTTGGCTTCGGCGGCGATCCGCAGGTCGGCGACGTGACGGTCACCGACAACACCCAGACCGCGCAGGCGGGGCTGACGGGAGAGTGCTGGGCCCCGGTCTGGATCCTCTCCCCGGACGCCAAGTACCGCACCGGCTACAGCTTCCGCGGCAACCGTTTCCTGGCGCGCCGCAACGCCTTCGAGTTCAGGCGGGTCAACAACATCGACGTCAGCTCGAACAACGTGACGCTCACGCCGACGACGGGCTGCGGCAAGCGCGCCGGCGTCCTGCTGGTGGACTCGCACACCGTGGGCATCACCTCGAACCTGTTCAGCGGCGCCAACAACGTGTTCGTGGCCGATTCGCTCAGCACAGGCATCACCGCCACCGGCAACTCGACGAGCTGAGCGGCCGCCGGCGGGGGCCGGCCGGCGAGCGTGTTCTTGCGAATATTGGGGGCATGCCACCGCTTCGCGCGAGGGAGCGCGCGCAGCTCCCCGACAGCGCCTTCGCGTACATCGACTCGACCGGCCGGCGACGGCTGCCGATCCACGATGCCTCACACGTCCGCAACGCGCTCGCGCGCTTCGGGCAGGTGCATTTCGAGGACGAGGACGCCCGCGACCGGGCGCGCAGCCGCCTGCTGCGGGCGGCCAAGAAGCACGGGATCATGCCGATCGGCTTCATCAGCTCACAGCTGGAGCCACAGCGGAAGCTGCCGAAGGGCGACCTCACCTTCCTGCTGACCGACATCGAGGGCTCGACCGAGCTGCTCGCCCGGCTCGACGACGAGTACGCGCGCGTGCTCGCCGACATCCGCCGGCTGGTGCGGCGCGCGGTGCAGGGCGTCCGCGGCCGCGTGGTCTCAGCCCGCGGCGACGACGTCTTCGCCGTGTTCGAGGATCCGCCCGCCGCGGTCGAGGCGGCGCTTGCGGTCCAGCGCGAGATGAGGGCTCACGAGTGGCCCGGCGACAGCGACGTGCGGCTGCGGATCGGCCTGCACCGCGGGCGCCCCGAGCTCACCGACACCGGCTACGTGGGCATCTCGGTCCACGCCGCCGCCCGCATCTGCTTCGCGGCCCACGGCGGCCAGATCGTCCTATCGTCGGCCGTGCGCTCGGCCGTCCTCGACTCGCTCGCGGACGGGATCTCGCTGAAGAGCCTGGGCGCATGGCGGTTCCGCGGGCTGCCGGAGCCGATCGCCATGTTCCAGGTGGAGGCGCCCGAGCTAGCGTCCGAGTTCCCGCCGCTGCGGTCGGCCGTCCCCGCCGCTCAGGCGTAGCGCTGGATCCACTGGGTGAGGAACGGCTCGGCGATCTGATACTCGCCGCGGCCCAGCCTCCTCACCAGCTCCGCCTGTTCGAGCGCGGTCAGCGCGGTCTGGACGGTCGGGGTCGCGGGCAGGGAGTGCCGGCGTTGGTAGTCGCTGCTCAGCGGATGTCCCGGCTGTTCCTGCGCGAGCGCCTGTAGGACGCGCTTCTGCGCTCCGGCGGCTCCGTCCCAAATCAGGCTGAAGTGCGAGTGCTCCGAGCGGAGTGTCGCTTCCAGCGCAGCGTCGACCATCGAAGACTCCGCTGTTGCGCCGGCCGGGGTCTCCTCCCAGAGGAAGTAGAGGAGCTCCTGCGTCGCGTAGGGATGGCCACCGGTGAGTTCGAGCGCCGCGGAGCAGGCGTCCAGATCGAGCTCTTTGCCCGTCTTGCTGAATCGCGCCAGCGCGTACGGCCTGAAGAGATCGGGCGGGATCACGTCCAGCTCCGTCTGCTTCGCGCTCCGCCAGAACGGCTCGTTCTCGTCGTTGAAGATCCCGCGCATCATGTGGCGCTTGCTGCCGAGGTAGATGTGCGCAACCTCGGGCTGCTCCTGGAAGACCGAGCGCATTAGCTTTATGAGCGCGGGGTCGAGCTCGACCACCTCCTGAAACTCGTCGAGGACGAGCACCACGCGGCGCTTGCGCTCAGCGGCGATGCGGCCGATTGCGGTGAGCAGCTCTTCGAGGGTCGCGTCGATGTCCTCGGGCGCCGCGCGGGCATCGAAGTTGAAGGACACGGCGCCGTCATTGGGGTTGACCGTGATGGTGGGCTGGAGGCGCAAGCCGGCGAAGACCTTCAGACGCTCCTTGGCATTCCACAACCGAGTCGCGAGCTCCTCGTGGATCGTCTTCGCCAGCTTGGCGGCGAGCTGATCCTTGGTCGGAGTACGCATCAGGTCCACCTGCGCGACCAGGACGTCTTCCTTGACGAGCTGCTGGGCTACCCGCCACACGAGCGAGGACTTGCCATACCGGCGCGGCGCGAAGACGACGACGTCCTGGCCGTTGCGGGCGTCGGCTATGAGGCTGTCGATCTCAGCCTGGCGATCGGTGAACGCCTCGTCGAGGGCGAGCGGACCGAACCTGAAGGGATTGACGGCGTACCGTGCTCCCACGGTTTCATTATGGCACAGAGAATTATGCTATTCAGCATAAAATTTCCTGGCTGAGAAACATTATGCAGCTATACATGATGTGCTGGTCATTAGCCGAACGCCTACCGCCCGTTAACCGTGACGTCGTGGACTGGGCCCATGAACGCACATCGCAGGCACATCGTGACGGGCATCGTGGCTCTCGTGGCAGCATGGCCACTCGCGCAGATGGCCAGTGCGGGACCGCCGGAGCCGGCCGTTCCAACCGACATCCAGGTCGCCAGTGGCAACAAGGTGTTCCTGGTCGGCCACGCCGTGGGCGTCCAGATCTACTCGTGCAACGCCAGCGCGAGCGGCTTCAGCTGGGGTCTCGTCGCGCCCCGGGCCGACTTGTACGACGACAGGCGCAAGGTCATCGTGACCCATTTCGGCGGGCCGTCATGGCAGGCCAACGACGGCAGCAAGGTCGTCGGGAAGCGAGATGCGCAGGTCACGGTCGATTCCACTGCCATTCCCTGGCTGAAGCTGTCGCCTACTTCGAGGACGGCCGGTCCGGACGGCGATCGCCTCGTCGGCACCACTTTCATCCAGAGGATCGCGACGACCGGCGGCCTCCCGCCCGCAGCCGCGGAATGCAACGCAGATACGGCGGGCGACCAGGCCGAGAGCCCCTACACCGCCGACTACTACTTCTGGAAGGCGACGGCGACGTAGAAACCAGGAGCTTAAGCGCGCAACTTTCGTACCTTCGCCTGCAGGATCAATGTGGGGAGGTTGACTGGTTTCCGTGCGCTCAGTGTGGTCGGTCCCGCTCGGGGGAATAACCCCGGGTGATGGAGGCGGGGGCCAGCCATGCGATGCCGCTTTGGCGGCAGCTTTCGAGCCTGCTGGTCGTGCTCGTGGCGATGGCGTGCTGGGCTGTTGTGCCCGCGGCTGCCGATGCGGCGGTGACCGACGCCGTCGAGACGACGCTGGCGACGGTTGCGCCACCCGTGGAGAAGACCACCGAGAACGTGGTTGGCGCGGTCCAGCCTGCGGTGGGGGCGGATGTGGCGCCCGCCCCGGAGGTCGGCCGCGCTCCCGTCGAGAACGCCGTCGCGCCTACAACGGAGGCAGCTGAAGCAACCATCCCGGCAGCGGCGGCGACCGCGCCTCAGGTCCGCCTGAACGAGGGGCCGAGGGCTCGTGTCGCCCGGATCGCCGGCGCTTCCTCGGTGGAACGCCTGGGCACCCGGCACGTCCTCCATCGCCAGAGCTCGCACGGCGTGGCTCGGCAGCGTCCATCCAACGAGCGGAGTGTCTCCCTCCCCGGCGCCGCGCCAGATCGCGCGAGCGTCGCCCGTACCGCTCCGGACGCTGCCGCCACGCCGTCGCGGTCTTCAGCCGAGCCCGGCTCCGGCTCCGGCTTCGGCGCCGGCGGGGCTTCCTCGGACGCCTCGACGGGCTTCCCCTTCGGCGGCGCCCTCGCGCTGCTCGTGGCCACTCTTCTGCTCGCAGGCCCGCGCTTGCGCTGCCAGCTTGCCCTGCTGCCGGCCGTCTGCCGGCCGGCGGCGTTCCTCGTCGTGCTCGAGCGGCCTGGCTAGCCCGTCCGGGCTTGCCGGGAGCCCGGATCCCTCCCGGCCCCAGTCCACTCGACACGAACAGGAGACAGACATGAGACGCAGTGCCCTGGCGCTGTGGGCCAGCTTGCTGGCCCTGGCGCTCACAGCGGGCCCTGCCGCGGCTCAGTCGGGCGGTGAACAGACCGTCACCGGCTCGGTCGCGGCGGCCCAGGGAGGACCGACGGAGGTGAACGTTCCGGTACGGGTCCTGAGCGACGGGAGCGACCCGGCTTCCTCGGCCACCGTCGGCGCACCGCAGACGGCGGACGGCTCGAACGGGACCGCCCAGGCCGGCCCGACCGAGGTGAATGCCCCGGTGTGGGTGTTGAGCGATGGCGAGAACGCGCCCTCGGGCGGGTCGACGAGCGGTGAGCAGACCGCCAGCGACTCGACCGGGGCGCAGGCAGGCTCGGTCAGCGCGAACGCGCCGATCAGGGTCGCCAGCGACGGCGACGACGCCGGCGGCTCCGGCTCGGCGGGCGGCGACCAGACGACGACCGGCTCGAACGGGGCGGCGCAGGCCGGCCCGGCCGAGGCGAGCGCGCCGGTGCGAGTGCTGAGCGACGGGGACAGCGCGTTTCCGAGTGGCTCGGGGAACGGCGGTGAGCAGACCGCCGACGACTCGAGCGGCTCTGCCCAGATCGGCGGCGCAGGCGTGACGGCGCCGCTGCGGGTCGCAAGCGACGGCGACGACGCCGGCGCGGGCTCGGCGGCAGCCGCCCAGACAACAACCGGCTCGTACGGCACGGCCCAGCTGGGACAGCCCGCGGCGAGCGCGCCCGTGCGGGTGCTGAGCGACGGGGACAGCACGGCGTTGAGCGGCTCCGGAGGTGGCGGCGATCAGACCGCCACCGAGTCGAGCGGGTCCGCGCAGGTGGTCTCACCTTCGGTCAGCGCCCCGATCCGAGTGATCTCAGAGGGCGACGACGCCGAGGCTTCCCTCGACGTGGCGGCTGAGGGTGAGCCCGTCGCACCGGTCGACGGGGACTCGGCGCCGGACAGCGGCACGGAGGCGCAGGGCGGCCCGGTCGGCGTGGTCGAGTCGATCCCGGGCACGGCACCCGGCACCGACATCCTCCACGACGGCAGCGCGACCAGCGCCGAGCTCCGGCCCGCATCGGCGGTCCTGGGTGTCAGCGCCGAGAGCCTGCCGCTCACCGGCCTCGGACTCGGAGCGCTGTCTCTCACGGGGCTGGTGCTCCTCTCGACCGGAGCGGCGGTCAGGCGCGGGAGTGTTGCCACTGGATGAGCTTCTCCCAAGCAGCCTCTCCCCCAGGCTGCGACAGGAAGGCCGGAACGGCCGGGTACGCGCGGAGCGGGGGCCTCGCGCGGCCCGGCCAACCGGCCGCCTTGCCGAACGCGGCCTTCGCTGTGCTCAGCCGACGGCTGCTCCGGGGCCCGCGGGCAGGAGTAGGCTGGCCTGCTCCGGCGGTCCCGGCAAGGACCGGATCAACGCGCGCAACAGGGTGGGGGAGAAGGTCAGGTGCGGCACCGGCAGGGACCGGCCAGGGTCGACGCCGCCGACGTGACCGTCGGCTGCGAGCGGGTCAGCCGACCGAGATAGCTCAGCCGCCGCGCAGGTACGCCAGCACCGCCAGCACCCGGCGGTGGTCCTGCTCGCCGGCGGGGAGGTCGAGCTTGGCGAAGATGCTCGTGACGTGGCGCTCGACGGCTCGCTCGCTCACGAACAGCTCCTCGGCGATCGCTCGGTTCGTGCGCCCCTCGGCCATGCGGCCCAGCACCTCGCGCTCGCGCGGGGTGAGCGAGTCGAGCGGCCCCTCCTCGCGCGCTCGTCCGAGCATCTGCGCCACGACCTCCGGGTCGAGCACCGAGCCGCCCGCCGCCACGCGCTCGATGGCCTCGGTGAGGCGCTCCACTTCCGCCAGCCGGTCCTTGAGCAGGTAGCCGACGCCCTGGGCGCCACCCCCGAGCAGCTCGCCGAGGTAGCGGTCCTCGACGTACTGGGAGAGCAGCAGGATGCCCACCTCGGGCAGCTCGTCGCGGATGGTGAGCGCCGCGCGCAGGCCGTCGTCGACGTTGTCGGGCGGCATGCGCACGTCGATGATCGCGACGTCCGGCTTGTGCGCCCTGACCCGGCGCAGGAGGTCCTCGGCGTCGCCCGATTGCGCGACGATCTCGTAGCCCGCGTCCTCGAGCAGCCGCGCGGCACCCTCGCGCAGCAGGACGGCGTCGTCCGCGATCACGATCCGCATCACGGGGATCATCGCCTTTCGCGCGGATCGACGCTAGGGGCGCTGGCGCAAAAGCGCCGAGATTGCGTCGCCTGACAGGCTGGCCTTGGGCACGAACCCGTGCGCCCCGCAGCTGGTCACCCTGTCGCCGAAGTCCGCCGCGTCGTGGGTGGAGGTCAGGACGACCGCCGGTCCGTCTGGCTCGCGCGTCAGGTCCTCGGCCAGGGAGAGGCCGCTCATGTCGGGCAACCCGATGTCGACCAGCACCACCTCCGGCCGGTGACGCCGTACGGCTTCGAGCGCCGACTCGCCGCTGGCGGCCTCGGCCACGACGGTGTACCCGTCGGCCTCGAGGCGACGACGCGCGCGCACGCGAAAGCGCGCGTTGTCGTCCACGATCAGGACGGCGACCGCCATACGTCGATCATCGAGCATCGGTTGTGCCGCGGGGGTTCGGTTTTCCGCCAGACAGGCGTCGGTTTTCCGCCAGACAGGCGTCGGTTTTCCGCCAGGCGGCGCTCAGCCGGCGAATACGACGGCGAGCAGGTTCTCGGTCAGGTCTCCGGTCGCGCTCAGCAGAAAGTTGGACGTGATCAGGCCGCTCGAGCCCTCGAAGTGGCCGTCGCCGCCGTCGATGCTCCAGACGACGGTGCCCTGACGGAGGTCCGGATCCGCGCTAGGCGCGAGCCGCCCGCGGCCGCGGATCCGCAGGGAGTTGCCGATTGCGAACACGATCGTCCCGGCCTCGTCGAAGCGGACGTCGTCCCTGAACGCCAGCGTCGACTCGAGCAGTGCCTCGTCGTCGCCGGGCGCCCACACGAAGCGCCCGTCCGGGCCCTCGGCGGTCAGGCTCGTGACAAGCGCACCGCCCGGGGCGCGCGCCTGCTTGCGCAGGCCGCCCCCGACCCGTGCGACCTGGCCCCGGAACTGCAGTGAGAACGTGGTCGGCTTCACCGCACTCCCTCAGAGAACCGTCTCGATCGACTTCTTCGTGTCCCGGCCCCGCTCGAAGCGAGCGCGGTCGTTGCCGCGGCCGCCGTCCAGGACGTCGCGCCCGCGGCCGCCGCGAAGGAGGTCTGCGCCGGCGCCGCCTCGCAGGATGTCGTTCCCGGCGCGGCCGATCAGCGTGTCCCTGCCGCCCAGGCCGCAGATCACGTCGCGGCCGCGTGTGCCTCTGAGAAGGTCATTGCCGCGGGTGCCCCGAATGGTGCAGTCGCCGCTCGGCCCGGACTGCGCACCCGGCGTCCCGTCGTTCACCGGCGTACCGCCGCTGACCGGGGTGCCGCCGCTCGCCGGCGGGTCGGCCGTGAACGTCGCCGTGACCACCTTCGCGCCGCTCATCGTTACCTTGCAGGTGGCGGCCGCGCCGGAGCAGGCTCCGGTCCAGCCGGCGAAGCTCGACCCGGATGCCGGTGTGGCGGACAGCGAGACGGCCGCGTCCTTCAGGAAGCCCTGGGCACAATCACCCGGGCATTCGATGCCGGGGCCTTCGACCATGCCGGAGCCGGTGCCTGCGAGGGAGACGGTCAGACCATAGGGCTTGAGGAGCGGAAGCCGCTCGAACCGGGCCACGGCCGTCTTCGTCCCGTCGGAGAAGGGCTCGATCTCGCATTTGGTGTTCGAGCTCCAGGAGCTGCAAGCGCCGTCCCAACCGGCGAATATCGAGCCCGGGCTGGCCAACGCGAACAGGGTTGCGGGCGCACCACCCGACTTTGCGAACCAGCCCAGCATGTCGACCGAGCATGCGCCCGGGCAGTCGAGCCACTCGTTGCCGAGCACGCGACCGCTGCCGTCGCCCTGCAGCTCGACGCTGACGTTCGCGCTCGCATTCGCCTGCGCCGCCCCGGCGAGCGCCAGCACAAGCGCGATCAGGCAGCCGGCGAGCCTTCTGTGTCCGTGTGAGTTCATTCCAGGCAGCGTGCCGTGCATGGGGCCTCGATCGCTTCTGGGACATCCCTAGTCGCTCGTTGTCCCGGGCGACCCCGGGGGTTACCGTTTGAGACGTGCTGATCGGCCGTGAGAGCGAGTGCGCTCGCCTCGACGAACTGCTCGATCTGGCCCGTATGGGCAGGAGCGGAGCCCTTGTGATCCGTGGGGAGGCGGGCATCGGGAAGACGGCCCTCCTCGATTACGCGGCCGGCAGCGCGCGCGATTTGACGGTCGTTCGCTCGCTCGGCGTGGAGTCCGAGGCTCAGCTCGAGTTCTCCGGGCTGCTCGAGGTCTGCTGGCCGATGCGGGACAGCCTGGACGAGCTGCCCGACCATCAGGCCGGCGTGCTTCGCTCCGCGCTCGGCATCGGGCCCGCCGAGGAACAGGACCGCTTTTCGGTCGGCGCCGCCACGCTCAGCCTGCTGGCTGCCGCCGCCGAGGCGAATCCGGTCTGCGTCATCGTCGACGACGCGCAGTGGCTCGATCCGGCGTCGCAGGAGGCACTGGTGTTCGCGACGAAACGGCTTCAGGCCGACCGCGCGGCACTGCTCTTCGGAGCCCGCGACGGCGAGGAACGACCCTTCGAGGCCGCCGGCGTCGAGTCGATCTCGCTGACCGGCCTTCAGCGCGAGGCGGCGACGCAGCTGCTCAGCCGAGCCGATGCGGCAGCGCTTGCGCCCGAGGTCGCGGAGCGGCTCTATGAGGCGACGCACGGCAACCCGCTCGCGCTGATCGAGCTGCCGGGCCTGCTCTCCGCCGAACAGCTCGCGGGGACGGCGCCACTCAGGGACCCCCTGCCCGCCGGCTCGACCGTGGAGCGGGCGTTTGCGCGGCGTGCCGAGGCGTTGCCCGAGAGCTCGCAGAAGGCCCTGGTGGTGGCCGCCGTGAGCAGCTCGAGCGAGGCGGAGGTGATCGTGGCCGGAGTGGTCGGTCTCGGCCTACCCGCCGAGGCACTCGAGCCGGCTGAGGATGCGGGGCTGATCCGGATCGCCGAGGGGCGCCTGGAGTACCGGCACCCGCTCGTCCGGTCAGCCGTCTACCACGGCGCGCAGGCTTCCGACCGGCGCGCGGCGCACCGCGCTCTCGCGGACGGGCTCGCCGCGTCCTCGAATCTGGAGGCGCGGGCGTGGCACCTCGCAGGCGCGGCACTCGGCCCGGACGAAGAGGCGGCGGACGCGCTGGAGCAGGCCGCGCATCATGCTCGACGGCGAGGTGGGTACGCGGCCGCCGCTGCCGCGCTCGAGCGTGCCGCCCGGCTCAGTCCCGAACCCAAGGCCGGCATCGAGCGGCTTGCCGCGGCCGCCGACGCCGCCTGGCGCGCGGGGCGCACGGATGCGGCCTCGGAGCTCGTGGGGGAGGCGCTCGCGGGTGCCACTGACGGTGGCCTTCGGGCCGAGGCGCTACGTCTTCAGGGCTCGATCGAGTTCTTCGCGGGGAATGGCGACGCCGCCGCGGCGGCGCTCTTGGAGGCCGTCGCCCTGCTCGAGCAGACCGACCCCGGCGCGGCGGTCGCGGCCGCGGCCGATGCGGTCAACGCACTGTTCCGGGTGCGACGACCGGAGCCCGCGCTCGAGACGGCGATCAAGGCGCGTTCGCTCGCTCCCGAGGATGGCGGCGCCGCGGACGCCGAAGCGACGATCGCCCTCGGATACGCGCTCTGCTTCGTAGGCCGCTACGGCGACGCCGAGCCGCATCTGCGCCGCTCGCTGGAGGTCGCCCGGGCGACGTCCGCCGTTCCGAGCTTCCTCCAGGTCGTCCGGCTGTCCGCCGCCTACGGCTGGCTGGGCCGCCACGAGGAGGGGCATGCCTACCTGGCAGAGGTTGTCGCGCGCGCACGCGAGAGCGGCGCGGCGGGATCGCTCGCGCATCTGCTGGGGAGCTCCGCCTGGCAGGGCCTTCACGCGGGTCGCCTCACCGAGGCCTACGCCGACGCAAGCGAGGCGCTTGCGCTCGCGGAGGAGTTCGACCAGCCCGTGACCGCCGCGCAGGTGCTGGGCGTCCTCGCCTGGGTGAGCGCGCTGCGCGGCGACGGGGCTCGCTGCCGCGAGTACGGCGAGGATTGTCAGCGCCGCGCAGCCGAGCTCGGGTACAAGCTCTACGGGTTGCTCGCCTCACTGTGCTTCGGACTGCTCGACCTCGGCCGCGGCCGGGTGGAACAGGCCATCGCCGAGATCGAGGCCGTGGCCCGGCACGCCGACGAGCGGGAGCTCTACATTCCCGGCGTCTCGCCCCAGCTCGAGCTCGCCGAAGCGATCATCCGCGGCGGCCGCGCAGCGGATGCCGAGGCGATTCTCGCCGCCTTCGACCAGTCCCAGCTGGCGTCGGTGCCGCTCTTCCGCGCCCAGGCCGAGCGCTGCCGCGGGCTGGTCGCGGACACCGACGGGTTCGAGCCGCACTTCGCCGCGGCATTGGACTTGCACGCCAAGGCCCAGAGCCCGTTCGCGCTCGCCCGGACGCAGCTCTGCTACGGCGAGCGGCTCCGGCGCGCGGGTCGGAGGGTCGAGGCGCGCGAGCAGCTCAGGGCCGCGCTCGAGACGTTCGACCGCATCGGCGCCAAGCCGTGGTCCGAGCGGGTCGGTGCGGAGCTACGCGCGAGCGGGGAGACGCTCCGCCGCCGCGAGTCGCACGAGGCGGAGGAGCTGACTCCCCAGGAGCTTCAGATCGCGCTCCAGGTCTCCGAGGGCAAGACCAACAAGGAGGTCGGCGCCGCGCTCTTCCTGAGCCACAAGACGATCGAGTTCCACCTCAGCAGGATCTACCGGAAGCTCGACATCCACTCGCGCGCGGAGCTGATCCGCCTCTACGCGAGCGAGCCCGCGCTCAGTGGCGACGCTGTAGGTTGAACCGGCCGACGCCGCGGCACTCCGGGCCGTCGGGTCCCGCGCCGTAGGTCGCCAAGGTGCCGCCGATGGCCGAGGACTTGCTCAGGGTGCCGTGGATGTACGCGCCGTCCGCCCTGAACGCGAACGAGCCTCGTCTCGACACCTTCGGGCCGCGCCCGATGCGCCAGCCCTGCAGCACACGCGCGTCCCTGACCCCGACCGTCGCGGGACAAATCATCCGGACGGTTCCGGCGATGGATGTAATCCGGCGCTCGTACTCCACGATCGTCATCTTCGTCTTGTAGGTGATGGGAGCGGTGCCGGGGAAGGCTTCCTCGAACACCTGCGTGTGGTCGCCGTACCAATTGCCCGTCCTGGGGACGGCCGCGTTCGCTGCCGGAGCGGCCGCGGCGGCGGTGGCGACCAGCGCGGCAGCCAGCGTGAGGCGGGGGGAGATCTTGGGCATCTTGCACTCCTTCGGGACGGTTTTCGGAAGTGCGGCGATTCTGCGGGCGGGCGGTGCGTCGCCGCGCCGGGGAAGTCCCTAGTGCGCCCCCTGGCTAGGGACGTCCCCGAAGCGATCGAGGCAGCCCGTGGCAGACGATCTGCCCATGAAGATCGTCACCGTCATCGCACTGTCCGCCGCCGTCGCGCTCGCCGTTCCGGCGCTCGCATCTGCAAGCACCTATTGCGTGGGAAACCCCGGAGGCACGTGCAACGTGTCGAAGCCCGCGAGCGCCGCGGGTCTCCAGCAGGCGCTATTCGAGGCGCAGACCAGCGCCGGTGTCCCCGATGTCGTGCGAATCGGGCCGGGCACCTACACGGGCAGCTTCGCGTACGACTCCACCAACGAAGTCGACATCAAGGGCAGCGGGCCGTCGACGATCATCCAGGGTGTAGGAACCGCGGCCGCTCTCGACGTGCGCGCCGGTGGCAGCGACTCAGTCGTCTCGGATCTCGAGATTCATATGGCCAGCGTCCCGACGCCGCAGAACGCGATCGGCCTGATCCTCGGTTCGGCGATAGGCGACAACGTGCGGGTCGAAAACCCGGGCGGCTCGTGGGGTGCCGGCGTGGAGCTGGAGCAGGACGGCGAGCTCGTCAACAGCACCGTCCTCGCCGGGGCTGGGACGGGGGTTCAGGAGCTGGGCGGCACCGGTCAGCGCGCGGTGCGTGACAGCTTCGTCGCCGGGATCTACGGAGTGCTCTCGCCGACGGGCACCTGGACCCTCGAGCGAGTGCATGTCGCAGCGAAGTACACGGGCGTCCAGAGCGGCGCGGCGACCAGCCTGAAGAACAGCCTCGTCCGCGTGCAGGGCGAGGCCGGCTATCCCTCCTCAACCTATGGCCTCTACGTGTTCGATGACGGAGCGCTCGTCGCGGACCACGTGACGATCAAGGGCGGACCCAACGTCACGTACGGTGCCTTGGTCAGCCCGAACGCCGGGACAACTGCCGCGCTGACAATGACGAACTCGATCGTCTCCGGGCCGTTCGCCGCCACCTCCTTGGCACGCGCGGCCTCGGGGAGTGGCACCGCGAACATCACGATCGGCAACTCGAACTTCCCCGCACCCGTTCCGAGCTCGGTGGACGCGAGCGCTGGGCCGGGCATCTTCCAGCAGACGCCGGCCGGGACCAACACGGATCTCGACCCCAAGTTCGTGGACCCGTCAGTAACCCTCGCGAGCCCGACGGTGGACCTACGCCTCCGCCACGACTCGCCGCTGATCGACCTCGGGGAGCCCGAGGGCCTCCTGGATAAGGACCTCGCTGGCGAGCCGCGGCTGGTGAATGGGGACGGCGCGAACAATGCCGCGAGCGACATGGGCGCGTACGAGTACCAGCGGCGTGCGCCTACGGCGGCGATCGCGGCGCCGGTCGCGGATGCATTCGCCCTTGGCGCGCCGGTTGCCTTCAGCGCGGCGGGATCTAGCGATCCCGACGCGGGCGACTCGCTCGAATACACGTGGAGCTTCGGCGACGGGACGACGGCAACGGGCAAGATGCCGTCTCACGCGTACGACTCCGGTGGCCAGCGCACCGTCACGCTCACCGTGACCGACCCCACCGGCCTGACCGCCACGGCCACCAAGGCGCTGCTGGTGGAGGGACCGCTTCCGGCCGATGCTCCCGGCACCGGCACCGGCACCGGCACCGAACCGGACCGCGATGAGACCGCACCCGTGATCTCCTCCCTGTCGCTCCGCGGCACGCGACTGCGCTTCAGGCTCAGCGAGGCGGCAAGGGTGCGCTTCTCGATCCAGCGCCGCTCCGGCGGCCGGCGTGTGGCCAGCTTCGTGCGACGCGCCGGCGCGGGCCGGAACTCCATGCGCTTCACGGGCAGATTGCGCGTGGGTGGCCGCACGAGGTCACTCGCGCCGGGCCGCTATCGCCTTGTGCTCGTCGCGACCGATCCGGCGGGCAACCGCTCCGCGGTACGCCGACTGCCCTTCCGCGTGCGCCGGCCCTAGAGGCTCTCGGGCGAGAAGGTGTCGCAGTAGGCAGGCTCGCCGCTCGCGCGGCCGTGGTTGAACCACTCGCTCCTCTGCTTCGAGCTGCCGTGGGTGAACGAGTCGGGGTTCACCTGGCCGGTGGCGCGGCGCTGGACGCGGTCGTCGCCCACGGCCGCCGAGGCGGGTTGTCGACGCTGAACGCCCCGGCCGAGCCTCCGCCTCCCGACAGCACCTGGATCAGGAGGAACACGATCACGCCGGTACCCGGCCGGCTTCAGCCCGACGCTGGGAAACCGTCAGCGTTTGAGGACTAGGGCCGCGGCCTCCCTCTCAGGTTGAGTCTTGCGACTTGGGGATCATGGTCTGAGGCTTGGTCTGCGAACTCCGAGTTGACGTGGACGACGTCGTACTCGATCCCGAAGTTCGAGAGCAGGTTGCCGCTGACCAGGATCTGGTCAAGCACCTGCGAGTTCCCTTCGAAGACGTAGGAATAGCGCTCTGCTTGCGGCAGCGTGTTCATCAGTGACGTCAGGACTCCACCCGAGAGGATCGAGACCGTCTCCGAGAATTCGAAGTCATTGATGTCTCCGAGCACGATCACATTTGCGCTCGGGTCGACAGCCAGAATCGCGTCGACGAAGTCGTTGACGACCTGGGCCTGGGCGTGCCGCTGCACCTCGCTGGAGCGCTGCGGCGGCTGGAAGCGACCGAAGAGCGGCTGGTCGCCACCCTTGGAGGCGAAGTGGTTGACGACGACAAAGACCCTTCTACCCCGCATCCGGAACTCGCCTGCCAGCGGCTTCCGCGAGTCGGTGAAGGCAGGGTCGCTCGGTGCAACCCGTCCGGGGCTGAACGAAAGACGAGGGCCGGAAGGCGTTGTGAGGACGGACGTTGCGGTCGTTGAATCGCCGCCCGGTCGGTCAATGAAGTCGAGCTCGCGATCGGTGCGGAAGAGGAAGCCGACACGGATGTTTCCTCCCGGCTCGCCTCCGTCCTCGTCGTCGACCGGGTCGATCTGCCGGTACTCGTAGGAGGGGCCGCCCGCCGCCGAGATGGCGGCGATGAGCAGGTTCCACGTCGTCGTCGCATCGGTCTCAGAGGTATTCGCCGGCCCGTCGTTGTCTTGGATCTCCTCGATCGCAAGCAGATCGGGCGAGCGCAGGTGGTTGACGATGTAGTCGGCATGGCGGGCGAAGACGGCGGGTCCATCGGTGGGGTCGAGGTTTTCGACGTTGTAGGTCGCGACCGCGAGCTCCTGGTCACCGGGGCGGCGGGTGACCTCGCGCTCGAGGCCCTCGTCGACCCTCGTAAGTGGCGCAGTGATGTTCAGCTTGAAGTTCGCGAAGCTGTAGTCGACCACGCCCAGCACCGCGCCTGCGAAATGGTCGCCCACGTTCACGAGCGGTGTCGGAAGCACCGAGTCGTCGAGGATGATCCGCTCCGGATTGAAGTCGGTCGGCCGGATCACGACCCCGCCGCGGGTGGTGCGGATGCCGGCGTTTGCGCCGTCGTCGCCGACGACCGGGATCTCGCCGAAGCCGTTCGTGGGACCGACAGCGACCGCGTCGTTCACCTGCACTCGCATCCCTTCGAGCGACTCGTAGAAGTCGATCCCGTCGCTCGCCGGATCGAAGATGCCACTCGTCTCGACCGAGCCGGTCGCGTCGTCTTCGATCACCGTGTTCGACGGGACGCGGCCGCCGGCGCCGATGACTGTTGGCGAGGGCAGGCTGTTCCCGCTCGAGAGGACACCGATCGAAGGAGCGATGAGCTCGGTCGTCGTCAGGTTGGTCGAGGAGCTACCGCCCGCCCGAAACTCACTGACCGTTCCGCTCAGCTGCACCGCGTCACCGACTGCGACGCTCGGAGCCGAGCTCGTGAAGACGAAGATCCCCTCCGAGGTGGCGAGGTCCGCGTCTGGAGCTTGGTCCTGCATCCAAAAGCCGTTCGAACGCGTCGCGGTGACGACCCCGCTCGTGAGAACCGCATCGCCCTCCATGGGCGAAATGTGTCCTGCTCCCTGAATCTCATGGATCGCCGCGAGGGTGACGACCGGGCACTCGTTGGCGGCGCCCGGCGTCATGTCCCGGTAACCGAAGTCAGCGTTGTTGTGATCGGTGTCGAAGCCGTCGGGGCAGCGGGAAAGACCCTTGTCAGCGAGGCTCGGGTCATCCTCGAGACCCGCACCCGAGCCCTCCGTATAAGGACTTCCGGAGTCGCCTTCATAGCTCAGAGCGTCAATCGGGGTTCCGCTCTCGCGCAGGCCGATCGCGTCCGGGGCGCCGTTCTGGATCAGGTTAGTGTCCGGGGACACGTCGAGATCGCAGTTCGCGGTCGTCGCCGCGTTCGCGCAGACGACGTAGTAGTCGCCCGCCGCGAGCGTCACGTTCGGCAGGTCGATCGTCTGGTAGAGCCCTGCTCCCCCACCCGTTCCGTTGACGAGCTCGACCCGGTAGGAGTCGAGGCTGATCGCCGAAGCGCTCACGTTCCTCAGTTCCAGGAACTCGGCCATGTCCGTCGAGGGCTGGTCATAGTCGACCTCGTTGATCACAACTGAGCCTGAGACGGCGCCCGCGCCCGGAGCAAGCGAGAGGAGCGCGGCAATCGCGCCGGTCGCCGCCAAGGCGCGAATCAATGACACTGAGCGGGAACCCCTGGCGATCATGCGAACGTCCCCCACGGCTACGGCCGGTTGCGGCCGTGCAGGTCGTGGGCGTGCACCCACTGCTCGGCCACGATCGCGGAGCCCAGCGAGAGCTCGCCGCACAGCACCGTCGCGGCCACGATCTCGGCCAGCTTGTTCACCTTGCCCGCTCCGTAGCAGCCGAGCAGCTCCAGGCACTCGCGCTGGGTGGCGAGCCCGGTGCCGCCGCCGTAGGTCGCCACGATCAGGGACGGGATCGTGATCGACACGTAATAGTCGCCGTTCGGGAGCAGCTCGCTGAAGTTGAGCGCAGCCGAGGACTCGGCGACGTTCGCCACGTCCTGGCCGGTGGCGATGAAAATCGCCGTGACCCCGTTCGCGGAGTGCGCGCCGTTGTTGTTCACGCCCGACATGAAGCCGCCGAGGTTCGATACGAGCCGCGCGCGCCAGAGCATCTCCACGTCGGCGTGCATCAGCTCGGCGATCAGGTCGCGTGGGATCGTCGCCTCGGCGACCACGCGCTTGCCGCGCGTGCGCAGAATGTTCACCTGAGAGCTCTTCTTGTCGGTGGCGAAGTTCGACTCGAGGAAGTAGTGCTCGAGCTCCCCGTCGTAGTTCGCCTTGATCCACTCGCAGGCCGCCTGCGTCGCCTTGCCGGTCAGGTTCTGCCCGGCCGCGTCGCCGGTCGTGTAGTTGAAGCGGCAGAACAGGATGCGGCTCGCGGAGTACTTGTCGATGTCCTGGAGCTTCCCCGAGCGCGTCGTCGCCTCGGCCGCCGCGCGGATGTCGTCGAAGCGCTCGTCGAGCCAGTGCGCGAAGCGGCGCGCCTCACGCGCGTCGGCGAACAGGAACGCGGGCGCGCGCTGCATGCGGTCGTCGAGCACCGTGGTCGTGACGCCGCCCGCCTCGTGCAGCAGCCGCATCCCGCGGTTGTAGCTGGCGACCAGCGTGCCCTCGGCGGTGGCAAGCGGCACGTAGAACTCGCCCCGAGCGTGCTCGCCGTTCACGAGGAGCGGGCCGGCGATGCCGAGCGGCACCTGCGCCACGCCGGTGAAGTTCTCGACGTTGCCGGGCAGGACGGTCGGATCGAACGAATAGCTCGCCACGTGCTCGAGCCGGGCGCCCGTCTGCTCGGCGAGGAACGCCTGTCGCGCCTCCGCCGCCTCGCGCGTGTAGTCGTTCTCCGGGTCGCGCGGAATGCGCTTGCGTGTTACCGGGGTCGTGGTCATACCGACCCCATACCCGTCAGCCCTCCTGCAGGACCGCCAAGATGTTCCCGGCCGGGTCCTTGAACCAGGCGATGTCCGGGCCGCCGCCGCCCGGCGTGTGGGCGATTCCCTTCTCATCCTGGTCGAAGCCCTCGTAGCGCTCGAACTCGACACCGCGGGAGCTGAGCTCGTCCACGGCGGCGCTCACGTCGTCGACCTGGAAGTTCAGGATCGTGTAGGTCGCGGGCGTGTAGTCCGGCTTCGGGTAGATCATCGTCGGCCGGTCGCCCGCGAGGTGGAGCGTCAGGATGCCCATCGGCTCGTCGGTGACCTTCAGGCCGAGCGTCTCGCCGTAGAACGTGCGTGCGGCATCCAGGTCATCGACCGCGAAGCCGCTGAATGCGGGGGTGTTGGCAAGCATGTACCTAGAGACCTCCCGCCGACGGCAAACTCATCGCTCAGTCCTGAAGTCGCTCCGGCAGGCCGAAGCTCTCGAACGTCGCGTAGAGGCGCGCCGGATCGATCGATTCGTCGGGCCAGCGCGCGTACGACTCGCCGTCGGGGATGTCGGTCGCGCGCGCGACGAAGGCGGTCACGTCGCTGATCCGCTCGCCGCGGAAGGTCAGCACGTTCAGCGCGAACGGCAGGTAGGCCTGCTCGTCCTCGTCCCAGGCGTAGAACGCCAGCGCCGGCTGTCCGTTGGCGTGCACCGGGATCGGGCGCCAGCGCCACGCGCCCGAGAGCGGCCAGCCCGCGAGGAAGATCCGGATCGACTCCTCGCCGCTGAACCAGGAAGCCAGCGGCGGCATCGCGAACGAGGCGTCCTCGGCGAGCATCTCCATCACTGTCTCGACGTCGTTCTGCTCCCAGGCCTCGACGTAGCGCTCGACGAGCTCCTGGAGCCGCTCGTCGCCGAGCTCGCGCAGCGTCGCCTGCTGGCTCTGCTCCGGAACGCGCTCCTCGACCGCCTTCCGCGCCCGCTGGAGGGCGCTGTTCACCGAGGCGACCGAGGTCTCGAGCGCGTCCGCCACCTCCTGCGCCGAGAACCCCAGCACCTCGCGCAGGATCAGCACGGCGCGCTGGTTCGCCGGCAGCAGTTGAAGAGCCGCGACGAACGCGAGCTCCACGCTCTCGCGCTGCTCGTAGCGAGCCTCGGGGCCCGCCAGGTCGTCCTCCATGCCGATCAGCTCGTCGGGGTACGGCTCCACCCACACCGACTCCACCACCGGCGCGCCGGGCCCGCCGTGCGGGTCGGCCGCCGGCGCGTAGTCGATCGGCAGCACGCGCTTCGGCCGCTTCTCGATCAGGTTCAGGCAGGTGTTCGTGGCGATCGTGTAGAGCCACGACCTCAGGGAGCTGCGGCCCTCGAAGCGCCCGAGCCCGCGCCACGCCCGGAGCGACACCTCCTGAAGGGCGTCCTCGGCATCGTGCACCGAGCCGAGCATGCGGTAGCAGTGGGCGTGGAGCTGGCCCCGGTAGGGCTCGATCAGGCGGGCGAAGGCGGTCTCGTCGCCGGCGCGGGCGGTGTCGAGGAGGGCGGCTTCCATGGCCAGCACCTTAGTAACGATGAGTTTCGGGCTCCCGCTCGGTCTGAACAGGTGGATGACGAAGCCAGTCGTGCACCTCGAGCTCCACACGGGTGACCTCCCCTCCGCCCGTGCCTTCTACGCCGGGGTGTGCGGCTGGCGCCCGGAGCAGATCACGGTTCCGAGCGGCTCGTACCTCGCGCTCGAGATGGGCGGGGCGCTCGGCGGCGGCATCGTCGAGTGCGCCGCGCGCCGGCCGCTCTGGCTCCCGTACGTGGAGGTCCAGGACGTGGGCGAGGCCATCGAGCGCGCCCGCCGGCTCGGGGCGAACGTGCTGCTCGAGCCCCGCGAGGGCCCGGCGGGGTGGCGCGGCGTGGTGGCCGCCCCCGCGGCCGGCGAGCTGGCCTTCTGGCAGCCGAAGCGCTGAAAGACCTGACTAACCTGGGCGCGCGCCGGGTACGGCGCATCCATGCGCCGAATTCTCGTCATAGCCCTCACGCTCGCCGCGACGATGGCCGTCGCGGGCATCGCGGCGGGGAAGCCGAAACAGCCGCAAACCGTCTATCCGACCACGGTCAAGCCGTATGCCGTCGGACTGAATGGCTGGCAGACACGCGCGATCTTCAGCGTCGGCGATCAGGCGCGCGAAACCGGGACCGACAGCGCCTGGTACCAGATGATCGGCATTCCGGACGGCCTCGGGGTGCTCCCAGAGGGCAAGACGGTGCGCGTCTTCATGTCGCACGAGCTGGAGAAGGGGACCATGTCCGAGCCACGCGTGGGCCGGCCGCTGCAGGCCGGCGCATTCGTCAGCGAGTGGACCCTCAACAAGAAGGGCGAGGTGCTCTCCGGCCGGCGCGCCTTCGACGCGGTCTACCAGGACAACACGCTGGTCGGCCCGGCCGCCGGGGAGGGCAGCTCCACGCCGGGGTTCAGCCGCTTCTGCTCGGCCTTCCTCGCGACCGGGCGCGTCGGCTTCGACCGCCCCATCTTCTTCGCGAACGAGGAGACCGGCCCGCCGAGCGTTCCCGGGCCGACGGACACCTTCGATCCGAAGGGCTCGCAGAGCGTGGCGATCTTCGACCAGCAGGCGCACGCGCTGTCGAAGCTGGGCCACTTCCCGAAGGAGAACACCCTCGTCATGCGCGGCACGGGCAACCGCACGATCATCCTGACGACGGAGGACGGTCCGCGCACGCCCGACTCGCAGCTCTATCTGTACATCGGGCGCAAGGACAGGTCGAGCGACAACGCGCTGCGGCGGAACGGGCTCGACAACGGGAAGCTGTACGTCCTCGCGTCTGACGACGCGCAGAACAACAACGAGAACCAGCTCACCGAGGGCGAGACGGTGCATGTCAGCTGGAAGGAGATCCCGGACGCTGACCAGCTGAGCGACGTCCAGACCGAGGCCGCTGCAGACGCCGTGGGCGCTTTCGGCTTCGTGCGCATCGAGGACGGCGAGTTCCGCCCGAACGCGAAGCGCGAGTTCTGGTTCGACACGACCGGTGACCAGCTCCCGGGCAGCGAGGAGGGTCCGAACTTCAACGAGCTCGGCCGGCTGTACCGGCTCCGCTTCGACAAGCGCGACCCGCTGAAGGGAGCCCGGCTGACGCAGGCCTACAGCGCCGACGACCTGACGGCGGCGGAGGACGGGCCGCTCAGCCCGGACAACGTCACCGTCACGAAGCGCTCCATCGTCGTGAACGAGGACGGCACGTCCTCGTCCCGCGACGACATGGAAACCCGCGACCGCGACGGCTCGATCTGGATCGTGCCGCTCGCCACAGCGGGTGACCCGTCGACCTTCAAGCGGGTCGGCGAGCTCATCGGGCGCTCGGAGGGCGGCCGCGACAACATCACGACGACCTCCGGCATCTGGGAGACGAGCGGGATCATCGGCTCGCGGCACGCGTTCGGGACGAACACCTTCCTGTTCGACGTGCAGGCGCACCCGCCCACTACCGCGCCGGCAGCCAACACGGTCGAGGACGGCCAGCTGCTGCTCCTGCACAAGTAACTGGGTCACAATGGCGGGAGTGACCGGTTCACTCCCCGCCAGGGCCGTCCCAGCCGGGGCTCCGCCAAGCGGTCAGCTGGGCGCGGCGCCCTCGCGCGGATCCTCTGGCGGCCGGGCTATGACGCCGGGATAGCCGCGGGCGCCGCCGCGGCTTCGGGCACCGCTGCCGCCAGCCGGTAGGCGGCGGCGTCGAACTGTCGCGTGCGGCGGCGATACTCGAACGTGAAGCCGGGCCACTGGATCGAGTTGCGCCCGTTGCGGTCGATGTACCAGCTGCCGCAGCCGCTGTTCCAGACCGTGTCGGCCAGGCGCTCCTGGAGCTCCTCGTTGTAGGCGGCCTGGACCTCGGGGCGCACCTCGAACTCCGCGGCTCCGAGCAGCCGCATGGTGTGCAGGGCGTCGAGCGCGTAGGCGATCTGCGACTCGAGCATGTAGACGATCGAGCTGTGGCCCAGGTTCAGGTTCGGCCCGTAGAAGAACAGCAGGTTCGGGAAGCCGGTGACCGTCGTGCCGAGGTAGGCCTCGGGGCTGCCGTCCCAGACCTCCGCCAGCGAGCTGCCGTCGCGGCCACGGATGCGCTCGGCGATCGGCAGCTCCGCGGGCTTGAACCCCGTGGCGAAGATCAGCGTGTCGATCTCGCGCTCGACGCCGTCGCCGTCGACGACCGAGTGCTCGCGCACCTCCTCGACCCCGGAGCTCACGATCTCCACGTTCGGCGCCTGGATCGCGGGATACCACTTGCTGGACAGGATGATGCGCTTGCAGAAGATCTGGTAGTCCGGCGTGAGCTGCTCGCGCAGCTCCGGGTCCGGCACCTGGCGGCGCAGGTGCAGCCGCGCGTTCAGCTCCTGCCCCTTCAGCCAGCGCCGGTCGCGCGTGATGCCGAAGGCCAGGCTCTCACGCAGGGTGTAGACGGCCGCCCGCGACAGGGTCTGGAGCGCGGGCACGCGCCGGTACAGGTCACGCATCCGGTGGGCGACAGCGTGGTCCGTGTGCGGGATCACCCATGGCGGCGTGCGCTGGAACAGGTGCAGCCTCGCGAGCCGCGGCTGGATCTCCGGCACCACCTGCACGGCCGTCGCTCCCGAGCCGAGCAGGGCCACGCGCTTGCCGGTGAGGTCGTCGGAGTGGTCCCAGTTGGCCGTGTGGAAGACGTTGCCCTGGAAGCGCTCGAGGCTGGGAAGCGGCGGGCTGGAGGGCTCGCTCAGGAGGCCGGGCGCTGCCACCAGCACGCGCGCCGCCAGCGGGCCGGTGGTGGTTTCGAGCTCCCAGCGCTGAGCGTCCGCCACCCATGTGGCGCCGAGCAGCTCGCAGCTCAGTCGCGTGTGGGGCAGGATGCCGAAGCGCTCTGCGCAGTCGCGCAGGTACTCGAGGATCTGGTCGCGCATCGGATACGCGCGGTCCCAGTTCGGGTTGCGCGCGAACGAGAACGAGTACAGGTTCGACGGAATGTCGCACTGGCAGCCGGGGTAGCTGTTCGCCCACCAGGTGCCGCCAACGTCGTCGCTGCGCTCGATCAGGACGAAGTCGTCGGTCCCTTCCTGCTTCAGCCGGATGGCCATGCCGAGGCCGCCGAACCCGGCGCCGACGATCGCCACCGCGTGCACGTGCATGTCCTCCACGCGCGGCACGCTATCCGAGCCGTATCGTGGGGCGCGTGACCCGCTCCAACGTCGAGGTGGTTCAGCGGCTGTTCGAGCGGTTCGCCGAGGGCGGGATCGAGCCCGCACTCGAAGCGCTCAGCGAGGACGTGGTCATCGAGATCCCGCCGGACATGTCGGCCGAGCCGGACACCTACCACGGCCACGACGGCGCGCGCCGCTACTTCGACGGCTTCGGCGGGATGATCGAGAAGCTCCGCTACGAGGCGCTCGAGCTGATCCCGGTGGGCGAGGCGGTGCTCGCGCACGTCCGCCTGAGCGGCCGGGGCGTGAGCAGCGGCCTCGATGTCTCCCTCGACCCGTACGTAATTCATGAGCTGGCCGGCGGCAAGATCGTCCGGATAAGGCCCTACCCGGACCTCGAGGCCGCGCAGCGCGCGATCGCGGGCGCAGCCTGAAGTTAGGGACATCCCTACTACCCCCGCCCGTCCCCATGCCCGGATAGTCGTCTCGTCCAGTGACGGAGGAGGAGACATGCTGAGAGCACGGGTGGCCCTGCTGGCTCTGGTGGCCTGCGGAGTGCTTGCACCGGCCGCGTTCGCGGTCGGCGAGAAGGTGGATACGGCGGTCAAGCTGACCCACGGGAAGATCGGCACGCAGGCGGCCAAGGCCGGGCTGTCGTGGGACATGCACATCTCGACGGCTGACGGCTCGCGGGCGCGCAGCATCCATCAGGGCGAGCTGACGCTCCCGAAGGGGTTCTTCGCGGTCGCGAAGGGCCTGAGGAGCTGCCCACTCTCGTCGCTCGAGCAGAACGACCCGAACTCGTGCCCGGCCAGGTCGGTCGTGGGGCGCTCGGAGGCGACCATCCACACCCCGGAGGTGCGCGCCGAGCCGTTCGACGCCACCGGAGTTATCTACTTCACGGGGCTGAGGCGCAAGTGGCCGAGCTTCGGCGTGTACTACACGCTCGTCGAGATCCCGACGCTCCACAGCGTCACGCAGATCCGGATGACCCCGCCCGGCAGGAAGGCGACGAAGGTCTACATGGATCAGCCGCCGGTGCCCGTGCCGGGGCTGCCCGACTCGACGCCGACGCGAATCATGTTCCAGTTCAACAAGAAGGCGGGCGTCCTCCGCACCACCAGGAGGTGCAAGCCCAGCATGATCGGCCGCGCTCGCTACGGCTTCTTCGACCAGTCGCCCGCGAGCCACGACAACAGCGTGTTCCACACGCAGATCGCGGACCCGGTGACCGCTTCGGACCCGGCCTGCTGAGGCAAAGCCGGCGGGCCCGGGGCCTGCGATGACCCTGAAGCGAATCTGTGCGAGCGCCGCCCCTGTGGCGGCGCTCGTCGCCGTCGCGGTCCTGATGCTCGGCGCCGGGGACGGTCGCCGCTACCACCTCCACTTCACCCACGCCGGGCTGCTCGTGAAGGGCGCGGACGTGGTGATCGGCGGGCAGAAGGCCGGCGGCGTCACGGACATCGGCCTGACCGGGGCGGGCGAGGCCGACGTGACGATCGCGCTCGAGCGCGGGGCGCCGCGCCTCCGTGCCGGCACGACCGCCTCGCTGGAGGAGCCGTCCCTGTCCGGGCAGGCAAACCGCTACATAGCCGTGAGCCCTGGACCGGACACCGCGCCCGAGCTTCCGGACGGCGCGGCGATCACGTCCGGCTCGACGACGTCCGTGGTCGAGCTCGATGAGCTCTACAACCTGCTCGACAAGCGAACGCGCGACGGCCTGCGCAACATCATCCGCGGCCAGCGCGACGCGTACACCGGCCGCGAGAGGGATGCGGAGCGCTTCTACGAGACGTTCGCCCCGGCGCTCCAGGCGAGCGACCGGCTGTTCCGTGAGCTCGCTTCCGACGGCCAGTCGCTGCGGCGCTTCACGGGCTCGACGGCCGAGCTGGCGCGCACGCTCCGCGGCAGCAGCGCAGACCTGAACGGCGCGGTGGAGCAGTCCGCGCTCGCGGTCGACGGCTTCGCCCGCGCATCGGGGCCACTGGAGCGGGCGATAGCCGAGATGCCGTCGACCTTCGCGGAGGGGCGGCGCGGCTTCGCGCAGATCCGGCGCTCGCTGCCCGCGTTCGAGCGGCTGCTCGCCGAGGCGCCGCCGCGGCTGCGGGCGTTGCCCGCGTTCAGCGGAGCGCTCGAGAGCGCGCTCCGCGACGAGCGCTCCCTGGCCGGGCTGGCCCAGCTCCTCCGCGCTCCGCGGGCGAGCGACGACCTGGTCGATCTTATGGGCGCCCTCCCCGAGCTCAGCCGGCGGGCGCTTCCGAGCTTCGACGCCGGGCGTCCCGCGCTTCGCCGGGGCCTGCCGCTCGTGGACCAGCTGCGCGTGTATACGCCGGATCTCGTCTCGCTCTGGGGTAACACCGGCCGCGCGCTGGCGCCGTACGACGCGAACGGCCACTACGCGCGCGTGCTGCCGCAGTTCGGAGCGTTCCAGGAGGAGCCCGGGCCGGGCGGCGCGGTGCAGATGCGGGCGCTCGCGCCGGAGGAGCGGGTCCTCGGGACGCGGAGTGGTGTGCTGCGGCGCTGCCCTGGGTCCGCGTCGACCGTAGCGCTGGACTGCGAGCCCGCGCCATGAAGCGCGTCCTTGCTGTCGTCCTCGTTGCCGTCGCTGCCGCCGCGGCGGCCGGCGCGACCGGCGGGGGCACGTCCGACGGCGCCTACCTGCTTCGCGCGGTGTTCGATAACGGCTCGGGCCTCCGCACCGGCATGGACGTTCGCGTCTCCGGCATCGAGGTCGGCACGGTGCGCTCGATCGCGCTCGACCAGAGCCGCCCGGCGCTGCCGCGCGCAGTGGCCGTGATCGAGATCGACGATCCCGCGGCGGCCCGCTTCCGCCGCGACGGCCGCTGCGCGATCCGCTCGGCCACGCTGCTCGGCGACCGCTTCGTCGATTGCAAGCTCACGCAGCCGCGGGGTCCCGGCGACCCCGTCATCCCGCTCCTGTCCGTCGTGGACATCGACGGCGAGCGCCAGCACCTGATGCCGGTCGACCGGACCTCGTCGCCGGTCGACCCCGACCTGCTGCTCGACGTCTTCCGCCTCCCGGTCCGCCAGCGGCTGTCGATCGTCATCAACGAGCTCGGAACCGGCCTCGCGGGGAACGGCGGGGCACTGCGCGCGGCGATCCGGCGCGCCGATCCGGCGTTGCTCCAGCTCGACCGCACGCTGTCGATCCTCTCGACGCAGCGCCGGGCGCTGGCGAGCCTGGCGGACTCATCGGACCGCGTGCTGGCGCCGCTCGCGCGCGAGCGCGACCGTCTCGCCGGCTTCGTCACGCACGGGAACCGGCTCTTCCAGTCCGTGGCCCTGCGGCGTGCCGAGCTGCGCGAGACGTTCAGGCGGATGCCTGCGTTTCTGCGCGAGCTCCGCCCGACTCTGCGCGAGCTGCACGGGCTCACCGGCCAGGCCGGACCAGCGCTCGCCGACCTCGACGCCGCCGCGGCAGACCTCAGCGACGCGACGTCCGCCCTCGAGCCGGCCGCCGCCGCCGGCACGCGCGGGCTGCGAGCGCTCGGACGGGCGGCGCCGGCGCAGCGGCGCGGCCTCACGGATGCGCGTCC
>JBKPBS010000063.1:0-19753 GCA_046726915.1 Actinomycetota bacterium
CCACCCGGTGCAAGGCCAAGCAGGAGCGTCGACGCTGCCCGCCGAGCTCCAGGTAGGCCGCAGGGCCGCGAGGCCCCGCCGCAACGGCGAGATGGATGGCTGCTCACGACAGGATCCGGCTTACCGGCCGGCTAAGGGAAGGGCCCCCGCGAGGGGGCTTTTCCTATTGGTCGGCGCATTTCGAGCGTCCAAAAGCGCCACATTTTGGCGACGGGCCCCACTTATGGGTTTGGTCTGACCTGGTAGTGGCGAAAAGACGAACACCAGGGGCCCGATGGCATCGGCAACAAGTAAGAAGCGACGGACAGCAGGAGACGCCTACTGCCCGCATTGTCACCTCCTCATTGAGCGGAAGGTCGGTGCCGACTGGCCGGAGGAGCCCCAGCGCTGCCCGCACTGCCGGCTCCTGGTGGGTGTCGGGCGCGCGCGGCCGACGCCGGCAGCCGAGCCGGGCGCCCGTGGGAGCGCGGCCGGCGTCTTCGCTCACGAGGCCAAGCGTGCCGGCGGTGACTCGTCGACTTCGAAGGACGAGGTCTGCCAGGCAATCCGCGACGTGGCCGACGAGGTCGGGTCGCGGCCCGAGCGGCTCCTGATGGTCGATTACCAGCAGCGCGCCTCCGACGACGACAGCCTGCCGTCGCTGAGCGACGTCTTCGCCGCCTACGGCAGCTGGAAGCGCGCCCGCCGCGCCGCGGCGAACGCGGCCTAGCGGTACGCCACCGCGTCGAGCGCGGCCGGTATTGTGGCGCCCTCGATGGAAGTCCTGTTCGTCCTCGCGCCCTTCGTAGTCGTGGGAGTGGCCGTCATCTTCATCGCGTTCTGGGGCGGCGCGAGCGCTGCCCGGGAGGCGTACCTCACGCGCGGCGGGCGCTTCTTCAGGTTCGCGATGATCGCGCTCTACATCGCGCTCGGGGTCGTGGTGCCCGGGGCCGTGATCGCGTCGCGGGGCGAAGCCGAGGGCGGCACCGGCAGCCTTCGCAGCAAGGGGATCTCCGGGCAGAAGGAGGAGGGGAAGAGCCTCTTCATCCTGACCTGCAAGAGCTGCCACACGCTCGAGGCCGTGAACGCCCACGGCGTCACCGGGCCGAATCTCGACGAGCTGACCGGTCTGGACAAGCAGCGCGTCATGGGCGCGATCAAGCGCGGCGGCACGGGCACCGGCCGGATGCCGCCGGGGCTCCTCAACGGCTCCGACGCCGAGGCGGTGGCCACCTACGTGGCCCAGGTCGCCGGGCGCTGAGCCACCGGCCGCCCGCGGCGACGGCGATGAGGGCCGCCGGCGGGCCATTTGCAACTCCCGTTGCATTTTCCCCGCAAGCACCGGGCTTTTCCGTCCGACGCGTCTGCTCTGGTGCTAGCATGGCCGCGTCCATCGAAGCCGAAGCCCCGGGGGGAAATCGGGGCGTGGGGGACCCAGGTGGCCGGTCGGTCAGGGGCGAATCGCACCTTCGCGTAGCGCAACTCTTTCAGCGCGAGCCCGTCAGCTAACCCCGCAGGCGAAAAGAGAGAGAACCGATGCAGACTGCCGGTGCCCGCGCCTTGCGGGAGCATGAATCGGAAGACATGAGCCGCGAGGCGGTCCTGCTGCAGTGGGAGCGCAAGATCGAGGCTGCCGAGCGCAGCCCGAGCCGGTTCGAGCTCGAGGACGAGGGGGAGGGCGGCACCGTCGCCGAGCTGCGTCCGACCGAGGACGCGACCCACGAGGCGCCGCGTCGCTTCGAGCGCCGCGCCGCCGAGCTTCTCACCGAGCAGCCGCTCGCCGAGCGCCGCACGGTCACTATCACCGGCCAGCCCACGCCCGCCCGCCGGCGGGCCCACTCCGTGATGGACAGCCCGATCGCCCAGCCCGAGCGGCTCGGCCTCTGGGCCTTCCTGCTCGGCCTCTTCTTGATGGTCGTCGCAGCGGGTACAGCGCACGCCTAATAGGCGTACGCGCCGCTCCTTTTCACGTACACTTACCCCACGTAAGTCGTACGCGGAAAGCGGAGCAGAATGAAGACCAAGGAGAGCAGGTTCCAGGTCCACGACGAGGAGACGGCCCCCGAGGGCAGCGTGCCGATTCTGAAGGGCGCGCTCGCGGGTGGCGGCCAGCTGCCGAACTTCATCGGCGTGATGGCCGGCTCGCCGCCGGTGCTGCGCTCGTACGCGCGCTTCCGCTCGGAGCTCCGCAACGGCTCGCTGGCGTACGCCACTCAGCAGCGCATCGCGCTCGCGGTGGCCGAGCACCAGGGCAGCGAGTACGCGCTCTCGACGCTCCAGCGCACCGGCCGCGACGCGGGCCTCGGGATGGACGAGATCGCGCTCGCGCGCGAGTTCGACTCCTATGACGAGAAGGAGGCCGCGCTGCTTCGCTTCGTCAAGGCGGTGCTGGAGTCGGACGGCCCGCCCAAGCTGCACCTCCACGAGGAGGCGCGCGAGGCCGGGTGGCCGGACGAGCAGATCCTCGAGGCGATCGCCCACGTGGCGCTCGCGACGTTCGGGAACCTCGTGACCCGCGCCGGCGACGTGCCGAAGGACGGCTCGACCGAGGATTCCCGGCTGGAGCAGGCGGCCTAGGCGGCCGGCCGCCGGGGCTCGGGTTTACGATGTCGGTCATGGCGTCCCAGCGGACCGTCGTCGTACGCCGGGAGAGCTGCTGCACGGCGTATCACCAGGCCGTCGAGCTGGTGGGCAAGCGCTGGACCGGCGCGATCCTGTTCGTGCTGCTGGACGGGCCGACCCGCTTCTCCGAGTTCAAGCAGCTCGTGCCGGATCTGTCCGACCGGCTGCTGTCCGAGCGGATGAAGGAGCTCGAGGCAGAGGGGATCGTCGAGCGGCACGTGATCGGCGACACACCGGTCAGGGTCGAGTACTCCCTGACCGAGAAGGGCGAGGCGCTCGAGCCGGCCGTGCGCGCGCTCAAGCGCTGGGCCAACTCCTGGCTGTAGTCTGCGGCGCTCCCCAAGCCCCCGAAGGAGCAGCCCCATGGCCGACCAGCCGCAGACCGCCGCCGACGTCCGCGCCTTCGTCGAGGACCGCGACATCCGCTTTGTTCGCCTCTGGTTCACCGACATCCTCGGCCAGCTGAAGAGCTTCTCGATCAACGCGCAGGAGCTCGAGGACGCGTTCGAGGGCGGCATGGGCTTCGACGGCTCGTCGATCACCGGCTTCAACGCGATCGAGGAGTCGGACATGATCGCCATGCCCGACGCGACGACGTTCGCGCCGCTGCCGTGGCGCCCGGAGGACAAGGGCGTGGCGCGCATGTTCTGCGACATCGTCACCCCCGCCCGGGAGCCCTACGAGGGCGATCCGCGCCAGGTGCTGCGCCGGACGCTCGAGCGCGCGGAGGGAATGGGCTTCACGAACTTCTACGTCGGCCCGGAGCTCGAGTACTTCTACTTCCGGAACGCCCGGCCCGAGACCGGCGTGCCGGAGATCCTCGACGAGGGCGGCTACTTCGACCTGACCACGCTCGACGCC
Source organism: Actinomycetota bacterium (assembly GCA_046726915.1). Classification (GTDB taxonomy): domain Bacteria; phylum Actinomycetota; class Thermoleophilia; order Solirubrobacterales; family Thermoleophilaceae; genus JACVRW01. The sequence goes on from JBKPBS010000063.1 coordinate 3,463, forward strand.
GGCTCGGACGTGCGCCGCGAAACCGTGCTCGCGCTCGAGCAGCTCGGCATCCACGTCGAGTACACCCACCACGAGGTCGGCCCCTCGCAGCACGAGATCGACATGCGCTATGCGGACGCGCTCAAGATGGCCGACGACTGCATGACCTATCGGATCACGGTCAAGGAGTACGCCATGAAGTACGGGTGGCACGCGACCTTCATGCCGAAGCCGCTGTTCGGCGAGAACGGGTCCGGGATGCACACCCACCAGTCGCTCTTCCGCGACGGCTCGAACGCCTTCTACGACGAGAGCGACCAGTACTTCCTCTCGGACACCGGCAAGGCGTTCATCGCGGGGCAGTTGAAGCACGCGCGCGAGATCTGCTCGGTGTTCGCGCAGTGGGTCAACTCGTACAAGCGGCTGGTCCCGGGCTACGAGGCGCCGGTCTACTGCGCGTGGTCGCGCCGCAACCGCTCGGCGCTCGTGCGAGTGCCGCTCTACCACCCCGGCAAGGAGCAGGCCACGCGCATGGAGCTGCGCTGCCCGGACCCGGCGTGCAACCCCTACCTGACCTTCGCGATCCTGCTCGCGGCAGGGCTCGAGGGGATCGAGAAGGGCTACGAGCTGCCCGAGCCGATGGAGAAGAACCTGTACCACATCAGTCCGGAGGAGCGGAAGCGGCTCGGGATCGAGCAGCTGCCGGAGACGCTCGGCGAGGCGATCGAGCTGACGGCCCAGTCCGAGCTCGTGCTGCGGACGTTCGGCGAGCACATCTTCAACCGCTACGTCGAGATCAAGCGGCAGGAGTGGGAGGACTACCGCGTCCAGGTGAGCCAGTGGGAGCTTGACCGGTACCTGTCGATTCTCTAGCGAAGCCGTAACGCGCCGCGCGAAGGCGCTCGGCACAATCCAGCGATGGATTCGCCCCGCTCCATCTTCGCCATCGCCGCCGGCCCGCGCGCCAAGTGGGTCGTCTTCCTTGTCTGGCTCGTAGGCATCTTCATCGCGGTCGGCCCCGCCCAGCTGCCGACCAAGTTCAGCGACGCTGAGAACAACGAGTCCACCTCGTACCTCCCGGGCGACGCCGAGTCCACCAAGGCGCTGACCGCGACGGAGGACCTCCAGGGCGGCGAGCTCGCGTCGGCTGTGATCGTCTACTACCGCGAGTCCGGCCTGACGCCGGCGGATCGCGCGAAGATCCAGGACGACGTCGCTCGCCTCACGAAGCGCCGCTTCCCGGGCGTCGTCGCGGATGGCGCCACGGCCGCGGCCGGTGGTGACTCCGGAGGCGCGGCGCAGGGAGCCACGCCCGAGGGCGGCGAGCCGCCGGCCGGCGGCGCTCAGGGCGGCCAGCCGGAGGGTTGCGGCGGCCCAACGACGACCATCCCGGGACAGCCGAAGGACTACGCGCCGTTCGTGGGGCCGATCTGCTCGCCGGACGGCAAGGCGGCGATCGTAACCGCCTACATACGAGGCAACGGCGAGGGCGACACGATCCTCGACCCCGTCGACTTCTGGCGCGACACGGTGTCCGACCCGGGGGGCGGCCTCGAGGTGAAGATCACCGGCGGCGCGGGGTACTCCGCGGACGCGATCAAGGTGTTCGAGGGCATCAACGGGACGCTGCTCCTTGCCGCGGTGAGCCTCGTGATCGTCCTCCTGATCCTGATCTACCGCTCGCCGATCTTCCTGTTCATCCCGCTGACGGCGGTCATCTTCGCGGAGTTGCTCGCGCGCTCGCTCGGCTACGGGCTGTCGGAAATCGGCGTGACGATCAACTCGCAGTCGAGCTCGATCATGTCGGTGCTGGTGCTGGGCGCCGGCACGGACTACGCGCTCTTGATCGTCGCCCGGTACCGCGAGGAGCTGCACCACCGGCTCGACCGCCACGAGGCGATGGCGGCAGCGATGAGCTCGGCCGGCCCCGCGGTGCTCGCGTCGTCCGCGACGGTGATCGCCGGGCTGCTCTGTCTTACGATCGCGAAGGTCAACGGCACCTCCGGGATGGGGCCGATCGCCGCGATGGGCGTGGCCTGCGCGGCGCTGTCGATGCTCACGCTGCTGCCGGCCCTGCTCACGATCTGCGGCCGTCGCGCGTTCTGGCCGTTCGTGCCGCACTCGACCCAGTGGATGGCGAGGGAGGGCGTGACCGCCGGGAGGTTCCGGCGCCGGATCGTCGAGGGGTCGCGCCTGGGGGCGCTGCTCCCGGTGCTCGCCGGGGCGGTGGTGGTGCTGCTCCTGCTGCCGCTCGTGATCCTGAACGCGCTGATCACCAAGCTCACGCGCGGCTTCGTGCCGTCGCTGATCCTCGGCCCGCTGGACCGTGGCCTCTTCAAGCCGTATGAGGTGCGCCGCTTCAGGCACGAGCGGATCGCGGACGAGACACACGGGCTCTGGAGCAGGGTCGGCCAGGGTGTCGCGAGGCGCCCGGCGCGCGTCGCGGCCGGCTCGATCGCGTTGCTGCTCGTCCTTTGCGCAGGTCTCGCGTTCTTCTCGACCGACCTCACCACGAATGACAGCTACCGCACCAAGGTCGAGGCGGTCGAGGGCCAGGAGATCCTGAGCCGGAGCTTCCCCGCGGGCGCGAGCGCGCCGACGGACATCGTCGTGCCGAGTGGGGGCGACGTCGCGGCGGTCACGCGCGCGGTCAAGGGAGTCGACGGCGTCCAGGCGGTGACGGGTCCGGTCGCCCAGGGCCCGCCCGGCGTGCTCGTTCAGGCGACGCTCGAGCCACAGCCGTACTCGACCGAGGCGTTCGACCTGATCGATCCGATCCGCGACGCGGCGCATCGGGCTGCCGACGGCACGCTGGTCGGGGGAGCGAGCGCGGTTGAGTTCGACGTACGCGAGGCGGCGGCCTGGGACTCGGCGGTGATCCCTCCGATCGTGCTGGTGGTCGTCTTCCTGATCCTGGTCGGGCTGCTGAGGGCGGTCGTCGCACCGCTGATCCTCATCGGGACTGTGATCCTCAGCTTCGTGGCCGCGCTCGGCGTCGGCTACTTCGCCTTCGACGTCATCTTCGACTTCCCCGGCTCCGACCCGTCGCTGCCGCTGTTCGCGTTCGTGTTCCTCGTGGCGCTCGGCGTGGATTACAACATCTTCCTGATGGCCCGGGCGCGTGAGGAGACGGTCACGCACGGCACGCGCGCCGGCATGCTGCGCGCGCTGGCGGTGACGGGCGGGGTGATAACGAGCGCCGGAATCGTGCTCGCCGGCACGTTCTCGGTGCTCGCGGTCCTCCCGCTCGTGTTCCTGACGGAGATCGGGTTCGTCGTCGCCTTCGGCGTGCTGCTCGACACGTTCCTGGTGCGCAGCGTCCTCGTTCCCGCGCTCGTCGAGATGATCGGCCCGAAGATCTGGTGGCCGTCGCAGCTCGCCCGTGAAAAGGAGCCGACCGGCGCCGGCGAGCGACTTCCGGTCGAGGCGTGACGGACCGCACGGGCCGCTGGGAGATCGCCGAGTACGAGCGGCTCGCCGAGATCGCCATCAGCGCGGTCGCGCGGTACGTAGAGGAGAGCCAGGCCGGTGATGTGCCCGTTGGGAGCCCGCCACCCCTCCCCGAGCTCGTCGAACGGCTCGATTTGCGCTCGCTGGTCCGGGAGGGCGGCCTCGACGCAGAGCGCTTTGAGCCGTGGCTCGGCCGCGTGCTCGAGCACAGCGTGAGGCTTCATCACCCGGCCCAGATCGCGCACCAGGTCGGCGCGCCGGACGTTCCCGCGGCCATCGTCGACCTCGTGCACGGCGCGATCAACCAGCCGATGTCGATCTACGAGATGGGGCCCGCCGCGCATGCGATGGAGAGGGTCGTCGTCGACTGGATGACGGAGAAGCTCGGCTGGCCGGACGGCGCCGGCGGCGTCCTCACACATGGGGGCTCGCTCGCCAACCTCACGGTGCTGCTGGCGGCGCGCGCCGCGGCTGCGCCGGACGCCTGGGTTGATGGCGTGGACGGAACACTCGCGGTCCTGGCACCGCCGTCCACCCACTACTCGGTGCGGCGCAGCGTGGCCATGCTCGGGCTGGGCGAGCGGGCTGTCGTGGACCTGGAGGTGGACGAGTACGAGCGGATTGTGCCCGCGGCCCTCGAGGACGCCCTCGAGCGCTGCCGTGCATCCGGGCACAGGCCGATGGCGCTCGTCGCGGCGGCGTGCGCCACGAGCACCGGGCTTCACGACGACCTCGAGGCCATCGGCGGCTTCTGCCGCGAGCACGGCATCTGGTTCCACGTGGACGCCGCGCACGGCGCGCCCGCGCTGCTCTCTCCGGCTCACAGGCAGCTGCTGCGCGGGATCGAGCACGCCGACTCGGCGATCTGGGACGCGCACAAGATGATGCGGACGTCGGCCCTTGCCGCGGCCGTGCTGCTGCGCGAGGGGTGGCGGCTCGAGGCGGCCTTCAGGCAGAGGGCCGCCTACCTGATCTACGAGGACTCCGACGATGCCGGGCCGAGCCTGTTGGAGCGGCAGGTGGAGTGCACCAAGGCGCCGCTCGGCATGAGGATCTTCATGAACTTGGCCTTCCGCGGGGAGGAAGGCGTCGGCCGCTACGTGGCGGAGAGGTACGACAAGACGCTCCGCTTCTGGGAGCTGATCGAGGCGCGGCCCGGCTTCGAGTGCCTGAGTCGACCCGAGTCCAACATCCTCTGCTTCCGCTACGGCCGGGACCCGGAGCTCCAGATCCGGCTGCGCGAGCAGCTGCTCCGCGGACGCCGCTTCCACCTGAGCTCCACCGAGGTGAACGGTGAGCGCTGGCTGCGGATGACGGTGACCGCGCCGGCCACGGGCGAGGAGACGATCGAGGAGCTGCTCGACGCGATCGAGGAGACCGCGGCGGCGGCCTAGTGCGCCGCAGCGCAGGGCTCCTTCCGCTACTGGCCCCCGGACCGGGTCGGAACGCCCTAGCGGCCGCGCAGCGCCTCGGCCGTCATCTTGCGCGCGAGCAGGAGCGACTTCGGGTCGAGCCGTGACGGGCGGTCGCAGGCCATGTGACGGCACGGCTCTCCGCCGGCGCCCACGCCGAGCTTCGCCGCCGGCAGGCCGAGCAGCTCGAACTCGCGGTGGTCCGAGTTGCCGGTCGTCTCGTCGCGGACCCATGTGACCGGCGTGCCGACCCGCCCCGCCGCGGCCAGCAGCGCCCCCTCGACGTGCGGGCGCTGTGCGTCCACGGGCGAGCGCAGCCAGAAGGGGCGGTCGCGGCCGACCTCGTCGAGCGAGAGCGCCCAGCGCAGGCGCTTGCGCGCACCGTGCGAGCGCGCACGCCGGGCGAGCCCGAGCGCGCCGAGGTGGTCCGGCGAGCCGGTGTAGACCCGCTCCTCCGCGCCGCTGGCCACGAGCCAGACGTCGCACCACGGCTTGATCAGCCGCAGCCTCCCCGCGAGCGAGGCGACCACGCCGAGGCCGGACGCGTTGTCGTTGGCGCCTGGCCCGGCCGGAGTCGAATCGGTGTGGGCCATCACGATGCGGAGGCAGCTACGCGGCGTGTCGTAGACGCCGATCACGTTGCGCGAGCGCCCGCGGCCCGGCACGCGGAGCTCCTGCACGCCCACGCGCAGGTCGGCGCGCCGGAACACCCTCTGCATCAGCCGGTGCGCCCGCGCCTCGCGCTCGCTCGCCGCGGGCCGCGCGCCCCAGCTCGAGATCTGGACGGCGATGCCGTGCGCGTCGGCGGGGACCGGCGCCGCTGAGGCCAGCACGGAAGCAGCTGTCGCAAACAGCGTGGAGGCGAGCAATGCCGCTCAGCCGGCGGGCGCCGGCTCCGGCTCGGGCTCGTCCTCCGGTTCCGGCTCCTTCGGCAGGCGCCGCTCGAGCGTGCGCGCCAGCGTCGACGGAAACCAGACCCGCGGGCCGATGTCGAACACCAGCGCCGGCACCATGAGCGAGCGGACGACGAGTGTGTCGAGCAGGACGCCGAAGGCGATCACGAAGCCGATTTCGGTCAGGAACACGAGCGGCAGCGTCCCGAGCACGCTGAAGGTGCCGGCTAGCACGATCCCGGCGGAAGTGATCACCGCGCCCGTCACGGCCAGTCCGCGCAGCATCCCGTGTCGGGTGCCGTGGCGCGCCGCCTCCTCGCGCACGCGTGCCATGAGGAAGATGTTGTAGTCGATCCCCAGGGCGACTAGGAAGACGAAGGTCCACAGCGGCAGCGACGGATCGCTGCCCGGGAAGTCGAATATGTACTCGAAGAAGAACGAGCCGACGCCGAGCGCAGCCAAGAAGGACGCGACCACGGTGGCGATCAGGAATACCGGCAGCACCAGTGCGCGCAGCAGCACAGCCAGGACGATGAACACCACGACGAGGACGATCGGGACGATCACGAACGTGTCGCGCGTCGCTGCCTTCCGCACGTCGTACTCCTCGGCGGTCGGGCCGCCGATGAGCACGTCGGGGCCGCCCGCCTGCTCCGCCACGCGACGAAGGTCGGGAACCTGGTCGAACGCCTCGGTCGAGTAGGGCTCCTCCTTGAGAATCAGGTCGAAGCGGGCGCCCGGCGGGCCCGTCTCGACCGGCCCGAGCGCCGCGACCTCGGGCTGGCGCCGGAGTGCGGCGCGTACCTCGTCCGCCTGCTCCGGGTTCGGCACGAGCACCGTCATCGGCACGTTCTCCCCGGCCGGGAAGGCCTCGGCAACGAGCTTCTGCCCGCGCACCGAGCTCTCGTCGTTCCGGAAGCCGTTCGCGGTCGTGAGATCGGTGTTGAAGGTCACGAGGCCGAGGGCCATGACGGCGAGAGCGATCGCGGAGCCGACCCAGACTCGGCGCGGCCGCCAGCCCACACGCTCGGCGACCTTGCGCCAGAAGCCGTGCGTCGCATCCGCGCCCTCGTCGCCGAAGTGCGGGATGAAGGGCCAGAAGGCGCGCCGGCCGAAGATCGCGAGCATGGCGGGCAGCAGCGTGCACATGACGAGCATCGCCAGGCCGATCCCGGTTGCGCCGACGAGCGCGAGGCCGGAGGTCCCCTTCACCTGCGCGAGCCCGAGGCACAGGATGCTTACCATCACGGTTGCGGCCGACGCCACGATCGCCGGCCCCGCCGTCCGCATTGCGACCGCCACGGCCGCGTGCTTGTCCTCGTGGAGGCGCAGTTCCTCCCTATGGCGGGCGACGATCAGGAGGGCGTAGTCGGTACCGGCGCCGAAGACGAGCACCGTGAGGATCGACGAGGTCTGCCCGGTGATCGTCACGCCGAGCTCGGAGAGCAGGTAGCCGAGGCCGCGCGATCCGACCTCCGCGACCAGCACAGCGAAGAAGGGAATCAGCCAGAAGATCGGGCTTCTGTAGATCAGGATCAGCAGGATCAGCACGAGCGTCGCGGTCCCGAGCAGCAGCGTGCCGTTGATGGACGAGAACACGTCGATGGCGTCCGCCGCGAATCCGGCCGAGCCCGTGATCTCGACCTGAACCGCCGGCGGCGCACCCGCTACCGCCTTCTCCACCTCGTCGTGCTGGTCGGTCACGACATCCGCCTCGCCGGTGGGCTTGAAGGGCACGATGTTCAGCGCGGTGGTGCCGTCGCGCGAGATCACAGGGGGCGGCGGGCGGCCCTCGGTTGCCACCCTGGCGAGCTGCACCCGGTCACGCGCGATCGCGGCGCGGTCGCGCGGCGTGAGCCCGCCGTCGCGGCGATAGACGACCACGGCCGCGAAGCGCTCGCCCGACGGGAACTCGTCGATCTTCTCGAGCAGCTTGATCGAGTCGGCGTTCGACGGGTAGTAGTCGACGGTCCGGTTCTTCTCCGCGTCCGCGTACTTCCCGAAGATGTCTGCCCCGTTCAGGCCGACGAAGACGAGCAGCCAGAAGACGAAGACGAACCACTTGGCCCTGCGAGTCGCTGCGCGGGTGAGGAGGCCTCGCATCGGGTGCCGGTTTTAACAGTTACGCGAGCAGCTGCTCCAGCTCGCGCGGCTCTGTCACGGGCGCGCGGCAGGCGAACTGCTCGCACACGTAGGCGGTCGGCCTGCCCTCCACAGGGTCGCGGCCCTCGAGGAGCGGCACGCCGTCCGGCTCGCCCCCGGCGAGCACGAGGTGGGGCCGGAAGGAGTCGCGCACAACACGCTCGAGCGGGCCAAGCTCGTCCCCCACGAGCGCCACCTCCTTCACCTGCGCGAGCCTGAAGTCGAGCGCCTGAAGCAGGTGGCCGAACGCCTGCGGGTGCTTCGGCGCGAGCTCGTGCAGCAGCTGGAGCACGGACTCCGCACGTGCGGCGTACTCGTGCTCGCCGGTGAGCGCAGCGAGCCTCAGAAGCCCGTAGGCCGCGCTCGAGTTCCCGGCCGGGATGGGGTGGTCCTCGAGGTCCTTGCGGCGCGCGAGGAGCTGCTCGTGGTCCGACGAGGTCTCGAAGAAGGCGCCATTGTCCTCGTCCGCGAAGCGCTCGATCATGGTGTCGGCGAGCGCGCGCGCCTCGGTGAACCAGCGTGGCTCGAAGGTCGCCTCGTAGAGCGACAGCAGCGCCTCGAGCAGGAAGGCGTGGTCCTCGAGGTATGCGTTCAGCTTCCCCTGCCCGTCCTTCCAGCTGCGGAGGAGGCGGCCCTCGGGGTCGCGCAGCTGGTCGAGCACGAAGCCGGCGGCGGTGCGGGCGGCGCCCGTGTAGTCGTCACGCTCGAGCACGGCCCCGGCGTCGGCGAGCGCGGCGATCATCAGCGCGTTCCAAGAAGTGAGGCGCTTGTCGTCGAGCCCCGGCCAGACGCGCTCCGTCCGCACGTCGTAGAGCCGCCGGCGCCATGCGTCGCGGCGCTCCGGCTCGCCGGGGCCGCGCACCGGGATGTTGCGCCCCTCGAAGTTGCCGCGGTCCGTGGCGCCGAACCACGCGATCGCCTCGTCAGCGTCCGGCTCGCCCTCGAGCGCGGCCCGCAGCTCCTCGACGGTCCAGACGTAGAACCTGCCCTCCTCGCCCTCCGAGTCCGCGTCGAGCGCCGAGTAGAAGCCGCCCTCGGGCCCGCGCATCTCGCGGAGCGCCCAGTCGAGCGTCTCCTCCGTGACTGTGCGGAAGAGCGGGTCGCCGGTGACCTGCCAGCCGTGCAGGTACGCGCGCGCGAGCAGCGCGTTGTCATAGAGCATCTTCTCGAAGTGCGGGACGAGCCAGTAGGGGTCGACCGAGTAGCGCGCGAAGCCGCCGCCCACCTGGTCGTACATGCCGCCCGACGCCATGGCGCGGAGCGTGTGTGTGGCGATCTCGGTCTCGCCGCGGCGCAGCAGGAACTCGAGCGCGGACGCGGGCGGGAACTTGGGCGCTCCGCCGAAGCCTCCGTTCGCCCGGTCGTACTGGCCCCGGAGGGCGTGGACCGCCTCGTCGAGCGCGCCCGTGTCGAGGTCCCGCTCGGAGGGCTGCAGCAGCGCCCCGCCGCGCAGCCGCTCGGCCACGCGTGCGCCGCCCTCCAGGATCTCGTCGCGCCGCTCGTCCCAGGCCTTCGAGACGGCGTCGAGCACCGAGCGCCAGCTCGGCATGCCCATGCGCGACTCGGGCGGGAAGTAGGTGCCCGCGAAGAACGGCACCTGGTCCGGCGTGAGGAAGACGTTGAGCGGCCAGCCGCCTTGCCCGGTCATCGCCTGGCACGCCTCCATGTAGATCGAGTCGAGGTCCGGCCGCTCCTCGCGGTCGAGCTTGATGCAGACGAACCGCGCGTTCATCAGCGCCGCCGTCTCGGGATCCTCGAACGACTCGCGCTCCATGACGTGGCACCAGTGACACGCCGAGTAGCCGATCGACAGGAGAACCGGCCGTTCCTCGTCACGCGCGCGCGCGAGCGCCTCCTCGCCCCACGCATACCAGTCCACAGGGTTGTCCTTGTGCTGAAGGAGGTACGGCGAGGTCTCGTTGGCAAGGCGATTGGCCACGCTTTGAGGCTACCCGCCGACCCTTTACACAATCCGCGTGATTCTTTACACAGGATCCGTGTAAAGCCCAGCTCCGCCGTGCCGGAAGCTACCGATCGCCGTTCGAGCCGCCTGGCGGGCGGATCGCCGGCAATCAGGTGCTCGACTCAGCTCGCAGCTCCGCGCGCTTGATCTTGCCGCTCGGGGTCTTCGGCAGCTCGGGGGCGAAGTCCACTATCCGCGGGTATTTGTAGGGCGCGGTCTCTGCCTTCACGTGCTCCTGGAGCTCTCCGGCCAGTGCGGCGCCGGGCTCGTAGCCGTCGCGCAGCACCACCACGGCGCGCACCACCTGGCCGCGCACGTCGTCGGGCGCCGCCACGGCTGCCGCCTCGGCCACGGCGGGGTGGGAGACGAGCGCCGACTCGACCTCGAATGGGCCGATCCGGTAGCCGGCCGAGATGATCACGTCGTCCGTCCGCCCCTCGAACCAGAGGTAGCCGTCCTCGTCCTCGCGCACCCGGTCACCGGTGCGCCAGGGGCGGTCGCGCGGCCCGTCGAGGAAGAAGGTCGGCACCGTGGCTGGATCCACGACCAGCTCGCCGTCGTCGATCCAGGCGCGGAAGCCGGGCAGCGGCCTGCCCATGGAGCCGGGTCGCACCGGCGGCCCGATCGGCATGCCGGTCAGGTGGCCGGTCTCGGTCTGGCCGTAGCCGTCGTGGACCTGGACGCCCGCGCCGTCCTCCCAGGCGTGCACGACCTCCGGGTTGAGCGGCTCGCCCGCGGCGCATGCGTGGCGCAGATCGGGAATGCTGCGCAGTTCCACGGTCTTCGCGATCGCGCGGTACTCGGTCGGCGACATGCAGAGGACGTTCACGCGCTCGCGCCGCACGAGCCCGAGCCGCTCCTCGGGATCGAAGCGCCCGTCGTGGAGCAGCGCAGCCGCTCCGCGCAGCCAGGCACTCGCGAACGCGTTGCGCGCCGACAGCGACCACCCGCTGGCCGCCGTGCACCAGCACAGGTCGCCGCGCCGAGCGCCGTACCAGTGCTCGGCCTGCACGCTCTGCCCGGAGAGGTATCCGTGGCCATGCCGGACCGGCTTCGGCTCGCCGGACGTGCCGGAGGTGAAGACGATCAGCGCCGGGTGGTCGCTCGCAAACTCCGAGGCGGGGGCGGGGTCGTGCTCGAACAGGCGCTCGTCCGGCACGGACAGCACGGGCCCCTCGAACCCGCTGGCCGCCACCAGGTCGAGGTCGCGGGCGTCGGCCACGACGGCGGCGGGCTCCACCTTGTCCATCCGGGAGCGAAGGTCGGCCGGGCGAAGCTGCTCGGCGCACGGCTGCGCCACGGCGCCGATCCGCCAGCAGGCGAGCATCGCGTACACCCACTCGGGACGGTTGCCCACCACGGTCATCACGACTTCGCCGCGACCCACCCCGCGGGCCGCGAGCGCGCCCGCCATGCGCGCCGAGCGGTCCGCCACCTCGCCGAACGCGATCTCGCGACGCTCGCCGTCCCGGCCGATCGCCACCAGGGCGAGCCGCGACGGCTCGGCGCCATCGACGAACTCGGTTACGAAGCTCATTCAGACGAGGACCAGCGCTCGCCGCGGCTGAGCCGCTCGAGCCCCAGCCAGGCGAAGTCCATGGCGATCTCCACGAGGTGGGTGCGCGACGCCTCCGGGTGCTCCGTCCACCAGTTCGCCATCGCCTGGGCGCCGCCGACCAGCATCTCGGCGAGCAGCCGCAGCGAGCGCTCGTCGCCCACGCGGGTCAGCTCTCGCGCGCCGGGGTCCTGAGAGATCAGCGCCGTGACCTCCGCGGTCACCTGCTCGACCATCCGGTCGAGCACGGCGGAGGACTCGGGGTCGGCGGCGTCCCGGAAGAGCATCCGCCAGGCGTCGCGGCGCTCCTCGACGAAGGCGAAGAAAGCCTCGAGGCCCGTCGCGAGCCGCTCCACGGTCGCCTCGATCTCCACCCCGGACAGCGCGCCCGCCACGCGCTGAGTGAGCTCGCGGGCATTGCGCGCGATCAGGTCCGCGTGCAGCTCCTGTTTCGAGGCGAAGTGCTCGTAGATCAGCGCCTTCGACACGCCCGCCTCCCCGGCGACGTCCTCGAGCGAGGTCTCGTGGTAGCCCTTCTGCGAGAACGCGGTCAGGGCCGCGTCGAGGATCGCGGTCCTTCGCTCCTCTGCTGTCAGTCTGCGTCTTGGCGCTGCGGACACGGTTACCACGCTTGTGTGACGCACCTCACAGATAACTGACTGACTGGTCAGTTAGGTTTTCTCCCGGTCTGGGAAGAACCAGTCGTGAAGCGGGATTCCAGTTGGAGGGAGCTAAGCAGATGAGTGGCAGGATCATCGGCGCAGGAACGACCGTGCTCGGCACGCTGGTGGCCGCCGCACCGGCGTACGCCCAGTCCACCGGCCAGGAGCCGGCGGGCGGCGCCGCTATTGGGGAGGCAATCGGCGCAACCGCCGGCGCGCTTGTCGCGACCGCGCTCGTGGTGCTCCTCATCGTGCGCCACCGCAGCGGGCGCACCACCGTGCTCAGCCACCTGGGCAGCTGGGCCGACCGGCACACCGGGCTGCCCGCCTGGGCGTCCGTTCCCTCGATGCTGCTCGGCGCGTCGCTGCTCGTGGCCGTGCTCGGCATGTACTGGGACATCTCGCTGCACATCGACAACGGCCGCGACCCCGGGCCGCTCGCCAACCCCGCGCACTACCTGATCCTCGTCGGCCTCTACGGCGTACTCGTGGCGGGCGTGGTCTCGATTGTCCTTGCCGGAACCGAGCGTCCAACGAAGACAGCGATCCACCTCGGCGGCGACTGGTGGGCGCCCCTCGGCGGCCTGATGATGGCCGCCTGCGGCGCGTTCGCGCTCACCGGGTTCCCGCTGGACGACATGTGGCACCGGCTGTTCGGCCAGGACGTGACGCTCTGGGGCCCGACCCACCTGATGCTGATCGGCGGCGCGTCGCTCGCGACGCTCGGCGGCATGGTCCTGATGGGCGAGGCGATCACGGCGGTCGGCCGCGACCCCGAGCGCGAGAGCACCCCGTGGGTCTACCACCTGCGCCGGGCCCTGCTCGTGGGCGGGTTCCTCGTCGCGCTCTCCACCTTCCAGGCCGAGTTCGACTTCGGCGTGCCGCAGTTCCGCGACGTCTACCAGCCGATCCTGATCATGCTGGCCGCCGGCATCGGGCTCGTGACCACGCGCCTCTACATCGGCCGCGGCGGCGCGCTCCTGGCCGTGGCCGGATACGTCCTGATCCGCGGCTTCCTCACGATCATGGTCGGGGGCGTCTGGGGCCAGACGACGCCGCACTTCCCGCTCTACATCGTCGAGGCGCTCATCGTCGAGGCGGTGTTCGCGCGTGCAGGCGGCCGAAGTCCGGTCGTGAACGGCGCCATCGCCGGGGGCCTGATCGGAACGATCGGCCTCGCCGCGGAGTGGGCCTGGACGCACGTCTGGATGCCGATCCCCTGGAACGACTCGCTGCTCCCCGAGGCGGCGATCGCCGGGATCGTCACGGCGGTGGCCGCCGGCGTGGTCGGCGGCTTCATCGGCGGCTCGCTCGTGGGCCGCAGCGGCGCGCTGATCAGCCGCGAGGACGGCCGCCGTCTCGTGAGCGCCGACCGCCGCGCCGCGCTGGCCGGCGGGCTCGTGCTGATGGCCGTGATCGGCTGGGCGCTGCCCATGTCCACGACCGGCCCGGAGCGCGCTCAGGTCGCTTTGCGGGACATCCAGTCCGGCAAGGAGCGCACCGTCTCGGCCACGATCCGAGTCGAGCCGCGCGACTCCGTGGACGACCCCGAGTTCATGAACGTCACCGCCTGGCAGGGCGGCGGCAGCGTGGTCGACCCGCTCGAGAAGGTCGAGCAGGGCGTCTATCGCACCACGAAGCCGATCCCGGTCTACGGGGGCTGGAAGGCGACGATGCGCATCCAGCGGGGCGACGCGCTGATCTCGATGCCGCTGTTCATGCCGAGAGACGAGGCCATCCCGGCCAAGGAGGTCCCGGCGAGGGCGAACCTCACCCGCGGCTTCCTGGCGGACCACGAGGTGCTCCAGCGCGAGCGCAAGGAGGGCGTGTCCGGTGCGCTTACGCTGACCGCCTACCTCACGGTGCTGGCGATCGCGCTTGCGCTGATCGCGCTGATCTCCTGGTCGCTCCTGAGGGTGGATCGCGGCGAGGCCCGCGCGCCCCGGGCAGGAAGGACACGGCGCGCCCGGGCCGAACTCGTGTAATACCGCATTAAAGACCACGGCGACTCTCGCCGAAACATCTGGTAGCTTCCCCGCCACGCCGAGTCCGCGGTAACGCGGAACGGGGGAACCAAGGTGGCCACGGCCACTGGGGCGAACCTTCGAAAGAAGGCGCGCAAGCTCTTTCAGCGCGAGCCCGTCAGCTAACCCCGTAGGCGTTCGAAAGAGAATGCCTTCCACCTTCAGCAACAAGCTGCTCGTCGTCGTGCTGTCCGTCGCGTGCCTGCTCGTCCTCGCGCCCGGCGCGATGGCGCAGAGCTCCGCGATGAGCGGCGGCGGCGCCACCTTCGTGCCGCCTCCGCCGCCGCCCGAGAAGGGCGCGCTCGTGGACGGCCGCCTCGTGGCGCCCGCCTCGGCGCCCACCCGGATCAAGCGGGTGATCGCCGCGGCGAACCAGATCGTCGAGAAGCCGTACATCTACGGCGGCGGCCACAAGCCCTACCGGCGCGGCTGGCTCGACCGCGGCTACGACTGCTCGGGCTCCGTATCGCACGCCCTCCACGGCGGCGGCTTCCTGCGCTCGCCGCTGCCGAGCGGCGCCCTGATGAGCTGGGGTCGCAGCGGACCCGGGCAGTGGATCACCGTCTACGCCCACGGCAGCCACGCCTACGTCGTGGTGGCCGGCTACCGCTTCGACACCTCGCTGCGCGACCCGGACGCCCCGGGCCCCGCAACCGGCCCGCGCTGGAGCAGGACGCTCCGCAAGTCGGCCGCCTTCGTGGCGCGCCACCCGCTCGGCTACTAGCGCGCATCTCACGACGCTCTCATTCGAGGGCTGTGTGATGTGCGCATGCGCAAGGCCATTCAGACATCAGGAGCGCTCGCCGCGCTGGTCGCGCTGGGCGCGGCCGGCGCGATCGCCCAGCCGGCCAAGTCGAGCCGTCTGCCTCGCGGGAGTGAGCCGGTGAGCCTCGACCCCGCCGACTTCTCGACGAAGATCGACAACCCGTACTGGCCGATGAAGCCGGGCAGCCGCTGGATCTACCGGGAGACCGACTCGGAGGGCGCCAGGCAGCGCGTGGTGGTCACGGTCACGCGCCGGACGAAGCTGATCGCGAACGGGATCACGGCCCGGGTGGTGCACGACGTGGTCACCGAGGACGGCCAGCCGGTCGAGGTGACCGACGACTGGTACGCCCAGGACCGGGCCGGCAACATCTGGTACCTCGGCGAGGACACGACCGAGTACGAGAACGGCAAGCCCAGCTCGAAGGAGGGGTCGTTCGAGGCGGGCGTCGACGGCGCCCAGCCGGGCGTGATCATGCCGGCGCGGCCGCGCGTCGGGCTCCGCTTCCGGCAGGAGTACTACAAGGGCCACGCGGAGGACAGGGCGCGGATCTTCAGCCTGAGGGAGAAGGCCGAGGTGCCGTTCGGCTTCTTCAGGCGGGCCCTGATGACCCGCGAGGTGAACCCGATCGAGCCGCGGGTCCTCGAGTACAAGTTCTACGCGCGCGGGGTCGGCCCGGTGCTGGCCGTCTCGGTCTCCGGCGGAAGCGACCGCGAGGAGCTGGTCCGATTCCGGCCCGGCAAGTAGCGATCGCGGCGGCAGCTTCGGCGCTGGCGCTTACGGGCTGCCCGGGCGATAGCCCCTCCGGGGGCTCGTCCGGGGAGGCCTCGGCCGCGGGGCGCCTTCCGCCGGCCCCGTGCGGCACGTACAGCGGACGAGGCTGCGCGCCCCTGCGGGAGCGAGTGGACCTGCGGCGGCCGTCGTTCTCGAAGCAGTCGACGCGGATCACGAACCCGCTCTACCCGATCAGCGAGCTGCACTCGGTCGTCCTGCTCGGGCACGTGGAAGGGCAGCCCTTCAGGACCTATTGCACCGGAGCCGCATAAACGGCAGCACTGAAGGGCAACCGTCCTGGTTTAGGCGCCCATACGGCGCCCTAGCCAGGACGGTCGACCTCCTCAGTGCCGTCGTTCGTGGACCGCGCGCCCAGGCCGGCGACGGGTCGGTCTGGTACCTCGGCGAGGACGTCGTGGACTACCGGGACGGAACCGTCTACTCGACGGAGGGCACCTGGCTCGCGGGCCGCGAGGGGCCAGGCGCGATGATCATGCCCGCGAGGCCGAGGCGGGGCGACACCTATCGCACCGAGAACGTCACAGGGGTGGTGTTCGAAGAGGTCAGCGTCAAGTCGGTTGACGAGACCGTCGACGGCCCGGCGGGCCGGGTCGACGCCGCGCTGGTGGCCTCTGAGCTCCACCTCGACCGAACCCGCGAGGACAAGGTCT
>JBKPBS010000064.1:0-11066 GCA_046726915.1 Actinomycetota bacterium
GACGGCAGGGAACAGTCGCCGGAATCCTTTTGGGCTATGCCATCGCCTATCTGATCCTGTTCCCCCACACGCTCCGCGACCTCCTTAAGCGGATTCGCGAGCATCAAGAGAGAGTCCCGTGGGGGCCGAAGGTCCAGATGCATCGTGATGGCAGCGGCGCTTCGCTTCGGCTCTGTCCGCTACGGCCTGCGGTGGAAATGGTCGGTGTGTCTTGCAGAGTGCCCCTGCCCGACCATCAAAGCCCCGCGAGGCAGCCGCGCGGGGCAGGCGGCTTGGGTCCAGATGAACCGGTTGAGTACGTCTATCCCGACGACTTCGAGGATGCGGTGTGGCCGCTGCCGCGCGGTGAGTATCAGGTCATGTGGGCGATCCAGATGCCCAACGGCGACAACGTGAGCATGAATGGCGGACCGATAAAGGTGCGGCGATGAAGGCGCTGGCCGTGATTTCCTATGCGGCGAGCGGGACAGTTCGCGCCGTTGCGAGCGCGCAGGCGAGCTTGGCAAGGATGGTGAGGTCGGCGTGAAGCCGAACACGCCCGATGCCACGCACTCGCAGCGGGAGCAGCGCCCACTCGTGCTTCAACCGGCCGAGCTCTCGCTCCACCGCAGATCGGCCACGGTAGAGCTTGCGCCAGCGCAGCGTCTCTCGCGGGATGAGCGAATGGAGCCGGTCGGCCTTGACCCATCGGCTGGCGGGCTTGCACGCGCCAGTGGGGCAGCGCCACTTGGTCGCGCCCCGGCGGGGGCAAGGTGTTCCCGGATGGGACGGACATCCCGTCCATCGACGCCCTGCGCCGTGCGGCGGGCGCCGACCCCGAGTTCGGTGCCGTCCCAAGATCCGGCTGAACACATGGAGGTCGTAGCGGTTGCGCCCGCTCATCGACCGCAAACGCCCAGATCCCGCAATCTCGCGGCTCCTGGAGCCGAACTGTGAGATCGCTTACCTGGCAGCAGGTGGTTGCAAGGCGGCTGGCGCGCAGCCACCTCCCCGGGCGCAGCTCGGCCAGGGATCTCGTCGAGGCCGTGCGCGACACCTGCGGCGTGCACGCGCAGCGGATGTCCGCGGCGGAGCTCTCGATCGCTGCCCGCGTCACCGGCGTGAGTCAAAGCGATGTTCGCTCTGAGCTCTGGGAGCGCAGGCGGCTCGTCAAGACGTGGACGCTTCGCGGCACGTTGCACATACACCCCGCCGACGAACTCGGGCTGTGGACCGCCGCCAGGCGCGCCGTCGAGGGAAGCTGGCACGAGGACTACGGGATCGAGCCCGCAAGGGCTCAGTCCGTGATCGAGGCGATCGGCGACGCGCTCGATCGTCGACGCCTCACGCGCCAGCAGCTCGCCGCGGAGGTCGCCGGTCGGGTCGGCGGGAAGATCGAGGAGAAGCTGGCCTCGGGCTGGGCCCACTACCTCGACCATGCGGCGGCAGCCGGTTTGCTGTGCCACGGTCCCCCACAGGGATCGAGAGTGACCTTCGTCCGGCCGACCGACTGGCTCGATGAGTACGAGGAGGTCGAGCCTCAGGACGCCTTGGCGGAGGTAGCGCGCCGCTATCTGAGTGCCTACGGCCCCGCCACACACCGGGAGTTCGCTCAGTGGTTCGGCGGACGCGACCTGCGGCCGGCGAGGGCGAGGCGGCTATTCGAGACAATCTCCGACGACCTAGCCGAGGTTGACGTGGCGGGCAAGCGGGCGTGGCTCCTGTCGGCAGATGACGGTGAACCGGCGGCCAATGCCGACCACTGGGTCCGGCTGCTTCCCGAGTACGACTGCTTCCTGATGGGCTTTCGCGAACGCGAGCACCTCCTCCCCGACGCCGCTCGCTCACGCCTGCGAAGCCATGGGCGGGGACGTTACGAGGGGCCGGGAGCCATCGCTTGGCTCGCCGCGGACGGCGAAATCGCCGGCCTGTGGCATCGCGGCCGGCGGGGCAAGCGTGTTGAAATCCGGGTGGAGCCATTCACCCGGCTGACCGCCGATCAGCGCGAGCTCTTGGACGGGGAGGTAAGCCGCATTGGCGAGTTCCTCGCCCTCGAGCCGACGCTCTCAATCGGCCGGCACTAGGTCACTGGCGGCACCGACGCAGCAAGGGCGGCGAGCCTCGCCGAGCTCGGGATGGTCCGACTTGAGTGACCCGGTAGGCGCCGATTCGACGTCACGAGTTACCCCCAACATCCGCGCTCCTGGTCGCACGTGCGTCACGCTCGGCGACGAGCCGGCCGTGGTATTCCCTCCAATGCGCGAAGACCTCGGCCTCTGTGACACCTGGTTCGTAGGCCGGCGAAATGAGCGGCGCTGCGCGCTGAACCCTGATCAGGACGATGGTCTTGATCCGCGAGGGGTCTACTCCAAAGTCGCGCTTGGCTAGGAGCGCCAAGCCCTCCTCATAGATCTGGCCGTCGGCGTGCAGCTCCGCGAGGCCCTTGAACCGGTAGCCCTTGCGCAAGAACGGGTCAACCACGTTGACCTCTATCGCCGGGTTGTGTTCCAGGTTCCGCACGGTGCCGGGCGACATGATGTCGGCGAACACCAGATGCTCGGAATCCCAAACGGTTGTCGTGCCCTTCGGCGAGACGTTCGGGGTGCCGTCCGGGCAAGTCGTCGCGATGAACCCGAGCCGCTGCTCGAGCACCACTCGCTGCATGTCCGACGTGAGCACCGTCATCGATCACGCCCCCGTCTGTGGCGCGCCCAGCAATGGGCGCGTCGCGCGGGACAGAGTTGAGCCGTTTTCGTTGCTGCCATCGGCCGCTCGCCTGATATTAGACTATCTCGTCTATAATTACTCCCGGGCCGATGAGCAAGCGCATCATTGACGTCTGGGCGCAGGTTCCCACCGGACCCGAGCAACTGCCCGAGGGCATCCGTGGCGTCTTTGAGCGAGCGGGAACCGCGCATGTGCTCGCAAGCGGCGTGGATCCCGACGGTGTAGTCGGCGAAATGGACTCGGCGGGGATCGCGACACTCTGCATCTCTGCGTGGCAGGGGCCGCGCGGGGCGCTGATCAGCAACGATGCGGTGGCGGCATGCGTCGAGCGCCACCCTGACCGGTTCGTCGGCGTCGCGGCGGTCGACCTCGAGCGACCGATGGCCGCGCTCCGAGAGCTCGAGCGCGCCGTACTCGAACTGGGCTTCCGGGCGCTGCGGATCGTCCCCTGGCTGTGGAACCGTCCCCCGACCGACCGCCTGTACTACCCGTTGTTCGCGAGGTGCGTCGAGCTCGGGATTCCGTTTTGCACGCAGGCAGGTCACACGGGCCCCGAGCACCCCTCCGAGCCGGGTCGGCCGATTCCCTATCTCGATCAAGTAGCACTCGACTTCCCCGACCTGAGGATCGTCGCCGGCCACATCGGCTACCCGTGGACGGATGAGATGATCGCGGTCGCCTGGAAGCACCCCAATGTCTACATCGACACCAGCGCCTGGGCCCCGCGCTACTACCCGCCGAGCCTCCGGCAGTTCATGCGCACCTACGGTCGCGAGAAGGTGCTCTTCGCGACCAACTACCCGCAGATGCCGCTCGAGCGATGCGTACGTGAGGCGCACGAACTCGAACTGCCCCATGACGTGTTGGAGGCCTTCCTCGGCGGGAACGCAGAGAGGGTCTTTGGTCTCGCCGATGCATAACCTCTCGATGCGCAGGGATTGACCTGGTGGCGCGCCCACGGTTGCACTCCGACGAGACGATTCTCGATGCCGCGCGTAACCTCGTGCTGGAACGTGGCGCGCGCGTGGCGACGATTGATGCGATCGCGGCGGCGAGCGGCGCGCCGAAGGGTTCGCTCTATCACCGTTTCGCCTCGCTGAACGATCTGCTGGCTGAGATGTGGATGCGGGCCGCGCGGCGCTCCCAGGCGTCGTTCCTCCTAGCGTTGAATGAGCCAGACGCCATGGATGCCGCGATCGCGGCGGCTGTGTCGCTATACGACTTCGCCGCCAGCGAGCGAGCGGACGCGCGCCTACTTGCTTCGATGCGTCGGGAAGACCTGGTCGAGCTCGCAGCCGCACCGCGGCTCACGCGCGAGCTGCAGGAGCTAAACCTCCCGCTGGAGGCCGGGTTCGTCGAGCTCGCTCGCCGGCTCTTCGGTCGCGTGAGCCAGTCCAAGATCGAAGCCACCGTCTGCGCTGTTGGAGACCTTCCGCTCGGGGCCATACGCCGCCATCTGATCGCCGACTCGGAGTTTCCCGATGGTCTGCGCGATCAGCTGCTCGCGGCTGTGCGAGCGGCCCTGGTCCAGGCCGGTGCACGCAGCGAGCCCATCGCTGAGCCTCCAGGCGAGCCTCCGACATAGAGGCGCTGTTGCTCATCTCGAGGCGGAGGATCAGATGACCAAGCGCTGGATCCGGGTCGTCGGGGGCAGAATCGGCGGGCTCGTCGGCGCGATCACCGCCGCGGAGGCGGGTTGTCGCGTGCGGCTCATGGAGGCGCGGACAGAGCTCGGAGGTCGGGCTCGCAGCAGGCCACCGCCCTACGGAGCCGCCGGGCTGTTCCGGCTCAGCGTTTCAGGGCTACGCTCACTCGGGCGCAAGTAGGAGTGCGCTGACGTCATGCGGGCAGAACGTCCATCCGCAGGATCAGCCCCGTCTCGAGCCGATAGCGGTGCCGGACGTGAGAGTCGGAGAGCAGCTCGTGGGTGCGGGCATCGCGAACGACCTGATGGACGTCCACGGTGACGCTGCCGTCCGGCTCGCTTGTGAACCGCTCGGGCTGAACATCGCTCGAGATGGCGGCGAACTGCCTCTCCCAGTATTCGCGCACAGCCGCACGACCGCGCACGCGGCCGCCTTCCCAAGCGTTCGGCCAGTCCACGTCAGGGTGCATCAGCTCAAGCGCGGTCTCGAGATCGCGATCGTTGAACGCTTGGTAGGCGGACCGTAAGACGGGCTCCGGCTCAGGCACGCCACCCAACGTAGCGCCCATGCCGCCCGCCGTCCGACGCTTGACGGAGTGAATGGCGTCGTCGTGGCGCGCGAAGGACTGCAGTCGTGTCGCCTGGCCGTCACGGAGTGTCCAGACGTGCGTGATGCGGTCATCGACGTCGGCGCCGCTTGCCTTCCCGCGCCCTCGCTGGCGCATCGATACCACGACGTGTGCGCGAACGAACGTCGCCCACGACAGGCTTTGCACCGCCGATTATGCGCGCGACTTGGGAATACACGGCGATCACTTCGACGGCCTACAAAGCGCGGTAAGGCAAGACCGAAGCCTCAAGTGGCAGACGGCCATGCGGAGTAGGGCTCCCGGTCGTAGATCTAGACGAGATCCCATTTGGCCCCCGCCGGCGCATTGGCTCGACTTCACCCGGCCCTTGAAAGGCGCTGGGGCGCCAACAATGTCCGCTGGCGCCCCGCGTCGGTAGGAGCTGGTGGACAGATACCGAGGCCGCCCGACTTGAGTGCCAGGCGACGCCCCAGGGCGATCCTCGCGGATTGCCCTGGACCTAAGACTAGCGCTAATTGAGTGAGTCACTCATAATAGGTTTGCCCAGCCATGGCCGCGGCTGCCGGACGTCGCATCAACTTCGGCGGGATCGGGTTTGCCTGATCTGCTCGTGCGCGGTGGGCGGCCGTGGGGGTTTGACGGCCCGGCCGACATCCTCGTGCGTGACGGCGCGATCGAGCGCATCGAGCCGGACGTGGCCCCGCGGGAAGCGCAGGTCCTGGATGTCTTTGGCAGGCTCGTGTTGCCTGGGCTGGTCGACACCCGTTGCCATCACGACAAGACGCTCTACGGCGGCGTGTGGGTTCCGCACTCGGCAGGTGAGGCGCTGGCGGACCGGATCGCGAACGACCGGCGGCGGCACGGAGAGCGCGCTCCGAAGGCGCCGACGCCGGCGGGAAGGACCACAGCAAGAATGCGGCGAACGGCGACACCCGGGGGTGACGCCCCGAGAGCCGGAATGGGCCTGGCGCGCGGACCCGACTAGTCCCGCCGATCGCTCCGCGCAGGAAGAGAGCGACGAACAGGGCCCTCCGGCCGGGAGGGCCCCATCGCCACGCGAAGCCCTACACCAGAGAGGCACAGTCCAATCTCGCGACACCACGCGTTTGACAGACCCGGCGAGGACAGCAGGCCGCTATCGGTTTCGGCCGATTTGCGACAGCGACGACCTCGTCACGCGGGACGCCTGCCCGTCGTCCGAGGCGGTGGCGAGGGCCGCCGCGGCGGAGACGGCTCCTCTCGCGCGCGAAAGCGGAAGTCTCGTGAGCCCCGGCGAGAGCGCGAGCAGGCGATTGGGCACCCTGGCAAGCTCGCTCCGCGACACCAGGCGCCGGCGCCGGCTATTGTCGGCGGAGCAAGCGCGACTGGCTACGGGAGTCCGGTTCGTTCGGCGCGAGCACGAACACTTCGGCGCTCATCTCAGTGTCCGGATCAACGGCGCTTAGGAAGCCCACGACCCTGCGCTCGACAAGCCCCTCGATCGTCGCGACGAACAGCGTCCTGAGGGACTTCTGAAACGCCTCCCGGCTCTGCACGACCGCGTCGCTGCGGCCATGGTCGCGCAAGGTCTGCTCGCCCTTCCAGAAGCCGCCCTTGAGCAGGCAGACGACCAGATCGTCCGCGATATACGTGCGGGCCTTGGTGGGGCCTTTACCGAAGTGCTCCTTGTGCAGCTGGACCAGCGAGCGCGAGATCTGTTCGAACAGCTCTCCCTCGGCCACGCACGACGGCCGCATCGGAGAGTCCGTCTGCGTGTCCGTCATGCGGCCGCCAATCGGCCGCGGTCGGACGCTAGCCCCTGGTTGCTGACGGCGGCATCCTGTGGCGACGGGGCGACGTCGACCCGGACGTCGCTGCGGGGTGGGAGCGCTCTCGAGCAGCCGCCGGACCCGGCATGCTCAGGCTGGTCTGGCGGCAGCCAGTCGTCGAGCGGCCGGGCGATGAGCGGGCTGCGACTGACGCCAAGCAGGCGACAGGCGCTGGGATTAGCGTCGACGCACTGACGTTCGTCGTCGGCGAGAAACACCGGGCTTCGCGTCCGGGTCAAGAACGTCGCGAGTTCCATCACCGCCGCCACTATACCGCAATAGCCATTGCGGCAATAGGTCTTGCTGCAATAGGGGTTGCCAAAACGGCTACTCTTCATTCGACGTCGATCGAATGCAGGGTATGGCTGAAGACGAATTCCTTGAAGCTCTAACGGCGCTCGAGCGCGTTGTCGCTGACCACAGCAGGCGCGCAAGGCTGATCAACAAGCGGATTGCTCAGATCCGCCGCCTGCGCTCGAGAGGCGAGTCGTACGCGGAGATCGTGTCCAGCAAGGACAGCCCACTCATCGTCCAGCTACTGACCGAGAGCTCGATCGCACTCGACACATGCGGAGCAAACGTGCGCCGGGCGGAGGCGCGCGCCCTCTACGCGGAGGGCCTGACAATGGAGCAGATTGCCGAGCGCTTCGGAGTCACGCGGCAACGCGTCTCGACGCTTCTGCGAAAGGGCCTCGAACCCGCCTAACCGCTAGCGCGGCTGCCGATCAGGCAAGAACTGGTCTGCCTGCCCCCGGCAAACCCCCCTCATGCTTGCCTGAGATGCCTGTCCGTCCCCGCCGAGTCCGCAGATGACCGCTTCGAACGACCAGGAGGCGTACCAGCCAAGCGTCAGCGCATGCCCGCTTTCCTCAGCGGTTGCAGTAGTCGAGGGCGGCGTGGCCAGCGCTCTCGGGGATCGTCCGTTCCGAGCATCTCGCGAAGCTCGACTGCGACGCCTCCTTTCACACGCAGACCTTGGCACGGATGACGGCTGCTCGCCGCGCGACCCGCCATCGCGTAATTACCTCAGGACGCGCAGAGGGGCGATAACACCTACCTGGACCGGCTGCGCCGAACGGGTGGCGAACCCTCCAATCTAGCCAACCGGCGTGGGGTCGGGCGACAGGTTCTGTGCGCGTTCGTCCTGGTGCGCACATTCTCGTTGCCCGACTCGACTCCGCCGCCTGTCGCCCGTTCCCCCGCTCCGGATCGACGGCATGCGGCTGAGTGCTGCGAGCTAGGGGAGCCTGCGGAGCTCGATCCGCTTTAGGGTGGTGTTCGGCCCGCCGTTGGTCGGCGTGTAGGTGACGGAGAGCTGGACGCGGGCTTTGCCGTCCCGGTTGAGCCTTCGCCTCGTCCCGCGCCTGGGGCGGATCGGGAGGCGCACCATGCCCGCGGCCTCGGGCCTCGCCCGGACCGGCTTGATCTGCCTTCCCTCCAACACGAGGCTCCCGGCACCGGGGACCCTCACGGCGAGGCACGCCGTCCCGCGCCTGCGATCGCGCTCGAGCGTGCCGAAGCCGATCAGGTTGCGAACGCAGGGCGAGCCGCCGGGCTCGCCGAGGCACAGGATGTGGCCGGCCTGGACGTCGGAGACGTAGATCGAGCCGCTTGGGTCTACGGCGACCGCCGATGGTGCGAGAAAGCCATGGGCGCCCGGGCGGCCCCGCTTGCAGCGTGTTGCGCGGGTGCAGACCTCGAATCCCTTGCCGCCACCGGGGACGACATCGAGGCCGAAGGCGCGGACGAACGCGCCATCGGTCGTGAACTGGCTCACTCGGCCGTTCCCGGAGTCGGCGACGTAGAGGTTGCCGGCCGCGTCGGTGGCGATGCCCAGCAAGGAACTCAGCTGTCCCGCGCCGGCGCCCGCCCGGCCGCGCTTGCAGCCGGTAGCGCGGGTGCAGACCTCGAATCCCTTGCCGCGCCCCGGTCTGACGTCGAAGCCGAAGGCGCGGACGAACGCGCCTTCGCGCGTGAACTTGCTCACACGGCTGTTGGCATCGGCGACGTAGAGGTTTCCGGCGGCGTCGGTGGCCACCCCGTCCGGGTTGGCCAGTTGTCCGGCGCCGCCACCGGCCCGCCCGCGCCTACACCGCGTGGCACTGGTGCAGACCTCCAATCCCGTGCCGCCGCCGGGCCTG
Source organism: Actinomycetota bacterium (assembly GCA_046726915.1). Classification (GTDB taxonomy): domain Bacteria; phylum Actinomycetota; class Thermoleophilia; order Solirubrobacterales; family Thermoleophilaceae; genus JACVRW01. The sequence goes on from JBKPBS010000064.1 coordinate 8,891, forward strand.
ACGTCGAACCCGAGCGCACGAACGAACGCGCCGTCGGTGGTGAACTGGTTGACGCGGTTGTTGCCCTCATCGGTCACGAAGATGCTGCCCGCGCCATCGCTGGCGAGATAGGCCGGGCGGTTGAGCTGCCCGGCGCGAGCGCCGGCGATCCCCCGCTTGCAGCCGGTGACCCGGCTGCAGACCTCCAGGCCCTTGCCGCCGCCCGGCACGACGTCGAAGCCGAAGGCACTTACGAAGGCGCCGCGGGTTGTGAACCGGCTGATGCGATCGTTGGCGGGGTCGCTGACGTAGACGTCGCCGTCGCGGTCAGCGGCGATGCCACCAGGAAAGCCGAGTTGGCCGGCGCGACCGCCCGGCGAGCCGGGCTTGCAGCCAGTGGCGGGGGTACAGACCTCGAACCCCTTGCCGCGCCCCAGCCGGACGTCGAAGCCCCAGGCCCAAGCGAAGACGCCGGCCGTGGTGAACCGGCTCACCCGCTGGGCCACATGCTCGCTGGCGTACACGCCACCAGCGCCATCGATGGCGACGCCGAGTGGCAGCACGAGCCCACCCCCACCGCCCATTGCCGCGAGCGGCTCGAAGGCCGTCGCCGAGCCCGACAGCAACAGGGTCACCAGGACAGCCGCGACCGAGCTCGCGCTCGACACTCCCCGCAGTCCGCGGTGCCCCTTCATCGCCACCAATACGTGCGCGATCCCCGCCGAGGTTCCGGCTCTGGCCTAGATCGTCAAGGTCGGGCTCGCACTACGCGGGTAGCGACGTCTCGAATCCGCGGGTCGCGTCTCCCAAACTGCTGTAAATGGCCGGGGGCCTGTTAAGGGCACGGCGTAGGTTCCCTCAAGTCCTGACAAGACGAAGAGGGAGGACCTACGCCGTGAGACGCACCGTACCGCCGTCGGCGGAGATCGAGGGCGAGCTCCAGGTCGAGATCCCGCAGATCAGGGAGGCCGCGGAGCCGTTCGTCTCGAAGCTGTTTCCCTGCATAATCAGTGCGACCCGGCTCCTGAGTCGCGCGCGACAAGCGCGAGCGAGGATCGTGGCCTCAGCCGCTGGCGAAGGCCTGGGCTGCCGCGGCGACTATCTCGTCGTGGGGGACGTCGCGGAGTCGTTGGGCGATGTTCCAACGGTGACCGAACGGGTCGGTGAGCTGCCCGTGGCGCTCGCCCCAGAACGCGTCGGCGAGCTCGTGGCGTGCCCCGGCTCCGGCGTCGAGCGCACGGGTCCAGAGGCCGTCCGCGTCGTCGGTGTTGATCTGGAGAACGGTCGCGGTGCCGCCGATCGCGAGCGGTGAGAGGATGCCCATGTCGGGGAACTCGCTACCGACGTGAACGACGGAGTCGCCGAAGGCGAGCTCGACGCTCATCACCTTCTCGCCCGGCAGCGGGATGCGGTTGAGCTCACGCGCGCCGAAGGCGTTCGCGTACCAGGCGGACGCCTCGGCGGCGTCTGGGACCACGATGTGCGCGGCGATGTTCATCGCCGGCACGGTAGGTCAGCTGAGCGCCTGTGTCTTGTACGTCTGAGCGGTCAGCCTGGCGTAGCGGGCGGGTGTCATCCCGAGCGTGCGGCGGAAGTGCCGGTGCAGGTGGCTCTGGTCGAAGAATCCGGTCGCCTGCGCGACCTCGGCGACGGCAACCCCGCGCTCGAGCATCCGCCGCGCGACTCCGATCCGGTGGGCGAGCTGGAAGCGGTGCGGCGGCATCCCGTACGCGGTGCGAAACAACCGTGACAGGCGGTGGCGGCTGACGCCGGCCCCGCGCGCGAGTTCGTCGAGCCTGACGTTGCCGGCGAGCTCGTCGCGCAGCAGCTCGGACGCCCGTCGCAGCGCGGGATCACGACGGGCGGCGCGGCGGCGGTCGTCGACGCTCTGCGTGCCGTCGTTGACGTCGCCCAACCAGTCGGCGAGCAGCGTCTCGCGCTCCAGTGCCCACGACGGGGTCTCGAGTGTCCGGTGCAGCTCCACGAACCGCTGCGCCAGCCGAGCATCGCGCACCAGCGGGCTCGAGAAACAAAGGTCCAGCGGCTCGAGCCCGCCGAGGATCCACTCAAGCGCGGGCAACTCCAGGATCACCAGGCGCGCCTCCCAGCGCGTGCAACCGTACGGCGTCCCGCGATGCGCAGCGGACGGATCCCACGCGCAGACGTCGCCGGGCGCGAACACGAAGCACTCACGGCC
>JBKPBS010000065.1:0-19785 GCA_046726915.1 Actinomycetota bacterium
GACCAGACCGCGCAGCAGGTGGCGGCCCTGCGACGAGCACTCTCCGAGGCAGGCAGGGACCCGGCCGAGCTCGAGCTCACCGTCAGCCCGAGCGTGCGAGTCGATGCGGAGACCGCCGAAGCGTTCGGGGAGCTCGGAATCGATCGGCTCGTGCTGGTCCCGCGCTTCGGCTCCAACCTCGAGACCGTCGAGCGATTTGCTCGGAGGCACGCGCAACTCGCATGAAGCGGCGGCGACTCGGGTAAGCCGCCCGCGATGCTGATCTTCCGCCTCCTGCTGCTCGCGCTCGTCGCGCTCGTCCTCTTCGATCCGCAGACAGCGCTCGCCCAGGAGCAGAAGCAGCCAACTGCCGTCGGAACCGGCGGCGCAGCCGCCACCGTGGACCTCGACGGCACGCGCGCGGCCATCCAGACCCTGCGCGACGGCGGCAACGCCGTCGACGCCGCGGTCGCGGCAGCCGGCGTTCTCGGCGTGACCGAGCCGTACTCGTGCGGCATCGGGGGCGGCGGGTTCATGGTGATCCGGACCGCGAACGGGAAGGTCACGACGATCGACGGGCGCGAGGAGTCGCCGGCGGCAATGCGGCCCGACTCGTTCTGGGAGAACGGTGCCCCGCTCCTGTTCAACGACGCCCGCTTCAGCGGCATGTCCGCAGGGATCCCCGGGACGGTCGCCACCTGGCAGCTGGCGCTGCAGCGCTACGGCACGTGGTCGCTCGCGCGGGCGCTGCAGCCGGGCATCCGCGTGGCCAGCGACGGCTTCAAGGTCGACGACACGTTCATCTCCCAGACCGCGGGGAACGTCGACTTCTTCAACGACATCCCGTCTACGGCCGCGATCTACCTCGACGGCGACGGCACTCCCCGCGACGTGGGCTCGACGCTCAAGAACCCCGACCTCGCCCACACCTACCAACGTCTGGCGGAGAACGGCGCGAGCTGGTTCTACAACGACGCGCCCGCGGGAGCGATGGCGCGCGCGGCGCAGGATCCGCCCAAGGCCCCGGGCGCCAATCATGCCTGGCGGCCCGGCCTCATGACCCGTACGGACGTGAGCCGCTACCGGGCGATCGAGCGCGCGCCGACCCATATCGGCTATCGCGGGCTCGACGTCTGGGGCATTGGCCCGCCCTCGAGTGGCGGGTCGACCGTCGGCGAGGCGCTCAACATCCTCGAGGGCTACGACGAGCTCGCGGACGATCGCGTGCGCGCGCTGCACCTGATGCTCGAGTCGTCGCGCTTCTCGTTCGCAGACCGCAACGCCTACCTCGCCGACCCGGACTTCTTCGACGTCCCGCTGGCCGGGCTTCTGTCCGACAGCTTCGCGGCCGAGCGGCGCGCGCTGATCGACAAGAACCACGCAGCGACGAGCCCCGTCCCGCCCGGCGACCCCTACAACAACCAGGGTGATCCGAGTCAGGCTCCCCAAGCGAGTGCCACGATCAGCCACCCGCGCCAGTCCACCACCCACCTGGTCGTCTCGGACAGTGCGGGGAACGTCGTCTCGTACACGTTCACGATCGAGTCGACGGGCGGGAACGCGATCGTCGTGCCGGGCTACGGCTTCCTGATGAACAACGAGCTGACCGACTTCAACTTCGATTCGCTGACCCACCCGAACCGCGCCCAGGGCGACAAGCGGCCGCGCAGCTCAATGAGCCCGACGATCGTCACGCGCGAGGGCGCCCCCTTCCTCGCGGTCGGCTCGCCGGGCGGCTCGACGATCCCACCGACCGTCCTGCAGGTACTGCTGGAGCGGCTCGATCTCGGCGCGACGCTGCCGCAGGCGATCGAGCGGCCGCGCGCGGCGGAGCGGAACACCGCAACGACGACGGCGGAGCCCGCCTTCATCAGCTCGCCGGAGGGCCGGGCGCTTGCGGCCGCCCCGTACCGCCACGTCTTCAGCTCGACCCCCGAGATCGGCGCGGTCACGGGCATCGAGTTCCTCTCGGGCGGCCGGACCCTTGCCGCGGCCGAGCGGGTACGCCGCGGCGGCGGCACCGCGGCGGTCGTCCAGCCCGAGAGCGCTAGGGGACTATCGGGTTCTGCAGCTCGTTGAGCCGCGACATCAGCGCGGGCCACTGGCTTGGCTTGAGCACGGAGTAACCGGCTCGGCGCCAGGCCTCGCCCGCAGGCCGGAAGCCCACGTGGATGTGGTCGGCGTGATCCGCCATCGCCAGCGTCGGGCCGCCGATCTCGAGGAGCGAGATCACCTGGTGCGGGACCATCGTGCCCTGGAGCAGCATCAGCCGGCGCACGGCCTGGTCGGCGATGCCGCCGGGCTCCTGATGGCCGAGCACCGGGATCCCGTTGACCTTCGAGATGTCGACCGCGTTGCCTGAGGAGTGCTCCGAGACGTTGCCGGACTTGGTGTGGTAGCTGTGGCCGCAGCGCAGCGAGCTGACGGTCGGGCTGAGCCCGGACTCGGCGAGGTACTCCAGCGTCGCCAGCACGCGGCGATCGATGCGGCCGGCCGCGATGTCGTCCCGCCCGCACGCATAGATCTCGATGCGCTCGTCGGCGAGGACGCGCTTCTGGAGCAGCGGCTTCGACAGCAGCAGGATCTGACCGACCGTGGGCCCTTCGCGAAGCACGTTCTGGCCGTTCGCGCGGTAGATCTCGGTCGCCTCGAGGAGCTGCCAGCCGTCGAGGATCGGCTTCGGGTCGATGGTCGGCGCGCCGCGTCCTGAGGGCCGGATCGAGAAGCGCAGGTGGGGCGCGGAGCCGGCGACGGTCGCGCCGATCCGCCCGACGACCGCACCGCCCCTGACCCTCGTCCCCGCGCTGAGGCGCCGGGAGACGCGGCCGAGGTGCGCGTACGTGTAGCGGTTGCCATAGACGTCCTGGAGCACCAGGCGGCCACCGCGCCCCTCGCGCGACCCGACGCGCTGGATGACGCCGTCGTTGACCGCGACGACCGGCGCGCCGCTGTCGGCGAAGATGTCGACCGAGCGGCGCTCGGCGCTCGACTCGACGAGGTTCGCGGCGTTCTCGCCGCGCTGGACGCGCTTCAGCAGTTCCCGCTCCGCGAGGTCGTCCGCGTAGGTCGCGCGAGCGCGCACGGGGAAGCGGGCCTCGGTCAGGCCCGTGAGCGACCCGATCAGGTCAGCCGGCACGGCGGCGAGCAGCCGCGCGCGCAGCATGACCGAGTCGACGTACCAGTCGGCGTGGTTGTAGGCGAAGATCGCGCGGCGCGGATCCTCGGCGTATCCGGCGGCCGCGAGATAGTGGGCAGCCGAGAAGATCGCGTCGACCGGGTTGTACGGGTCCTTGCGGCCGTCCTGGTTCGCGTCGACGCCGTAGCGCCTCCACGACGACGGGAGGAACTGCATCCACCCGACCGCGCCCGCGGAGGAGACGTTCAGGTTGCGCCCGTAGTCGGTCTCGATCTCGTTGATCGCCGCGAGCACCTCCCAGCGCACGCCGTACTCGACCCCGGCGGCCTGGTAGATCGACAGCAGGAACGGCGGCACGCGGAACTTCCGGATGATGAAGTTGGGCACCCCCGCGGCGCTCGACGGGCCGGGCAGCACGTCGATGAAGCCGGGGTTGTGCCGAGTGGGCGTGCCGTCGGGGTTGCGGAGGCGGAGTCCGCTGCCGGGGTGGCGCTGAGCGGTCAGCTCCTCCTCGGCCTGGTCGGGATCGGGCGCAACCTCCTGCTCGGACAGGTCCTGGGAGGTGGGCGAAGGCGACTCGGCCGGCGGCGCGGGCGCGGCCGGGGGCTCCGCTCCTCGCTCCTGCGGCGGAACGGGCACCCTCGACGGGGGCGAGCGATCCCCCGGCGCCGGGTCTTGCGGGGCCGGCTCCTCGGGGGCCGGATCAGGAGGCGGCGGGTCGGCCGGCGGCGGCTCTTCCGCCGGTGGTGGCGGCGGCGGTTCCTCGGCCGGTGGCGGCGCGGGGGCGGGCTCCTCCGGGGGCGGCGGCGGAGGCGTCGGCTCCTGGGCGACGGTCGCGGGCGGCGCCTCGCTCGGCAGCTCCTGGAGCGCGATCGGAGTTCCCGGGAGCCCGTCCTGGCCGACGACCTGGTCGAGCGTGGTCCCCGGCGGGAGGTCGAGAACGACTGTGGTCGTCGTGCCGTCGGCCAGCTGCACCACGACCTGGTACTGCTGAGCGGACGCGGGCATGGTCGCGACGGTGGCCGCGACGGCCGCCATCAGGAGTGTCACGGCGCTGAGCCGGCGAAGTCTCTTTCCAGGCATGTGCGTTCCTTGCTGCCTCGTCCGAGCATGGGCGCGCGGGGGTTGCCCGGCCATAGGGCGAACGGCTTATCTGGGGTTCATGCGTATGAACGCCTGTGAGCGAACCCGTTCAGATCCTGCGCACGCAGGCGTTCAGATCCTGCGCGAAAGCGTTCACGTGTATGAACGCAAGATGAGCGCCCCGGCCCTGGCCGCAAAATGCGGGCTCGCAGATGCTGGTGACACATGTCCCACGAAGCGGAGGCAGCTTCGCTTCGGTCCGGACTCGACGCGCTCGCGGACGGCTACGCGACCGTACACGAGCTCGAGACGCGAAGCCTCCAACTGGAGCGCCACTGCGACGCGCTTGTCGCCGGAGGCGCTGACGGTGAGCAGATCCGCGCGGTCATGCGAGCGCGCCGTGCGCTCAGCCGGGAGCTCGATGGGCTCCGGGCACGCCTGGAGCGGCTGCGGACGGATGTCCGATGAAAGATCGGCCGCATTTGTGGCGATTTTCGAGAGTCGGGCGTACGGTCAGACAACGCATGTCCGTGGCTCGCACTGTCCCTGGCCCGGGTATCGAGCTTGAGCCCATCCTGGGGGGGATGGAGCCAAGTCGTGCCCGCAACCGCAGCGCCGGCTGGGCGCTGGTCGCGGTCACCGCGGTCTGCGGCGCCGCCGGCCTCGCCGTAGTGGGCCATCCCGACGAAATCGCCCCGGCCGCCGCCTACGCCATCCTGATCGGCGCCGGCACCACGGCGGTCGGGATCCAGCGCCAGCGGCGCGCCACCGCCGGCGCCATCGACGAGGAGCGCAGGCGGATCGCGCGGAACCTTCACGACGGGCTCGCGCAGGAGCTCGCGTACATCAAGATGGAGACGGCGCGCATGGCCGCGGCGTTGCCGAGCGGACGAGCCGCTCGCGTGGCCCTCGCCGCCGAGCGGGCGCTCGAGGAGTCGCGCGGTGCGATCGCCGCGCTGCGAGGCGACGGCGAGGAGGCCTTCTCGGTCGAGCTGTCCGAGCTGGCCGGCGAGCTCACGAGCCGGGAGGGCGCGCAGCTCAGCCTTGAGGTCGAGCCGGGCATCGAGCTCGACGCGGACGACCGCGAGGCGCTCCTGCGCATCATGCGCGAGGCGATCAGCAACGGAGTCCGCCACGGCCACGCCACCGAGGTTGCGCTGGAGCTCACCAGCGGCGACGGCCTCCGCATGGCCGTGCGCGACAACGGGGCAGGCTTCGCACCCGGCGCCCCGCGCCGGCGCGGCAGCTTCGGGCTCGCGTCGATGCGTGAGCGGGCGCAGGCGCTGGGCGGAGACCTCACCGTGGAGTCCGCGCCGGGTGTGGGAACGCTCGTCGAAGTGAGGCTGCCGTGAGCGTCGCCGCCAGCCCGGTGACCGTGACCGCCCGTCCGATACGCGTGCTGATCGCGGACGACCACGCCGCCGTCCGGGCGGGCGTGCGCGACTCCGTCGAGGCGGGTGGGTTCGAGGTGTGTGCCGAGGCCGCGAACGCCCAGGATGCGATCGATCTGGCGCTGCGCGAGCGCCCCGACGTGTGCCTGCTGGACGTGCACATGCCGGGCGAGGGCATCCGTGCCGCATCGGCGATCAGCTCGGCGCTCCCTGACTGCGCCGTCGTGATGCTCACGGTCTCGCGCAACGACAGCGACCTCTTCCACTCGTTCCGCGCCGGAGCGGCCGGCTACCTGCTGAAGGACACGAACCCCGGCCGGCTGCCGGACGCGCTGCGAGGCGTCATCGCAGGCGAGGCCGCCGTGCCCCGCGCGCTGGTGGCACGCCTGATCCACGAGTTCCGGGAGCGCGGCACGCGCCGGCTGCCGCTCATCGGCGGCCGCGGCGTCGAGCTGACCAGCCGCGAGTGGGAGGTGCTCGACCTCATGTCGGGCGGGCTGACCACGGCACAGATCGCCGCCCAGCTGTTCGTCTCGCCGGTCACGGTCCGGCGGCACATCTCGAGCATCGTCGAGAAGCTCGGCGCGAGCGATCGCGCCTCGGCGGTGGAGCTCTTCCGAGCCTCCACCGCCGGCGCGACGGTCTAGGTAGCGAAGACCACGAGCGCGGCGCCGATGGCGAACGCCGGGGCGAGCGGCACGCTCGCCTTGCGGGCTTCCACTCCGTCGCGGAGGAGCAGGTAGACCGCGGCCGGCCAGATCGCGAGAAAGCCGAAGAACATGGCGATGGCGACATCGCTGCCGAGTCCCGCTCCGAGCAGGAGGCCGAGCGTCGCGTCCGTCAGCGCGATCCCGTCGCGCTTGATGAGCCAGAGTGCGGCCAGCCCGCCGAACGCGAGCACGGAGGCGAGCACCCACTCGAGGGCGTGGTCCGGGAACAGCGCCAGCTGGAGCGCGAGCAGCACCGCCGACGCAGGCAGCACAACCCTGATCGGGACGACGTGCTCTCGGAAGTCGATCACCGCGAGGGCGCCGAGCACGCCGAGGAGGCAGCTCGTGACGAGTCCGCGCGCTGTGAAACCGAAGCGCGCCAGGCCCGCGACGACGCCGATGCCCGCGGCCGCGGCAGCCGCCGAGCGAGTGACTCCCCACGCCGCCGGCGCCGCCCCCGGAACCCCGGGCTTGCCCACCACCCAGCTCATGCGGGCCGCTCCGCGCCGAGCCTCAGGAGCATCCCGGGCTCGAGACCGGCACGCTCGGCGGCGCCGGCGGGCAGCTCGAGTACGGCCTTTGCGCCGCGCTGAGCCACCAGCCGCCATGGACCCACGCTTGGTGCGACGCGCAGGACTCGGAGCTCGCGGTCGAGGAACACGACGTCGATCGCGAAACGCATGAACGCGGTGTGAACCGACCCCGCCGGCTTCAGGAGAAGACCCTCGCCCGGCTCCAGCGAGCGCCGGCCCAGGAGGCCCTTCATCCGCGCAAGCGGCGTGTCGGCGACTGCGATGCCGGCGAGCTCCATCACGTACCGCTAAGCGTCTGGACGAGGCTGTAGAGCCCGGGGAAGAGCATGATCAAGAGCAGCGCCGGGAGGATCATGAAGGCGAGCGGGAACAGCATCTTGATCGGCGCCTTCTGCGCCTTCTCCTCGATGATCTGACGGCGGCGCTTGCGCATGTCGCCGGCGAGGTCGCGCATGACCTGGCCGATCGACACGCCCAGCGCCTCGCTCTGGATGACCGACCGCACGAACGCGCGAATCGACGGCACGTCGCAGCGGTCGAGCAGGTTCGTCAGCGCCCGGTCCATCCCGAGGCCCAGGTTGTGCTCGCGTAGCGTCAGCCGGATCTCGTCGCCGAGCGGCCCCGTCATCCGCTCGGCCGAGCGCTGAAGGGCCGAGTTGAATCCGATTCCCGCCTCGAGCGTTACCACGAGCAGGTCGATCAGCTCGGGAAGCTCGATCTCGATGCGCTCGGTGCGCCGGCGGCCGCGCGCCTTCAGGAGGAACACCGGCCCGATCCAGCCGAGTCCCGCCCCGTAGGCGGTTGCGATGAGGAGGAGGATCGGGCTCCAGCCGCTCTTGGCCCCTGCCCACACGATGATCGTGGTGAGCGTCGCCGTCGCGAGCAGGCGGTACCCGACGACGGTCGCGGTCTTCGTCTCCCACAGGCCCGCCGAGAGGATGATCCTCCGGAGCTCCTGCTCGCGCTGGCCCGGCGTCTCGCGCGTGAACAGGCGGCCGAGACGTGTGGCGAACTCCGGAAACACGGGCGAGCGGCCCGGCGGCTCGACGGCAGCGGCCTCGCCGCTGAAGCCGTAGGCCGCGATCCGGCCGAGGTTCTCGCCGTAGCGGATGCGCGGCAGGACCACGGCGCGGATGACCAGGCTCAAGGCGGTACCGGCCAGGAGCACCGCGAGTATCACCATCAGCACCATCTCGTTCTCCTAGACCTTGATAGCCACGATTCGCTTGATCACCAGCGAGCCCAGCACGACCAGGACGGCCGCCAGGCCTAGCACGACATGCCCGATGTTTGTGTGGAAGAGCGGCTCGACGTAGGGCGGGTTGGTCACGGTCAGGAGCAGCAGCGCGCCGGGGGGCAACAGGCTCAGGATGAGCTGTGCCAGGCGCCCCTGTGCGGTGAGGGTCCGCACGGTGCGGCGAAGCTCCTGTCGCTCGCGGACCGTCGCGACGACCTGGTCGATCATCTCCGCCGCGTCGGCGCCGGCCTCGCGCTGGAGCCGCGCGAGCAGCGAGACGTGCTCGACATCACGGCTGTCCATCCGGATGCAGACCTGTTCGAGCGCGTCCTCGATCGGCCGGCCCAACCGCTCGTCCGTGACCACGCGCTCGAACTCGCGCCTGGCCGGGTCCGGTGCGTCCTCGAGCGCCGCGGACAGCGCCGCCGGAAGGCTGTGGCCCACGCGAAGCGACCCGCCGACGACGGCGAGGTGGTCCCCGAGCTGCTCCCCGAACCGCTTTCGCTCACGCTGCGCCCGTGCGCGCACGAGGGCCCAGACGACGACCGGCGCGAGCAGGAGGCAGCCCATTCCGGCGAGACCGACACCGGTCACGGATGCCACGAGGAACGCGAGCGAGAGAGCGATGCCGAGCGCGACAACTAGGACCTGGCCCGGCGAGCGCCGGATCCCGGCCACATCGACCTCTCTGGCGAAGCTCTCCCACCAGCGCGTGTGGGCAAACGATCGCTCGGCGCCCTCGGCGAGCCGGCCGGTCAGGGTCGGCTGCTCGGGCTCCGCGCCATGCTCGACGAACTCCGCGACACGCGCGCGCGTCGTCTGGCGCGGTCCCCTCAGGACGAGCGACAGGGCGTAGCCGAGCAGTCCCGCGATGAGGAGCACCGTGAGGGTCAGTGCGAGCGGCGAGTCCCAGGTGCCTCCGCCCCCGTCCCGATCGGCGTCGATTCGGAGCAGCGGCGAGCGATAGTCGGTGGTGGCGGTCCCGAGCCCGGCCACGCTCGCCTCGACGTGGACCTTGCGCCCGGGGTCCACCAGCGACCGGTAGCTGAGGACGTGAGCGTTCGAGAGCTGCGCGCCGAGGGCGCGGTAGATCTCCTGGAGCTGGCCGGCGGAGCCGGCCTCGGTGTACTCGCCGCCGCCACCGCTTGCGAGCCGCTCCAGGGCGGCCGGGTCGAAGCTCGCCGACTGCAGCCCGACGGAGTAGATCTTCACATTCGCGGCGCGGGCGGCCGAGATCACGTCCTTGCCGGTGGCGCTGCTGCCGTGATCGGTGCCGTCGGAGAGCACCACCACGAACCCGCCGCGAAGCTTCGCGTCGCGAATGAGCTGCACGGAGCGGAGCGCGGCGTCGTACAGGGATGTCCCGCCGCTCGGTGTGCCGGGGTCCGAGAGCGCGGCTTCGATCTCGCCCTCGTCGTCGGTGAATGGAAGGACAACGCGGGAACTGGTGCCGAACGTGAGGAGCGCGAAGGGCTGCCGGCCGTTCCGCTCCCCTTCGAAGGAACGCGCGGCCTCGATCGCCTGCTCAAAGGCCGGGCCTCGCATGCTGCTGCTCGCGTCTATGGCGAGGACCACGCCGAGCTTGACCTGCCGGGCGGTTCCGACGGGCGCGACCTCAAGGTGGCGCACCTGGCGGCCGTTCTCGGTGAGCTTGACCTGCCCCGGCGCGAGCCGGACGTGCTCCGGCATGGTCAGGACGAAGGCCCGCTCCGGGAAGGGGACATCTCCGGTCGGAGACAGCGACAGCGCGGCGTGCGCGGTTGCGCCGGGCACGAGCGCGCCCAGGGCCGCGAGCCCCGCGACGACGGCGTATCGCCGGAACGAGATCCTCACCGGCGGCCTCCCGCGGCCTTCGCGGCAGGCGGGGCCTGGAACAGCGACGCATGCAGCGCGACGCCGTACCGCTCGAACTTGTCGAGGAAGGTCGGGCGGATCCCGGTGGAGCGGAGCTGCCCGACGACCTTCCCTCCGGCGGTGATCGTCTCGTGCTCGAAGGTGAAGATGTCCTGCAGCGTGACCACCTCGCCCTCCATGCGGAGGACCTCCGAGACATGCGTGACCCTGCGCGACCCGTCCTGCACGCGCGCGAGGTGCACGACCAGGTCGAGCGCCGAGCAGATCTGCTGGCGAATGGCCCGCATCGGCAGGTCGTAGCCCGCCATCAGGACCATCGTCTCGGCCCGGGCCAGCGCGTCGCGTGGCGTGTTCGCGTGCAGGGTGCAGAGCGAGCCGTCGTGGCCCGTGTTCATCGCCTGCAGCATGTCCAGGGCCTCGGCGCCGCGGACCTCGCCGACGATGATCCGGTCCGGACGCATCCGCAGGGAGTTGCGGACCAGCTGCCGGATCGTGACCTCGCCCTCACCCTCGGCGTTGCGCGTCCGCGACTCCAGCCGCAGCACGTGGCGCTGGTGCAGCTGGAGCTCGGCGGTCTCCTCGATCGTCACGACCCGGTCTTCCTCGGGGATCGACGCCGACAGGATGTTCAGAAGGGTGGTCTTGCCGGTGCCGGTTCCGCCGGAGATCAGGACGTTCAGGCGAGCGCGCACGCAGCGGTCGAGGAAGTCGACCGTCTCCGGCGTGAGCGTCCCGATCCGCGACAGGTCGGCGGCGTCGAGCCGCCGGCTCGGGAACTTCCGGATGGTCAGCAGGGGACCGGTCAGCGAGAGCGGGGGGAGGACCGCATTCAGGCGGCTGCCGTCGCCGAGCCGAGCATCGACCATCGGCATCGACTCGTCGACGCGCCTTCCGGCCTGGGCGACCATCTTCACGATGATCCGGCGCAGATGCGAGTCGTCGGTGAAGCGGACGTCGGTGCGATAGAGCCTGCCCTGCCGCTCGATCCAGACCTCGTAGGGGCCGTTCACCATGATCTCGCTGACCGTCTCGTCGGCCAGCAGGCGCTCGATCGGCCCGTGACCGAGGATGTCGTCGGTGATCGCGCGAACGAGGTGCTCGCGGTCGCTCCGGGCGATGCCGGGCTCCGTTTCGAGCTGCTGCGCAACGTCCGTGCGGACGCGGCTGTGGAGAGTGCGCGGATCCGTCTCCGTGTTGAACAGCCGCGGACCGAGGCCCCCGATCACGGCCTTGTGAATCCGGTCCTTGACCTCCCAGAAGGGGTCGCGCTCGGTCCCCACCGGCCGGTGGTCGCCAGAGCCGTTCAGGCGCCGCGCAAGCTCCATCAGTCGCGCCTCGCAAAGACCCGCATCAGCGACGATCCTCCGTTGCGCCGCCGGTCGCCCGCGCCCATGTAGGACTCCACCAGTCCACGCAGCGCGCGGCCGGCCTGGGAGCGCGGCTGGCTGAGGACGATCGGCCGGGCCTCGCTCGCGGAGCGGGCGATGTCGCGGTGGCTCGGGATCAGCACGTCGGCCTCACGCCCGTTCACGGCGTGCGCGTCCTCCGGAGAGACCCCGACGCGGCTGTCCGAGCGGTTCAGCACCAGCCTGAGCTGGTCCAGCTCGACGCCCATGAGCTCGAGCGCCTCCAGCCCCAGCTTGGTGTTCTTCAGGGAGGCGGCGTCGACCGTGCCGACCATGCACACGTCAGTCGCGGCGTCGATCGCCGCGATCACCTCGGGAGTGAATCCGGGTGCGCTGTCGATGACGATCCAATCCTCGGTCGCGCGGAGCACGTCGAAGAGATGCCTGAGGAAGCCGATCTCGACGAAGGCGGCTTGGTCCGGCCGGGCCGGGGCCTGCAGCACGCGGGCGCCCGACTCGTGCGGGACGAGATAGTCCGCGAGCTTCTCGGCGTCGAGCGACCCGCCTGAGGTCACGAGGTCGTACACCGTCTGCGAGGGCGGCAGCCCCAGCGTCAGCCCGGCGTCTCCGAACTGGAGATCCAGGTCGACGAGGACGACGCGCTCGCCGGCGTGGGCGAGCCCCACCGCGAGATTCGAGGAGACGAACGTCTTACCGGCGCCGCCCTTCGGGCCAATCACCGCGATCATCCTGCCCTGGGCGACCCGCGGGCCGGAGGTAGCGCGGCGACGGCGGGCGACCCCCTTGCGGAGAGCGGCCGCCAGCTCCTGGGCGGTGCGCTCCCGCTCTTCGGGCGAGGGCGGCTCTCCGCCGGACACCGGCAGCTCGACGACATCCTCGGCGCCGGCCGCGAGGGCTCGCCCGGCAAACCCGTTGACCGTGCCGAAGGACAGGAGGAGCACTGCACGGTCAGGGAAGTTCGCCGAGACGCCCTCCGTGAAGGCGAGCGCCGAGTCCGGGCTCTCTTCGCAGCCGACGAGCACCGCGTCGACGTTGCCGTGTGCCAGCTCGTGCCAGCTCTCGTCGAGGCTGTCGACCACGCCCACGAGCTCGAGGCCGGGCTCGACCGGCAGCACCGCCTCGACCGTGTCGCGCTCGGTGCCCGAGTCGAGCGCGACGAGGAGTCGAATGGAGGCCGGCATCAGGGATTCCTCCCATTCAGGGCGTCCAGTGCCTTGTCCAGCGTGCGCGGTGTCACAACGGCCGACTGTGAGCGGGCACCGACCGCGGGCCGGAGGATCAGCCAGACCTCGCCGCCGTCCGCCGCCGCCGCAATCGTCGGTGCGGCGCCATCCGGCACGCGGATCGTCGCCTGCTCCTTGCGGCCGGTCACGCCGGACCCGTCGCTGTCAGGCACCGACAGCACGAGCACGTTGCGTGCCGCGACGCTGGCCACCGTCAGGAGGCCGGAGCCGGCGTCCTGGCTGACGATCACGTCAACATGGTCGCCCGGGTGGATGCGCCCGGTCATCCCGTGCGCCTTGTCCACGGGGACGCTCATGGCGCGGTCGAAGCCGCTCAGCTTGCTGCCCACCGAGCCTTCGGCGCTCTCGAAGTCGTCGCTCGTGAGCTGGTGCCCGGGGAACAGGTCCTTCTTGGCCGCCTTGCCCTCGAGCGCCTCCGGATCCGTGATCGCGCCGTCCTTAAGCTGCGACTTCTTCACGCGCGCGAGCCTGTAGCGCTGCGTCTCGGCCACGACCTCGCCGGTGGTGCCCTTGGGGACGACGCTCTTGGCTACCAGCACCTGAACACCATCGGAAGCCGTCAGGTCGTCGCGGTACTGGCGCAGGAAGATCAAGAGGACCGCGCCGGCCACGAGCGACAGCAGGGCAGCCACCAGCAGCGTGCCGCCGCGCGAAGAGAGCGGGCCGCCCATTCGCGACGGTGACGGGCTCTTGGGCTTTGTCATCAACATGTGGAGCTCCTCCTCATTTCACGAGGACGGCGATGCACGGCTCGATCGCGCTGAAATTGCACGTCTCCTCGTCCGCACCGCCTTCGTTTGGTGTGTCGACGTATTTGATGAACCGGCCGACGATCTCGGCTGGATTGGTCGGCATCTCGTCTCCGACCGAGAGGCATGGGTTGGCGAATCCGCCTCCCTGCCCGGTCCAGCCGGTGATGTAGAAGGCCGCGAAGCGCACCACGGGCACCGTCGTGCTGCCGCTGCCGCTGAAGGCGCCGAACGGCGTGACGATGACGAAGACGATGCGCCGGTCCCCCGCCTGCACGTTCGGCCAGTGGTTTTGGTACTGCGGCGGGCACGAGGTCGGCTTGGGCTCCCCGAGCACGCGTCTGTTGAGGCCCTCGGCCACCTGGTTCGAGGCGTTACCGGTCTGGACGGCGACGCATTCCCAGCTGTTCGGCGGGTTGGGGATCGCCCACAGCTCGTTCGTCGAGAGCGGGCAGGGGTCGGTGCCCGTGTACGGGGTGTAGCTGGGGCTGCAGCCGGTGGCGAGCTCGTCCTTCAGGTTCGATTTCAGCGGGTCGCAGTCGAGCGACTGGTTCTGGCTCCCGCCGATCACGCGCAGGCGGACCGGCGGGTCGTCGAGGTCCGAGAGCGCGAGGCCGCCCTCGATGCCGATCTTCACGGCCAGGTCGTGGGTGCAGCTCAGAAGCACCGCGCTGCAACGCTGGAGCGTGCCGGCCGACGGCGAGCCGTCCTCGTAGAGCTGGGCCAGTGCGATCGGCCCCGAGCGGTCTGAATTCGCGCTGAAGTGGCGCTGCTGCGGGGCGATGTCGCCGCGGCAGGAGCTGTTCGGGGTGCAGTTGGTGCCGTCCGCGTTCTTCGAGATCGTCCAGTGGAAGCCCACGTCGATCGGGCCGCCGTTCACCGGCACCGGGATTCCGCCGGCGGCGCTCCAGCGGCCGGTGCCGGGCGAGTAGATCAGTGGGACGGAGGTGGCGCCGATGGTCGCGTTGACCGTCGCCTGAAGCACGAGCGGATTGGCGCCGAAGTCGATGTTTGCCTCTATGCCGACTCCGCAGCCGGCCGGGGGGTCCGAGAAGTACGCATCGGGGCAGCTCCCGGGCGTGAGCCAGACGCTGCGCGGGATCGGCGTCTTAGGTGCGGCCGTGCCCGCGGCGGTCCACCCCTGAAGGTGCAGGATGCCGTGGGTCGACAGCGAGTCGTAGCAGTCGACGAGCACCTCGCCGCAGGTGGTGGAGGTGGCGCCGCCGAGCGCGATCCGCACGCCGACGTGCTCGGCGGTGATCGGCACCGGGACCGGAGCTCCCAGGTTGTCCCAGATCGCCAGCCCGTTCTCGCTGCCGGTCTTGGTCAGCGTGGTGGTCGCGAGCACGCTGCCGTTCGACTCGTCGATGAACGTGGCCCGCGCGACCTTCGGGTCGGGATCGGGCACCGCGATCGGCAGCATCTTGTTGCTCTTGGAGAGCCTGAAAATCTGGACCCGGGCCGTGGCCCGCACGTCGTGCGAGCCGATGAACGGGAAGAACGGCGCCGTGTCCTTCTCCGTGAGCTTCACGTCCAGGAACCCCGTGTCGCAGGGATCGCCGTCGCTGTAGGAAGCGGCGTCGTAGTCGGTCGCGTTGAGTCGCGTCTGGACCCGCGATTGGGCGTCGGCCGGGCCGATCTGCGCGTTGTGAAGCGCGCCGGAGTAGTCCAGGGCGGCGGTTTCGATGTCCGCGTTCGCCCCGCTGGGGTCGGTGAAGCATCCGATGAACTCCTGCGCCGTGGCAAGCGCGCCCGCGTCAGCCTGCAGCTGGAGGTGCCGCCGGTGTTCGAAGAGATTGGCCGAGTCGATGACGAACGCGCCGATCGCGAAGGCCACCGGGAGCAGGCCGACGAAGAAGATGATGACGCTGCCGCGCTCATCCCGATGGAGTCGGCGCAGTGCACTGAGCATCAGCTGCACCCGGTCGACACGTTGTCGGCCAGGGCCTCCCGTCGCATGGTCGCCGTGCCGGTGATGGTCGTCGTGGCCTCGTCAAGCTGGGTTCCCAGCAGCGGGATCCAGTGGTAGGTCGTCCTGACCTGGACCTCGACCGGGTCGCCGACTTCGTCCCCCAGCGATGTGATGCACACCTCGAGCGGATCGGCGATCGACTGACTTCCGCCCTCGCGCAGCTCCTGCGTGTCGGCGCGGTCACGTATGTACTCCTGAAGGCTGCCGGCGCCGGCCGGTACCCGATCCACCGCGGCGAGGCGAGCCCCTTCGCTCGCCAGGTGCGTGGTGTCGACCCAGTAGTTGAGCGCCCGGCCGAAGTCGAGGATCACCACGACGATCAGCATCAGGAACGGCAGCACCATGGCGAACTCCAAGATCGCCACTCCGGATTCGTCGCTCAGGGCACGACGCCGGCGGTGCCGCCTGCGGCGGCTCGGGTCTGGATTGTCCTTTTCGGTTCTTGGCACGGCAAGGTGGGGTCGTGGAACGGCTGAATGGTCCGGCGCGCCGTGTGCCGGCGCACCGGACCCGCAGCGGTGAGCTAGGTCAGCTCGTTTGCGATGTTGTTCACGAGCGTCGTGAACTCATCGGTGAGGCCGGTTGCGACGAAGAGGCCGATCAGGACGATCGAGATGCCTCCGAGCACCATTCCGTACTCGATGATCGTCTGTCCCTCCTCGCGCTTCAGGCGAGAGGTAAGGGCCTGGATGAGGTTCAACAAGGTGATTCACCTCCTTCCGAGCTGAGCCGCTTGCGGGTCCATGAGAGAGATGTCGTAGTCAGGCCCCGCCCACGTGGCTCGCTAGAGACGCGTGCACGAGGCCTGACACGAGCTTCCGCCCAATTTGCGGGCGAGGCCATGGCCGCCGGACTCATCTTGCGTTCAACGGGGTGAACAGCAGGCCTAGCGGCCAGCGAACTAGGTCAGCTCGTTGGCGATGTTGTTGACGAGCGTCGTGAACTCGTCGCTGAGGCCGGTGGCCACAAAGAGGCCGATCAGGACGATCGAGATGCCGCCGAGCACCATCCCGTACTCGATGATCGTCTGCCCCTCCTCGCGCCGCAAGCGCGCGGCCAGGGTCCGAATAACGGTCAACAAGTGAGTCACCTCCTTTCGAGGCGAGCTTCCGCCCAATTTGCGGGCGGAACCATGGGTCAGCGGACCCATCTTGCGTTCACGGCGCTGAACGCGTGGCTAGGCGATGCCCTTGCGGACCGCGTACACCGCGGCCTGCACGCGGTTGTCCATGTCGAGCTTCGCCAGGATGCTCGACACGTGGTTCTTGACCGTGCGGGGGCTCAGGAACAGCCGCTCGGCGATCTCGTCGTTGTCGCACCCCTCCGCCACCAGGCGCAGGATGTCGAGCTCGCGCTCGCTCAGCTTCGCCTCGTCCGCGACCGGTCCGTTCCGCGCGCCGGCCTGCCCGCGGAGGCGCTCGAGCACGTGGTGGCCGACCCGCGGCGAGACGAACGACTGGCCGGCCGCCGCGGCGCGCACGCCGGCGGCGATCTCCTCGATGGTCGCGTCCTTCAGCAGGTACCCGCACGCTCCGGCGATCAGCGCGTCGAGCACGCTGCGCTCGGCGGCGTCGACCGTGAGCACGAGCACGCGCGCGCTCGGCACGGCCGCGACGAGCTCGCGCGTCGCGTCGATGCCCGAGAGGCGCGGCAGGTTGAGGTCCATCACGACGACGTCGGGCCGGGCGCGGACCGCCAGGGCGATCGCATCGGCGCCGGTCGAGGCCTCGCCGATCACGCGGATCCCCTGCTCCTCCAGCAGTTCACGGAGACCACGCCTGAAGAGGTCGTGATCGTCGACTACAAGCGCACGGACCTGGGCTTCGGCGATGAGGTCTAAGTTAGCCTGAGGCGCCAAAAGGCGCTAGTCTTCACGGCGGCCTATAGCCGCAGCCGTCCCTCGTAGAGCCGCGCCGGCACATATCCCCGGCGCCTCGGGACGGGGTCCGTGATGGCCGAGCTGCCCGCAAATAGCGGGCTGGCAAACGCCCCTTGTGGGGGCGTGTTTCAGTCTGCTATTCTGGTCGGTCGCGTATTTTGCGCCCGTTTCGCCCTCGCCCGCTGCTTGTCGTACCCCTAGCTCGAAGGAGTTGCCGCTTTGGCACGCGTTGATGCTGCACGCACCCGCCGCTCGTTCTCACGCCTCGAGAACATCACCGAAGTACCGAACCTCATCGATATCCAGCGCCGCTCGTTCGACCGGCTGGTCGACACCCAGAAGGGCGGCCTCCGCGAGACGATCGACGACGTCTCGCCCATCGAGGACTACACCGGCAACCTGGCCGTCGTCTTCGAGGAGATCAACTTCGACGAGCCCGTCGCACCGATCTCGGAGTGCCGGGAGAAGGACCTCACCTACGCGCGCCCGCTGACGGTCAAGGTCGCGTTCCAGAACCGCGAGACCGGCGAGATCCGCGAGCAGTCCGTCTTCATGGGCGACTTCCCGTGGATGACCGACTGGGGCACGTTCATCATCAACGGCACCGAGCGCGTCGTCGTGACGCAGCTGGTGCGCTCCCCCGGCGCCTACGTCATGGAGCCCAAGGACCGCGAGAAGCAGGTCTTCATCGCGAACCTGATGCCGGCCCGCGGCTCCTGGCTCGAGCTCGAGATCGACAAGAAGGGCCGCGTCTACGTCCGCATCGACCGCAAGCGCAAGCTCCCCGTGAGCGTCCTGCTGCGCGCGATGGGCGACACGCTGCGCGAGGGCAAGTACGTGCCCGCGGGCTGGACCGGCTCCGACGAGGAGATCCTCGGCCTGTTCGACAACTCGCTCTACATGCGCCTGACGCTCGAGGCCGACACCGAGGTCACGAAGTCGGAGGACGGCGCCCTCATCGAGCTGTTCAAGAAGCAGCGCCCGGGCGAGCCGCCGTCGATCGACGCCGCGAAGAACCTGCTGAACCAGCTCTTCTTCGATCCCAAGCGCTACGACCTCACGCGCGTAGGCCGCTACAAGCTGAACAGCCGCCTGCACCTGGACGAGAAGCTCGACACCCGCACGCTCACCCCGCGCGACATCATCGAGCTGATCAAGGAGCTCGTCTCTCTGCCGCGCGAGCTCGGCATCCCCGAGTCCGGCATGTACGAGGGCGGGCCCGACGGCGAGGAGCCCATCAAGGACTTCGCGCTCGAGGCCGTCTCGATGCCGCGTGAGCCGATCGCCGAGCGTCTCGACGAGTACGAGCACTTCGGCAACCGGCGCCTGCGCACGGTCGGCGAGCTGATCCAGGAGGCCTTCCGCATCGGCCTCTACCGGATGGAGCGCGTCGTCCGCGAGCGCCTGACCACCGAGGACTCGGACACCATCACGCCGCAGACGATCATCAACATCCGACCCGTCGTGGCCGCGCTGAAGGAGTTCTTCGGCTCCTCGCAGCTCAGCCAGTTCATGGACCAGACGAACTCGCTGGCCGGTCTCAGGCACCGGCGCCGCCTGTCGGCGCTCGGCGCCGGCGGTCTCACACGCGAGCGCGCGCCTATCGAGGTGCGCGACGTGCACCCGACGCACTACGGGCGCATGTGCCCGATCGAGACGCCGGAAGGCCCGAACATCGGTCTGATCGGCTCGCTCTCGAGCTTCGCCGAGGTCTCGGAGCACGGCTTCGTGACCACGCCCTACCGCGTGGTCGAGGACGGCGTCGTGACCGACAAGGTCGTCCACCTGGATGCGAACCAGGAGGAGGACATGGTCATCGCCCAGGCCAACTCGGAGATCGACGAGAAGTCGGCCAAGCTCAAGGGCACGGTCGAGTGCCGGACGCCTGACGGCGAGCTGGTGCTCGCCACGCCGAAGGACGTGGACCTGATGGACGTGTCGCCGAACCAGATCTGGTCGGTGACCACGGCGCTGATCCCGTTTCTCGAGCACGACGACGCCAACCGCGCCCTGATGGGCTCGAACATGCAGGCCCAGGCGGTGCCGCTCCTGAAGACGGAGGCGCCGCTGATCGGCACCGGCATGGAGACCCGTGCGGCGATCGACACCGGTGACGTGGTGATGTCGGACAACGCCGGCACCGTCAACTACGTCGACGCCGAGCGCATCGTCATCGAGACGAGCGACGGCAAGGACGAGTACCCGCTCGTCAAGTACATGCGCTCGAACCAGGGCACGCTGATCCATCAGAAGCCGCTGGTCGATCCGGGCGAGAGGGTGAAGAAGGGCCAGGTGCTGGCCGACGGCTCCTCGACCGAGAACGGCGAGCTCGCCCTCGGCAAGAACTGCCTCGTGGCCTTCATGTCCTGGGAGGGCTACAACTTCGAGGACGCCATCATCATCTCCGAGCGCCTCGTGAAGGACGACGAGCTCACCTCGATCCACATCGAGGAGTACGAGATCGACGCCCGCACAACGAAGCTCGGTGACGAGGAGATCACCCGCGACATCCCGAACCGCTCGGAGGAGTCGCTGCGCAACCTCGACGACCGCGGCATCGTGCGCATTGGCGCCGAGGTCGGGTCGGGCGACCTGCTGGTCGGCAAGGTCACGCCGAAGGGCGAGACCGAGCTGACGGCCGAGGAGAAGCT
>JBKPBS010000066.1:0-17298 GCA_046726915.1 Actinomycetota bacterium
GAGCAGCGGCGCGCCGCCGGGAAGAGCCGGCGGCACGGCCCCGGCGCGCGCCAGCTCCGGGTGGACTCGCGCGTCGACGATCAGCTCGGCCGGGCCGCCCTCGCGCAGCTCGTAGCCGGCCGACCGGGCACGCTCGCGCAGCGCGCCCGCCAGCGGTCCGTCGCCGAGGAGCGCGAGCGCAAGGGGAAGGTCGCTGCCAGCGGCCGGCTCCGCGCCGATCGCGGGCGGCTCCGGCCCGATCGCCGGGGGCTCGGGATCGTCGGGCCGGTACGAGCCGTCCTCTGCGTACTCGTAGTAGCCGCGCCCGCTCTTCCGCCCAAGGCGGCCGGCCGCGACCATCCGGGCCTGGATCGGGCTGGGGCGCCAGCGCGGCTCCCCGAAAGACAGCTCGTTAAACGACTGCGCGACCTCGAAGCCCACGTCGATGCCGACCAGGTCCATCAGCTCGAACGGCCCCATCCGGAAGCCGCCGCCGAGCCGGCAGATCCGGTCGATCTGCTCGTGCGTCGCCAGCCGCTCCTGAAGCAGCCGGAGCCCCTCGCCGCTGAACGGGCGGCCGCAGCGGTTCACGAGGAAGCCCGGCCCGTCGGCGGCGACGATGACCTCCTTGCCCATCGCCCTTCCGACCTCGATCGCAAGCTCGACCACCGCATCGGCGCTCTGGTCCGCGCGGATGACCTCTAGGAGCGGCATCAGCGGCGGCGGGTTGAAGAAGTGCATGCCGACCACGTTCTCGGGACGCGCCGCCGCGCTGGCCAGCGACGTAACCGGGATCGACGATGTGTTCGTCGCGAGCACGACATCGTCACCGCAGACCATCGACAACGCGCCGAACAGGTCACGCTTCAGCTCAGCCCGCTCGGGCGCTGCCTCGATTACGAGCTCGCATGGTGCAAGCTGATCGAGCGATGCGACCGGCTCGAGAAGCCGGGCGGCGTCATCGCCTGCTCGTCCCTTCACTGCCCACTTGGCAAGCCCGCGCCCGACCGCCTCAGATCCGCGCTCCAGTGCCTCCGGCACGGGGTCATGGAGCAAGGTCCGCATTCCCGCCGCCGCTCCAAGCTGAGCGATGCCGGCGCCCATGGTCCCGGCGCCGACCACTCCGAGGACCGTCACCGCCCGCGGAACTCCGGCTTGCGCTTCTCCACGAACGCGTTCATGCCCTCCACGCGGTCCTCCGTCGCCATCGCGAGCTCGTACAGCCGGCGCTCCTGGTCGAGTCCGGCCGACAGCGCGGTCTCCTCCGCCGCGAGCACGGCCTGCTTTGCCAGCCGCACGGCGAGCGGCGGGCGCTCGGCAACCTGCGCGGCCAGCTCGAGCGCTGAGTCGAGCCAGCCGTCGGGCGGCGCCAGGCGGGTGACCAACCCGAGCTCGTGCGCCTCGGCAGCGCCGATCCGGCGGCCAGTCAGCACCAGCTCCATCGCCCGTTGCTTTCCCATCACGCGCGCGAGCCGCTGCGTGCCGCCACCGCCCGGAATGATCCCGAGCATGATCTCGGGCTGGCCGAACTCGGCGCGCTCCGACGCCACGATCATGTCGCAGGCCAGCGCCAGCTCACAGCCGCCGCCGAGGGCGTAGCCGGAGACGGCCGCCACGAGCGGCGTCCGCAGCGCGGCGAGCCGCGGCCAGAAGCGCGCCGCCGGCGACGTGAGCGTCTCCGCGAACGTGCGCTTCGCCATCGCCTTGATGTCGGCGCCCGCGGCGAACCAGTCGTCGCCGCCGGCGATCACGATGCAGCGGACCTCGGGATCGTCGTCCCAGCGCTCGCAGATCGAGGCGAGCTCCTCCATCAGCTCGGCGGAGAGTGCGTTGCGCGCCTCCGGGCGGTCGAGCCGCGCGAGGCCCACGGCGCCGCTCGTCTCCGCTGACACGGTCGCCATCGCTACGGCACCAGCGCGTTCTCGCCCGTCACCGCGCGCCCAATGATCAGCTTCTGGATCTGCGAGGTGCCCTCGTACAGCGTCGTCACGCGGGCGTCACGCAGGTAGCGCTCCACGGGGTAGTCGTCCACGTAGCCCGACCCGCCGTGTACCTGGATCGCCATGTTCGAGCAGTTCACGGCCGCCTCGGTCGCGTACAGCTTCGCGATCGACGTCTCGGTCGTGGTCGGCCTGCCCTGGTCCTTCAGCCAGCCCGCCCGCCAGACGAGCCCGCGCGCGGCCTCGGTCTGCACGACCATGTCGGCGATCATCTCCTGGACCAGCTGGAAGGAGGCGATCGGCCGGCCGAACTGAGTGCGCTCCTTCGCGTAGGCGACCGACGCGTCGAGCGAGGCCTGGCAGATCCCCACGCAGCCGGCGGCGACGCTGTAGCGGCCCGAGTCGAGCGCCGACATTGCGATCTTGAAGCCCTCGCCGACCTCGCCCATTAGGGCGTCGTCTGAGACCTCGACCCCGTCGAGCGAGAGCTCCGCGGTGTCGGACCCCTTCAGGCCGAGCTTGCCGTGGATCTCCTGTGAGGAGAAGCCGTCCGAGTCGGTCGGCACGAGGAAGCAGGCGAGACCCTTGTGCTTCTTCGCGGGATCCGTCTGCGCGAAGACCAACGCGAGCTTCGCGTAGTTCCCGAGCGAGATCCACATCTTCCCGCCGTTCAGGCGCCAGCCGCCGTCGACCTTCTCGGCGCGCGTCTTCAGGTTCGATGCGTCGGAGCCGGTGTCGGGCTCCGTGAGGCCGAAGCAGCCAAGCACCTCGCCCGAGCACAGGTCCGGGAGCCACCGCTCTTTCTGCTCCTCGGTGCCCCAGCGGACGATCGAGGAGCAGACCAGCGAAGTGACAACCGACACCACGGTGCGCATCGCCGAGTCGTTTCGCCCGATCTCCTCGACGATCAGCGCGTAGGTCAGGTAGTCCGCGCCGCGGCCGCCGTACTCCTCCGGCACGATCGCGCCGAGGAAGCCCATGTCGGCCATCTTCTGGACGAGCTCGGTGTCGAAATGCTCGTTCCGGTCGTTCTCGCGGGCACGCGGGGCGATCTCCTTGTCGCTGAATTCGCGCGCCGTCTCGCGGATCAGTTTCTGTTCGTCGGTGAGTTCGAAGTCGATCATGTGTTCCTGATTCTGCAAGATGCGGGAGGTCGTGTCCGACAAGCAGTCATGGAAGTTCCCCGAGGGGCATGAGATCGCCCCCGGACGGACCACGCTGAAGTCCCTCGGCGGGGGCAACCGCTACGAGGTCTACCTGGTCTGGGACGAGCGTCACTTCAGCGTGATGGTCGCCAAGGTGCTGCGGCCGGATCTCGTGGAGGAGGAGTACGCGCTGCGTGGGCTGAGGCGGGAGGTGGAGGCGCTCGAGGCGCTCGCCCATCCGGTGCTCCTGCGGGCGTTCGACGCGTACATCGAGGGCCCTCATCCGCACGTGGTGGTGGAGCACCTCGAGGGGCCGACGCTGAAGAGGCTGATCCGGCGGAACGGCAGGCTGCCGCTGGAACAGACGCTCCCGCTCGGGCTGCACGTCGCCTCGGTCATCCACTACATGGCCGAGGAGGGCTGGGTGCACCTCGACCTGAAGCCCGACAACCTCGTGATGGGAATCCCGCCGCGGGTGATCGACCTGAGCCTCGCGCGGACGATCGAGCGCGCCCAGCGCCTCACCGATTACATCGGGACCAACGCCTACATGCCGCCCGAGCAGTGCAACCCGCGCGGGGACGTGGGGCCGCCGGCGGACGTCTGGGGGCTCGGCGCGACGCTCTACCACGCGGTGGCGGGCAAGCTGCCCTTCGGCCGCCCGCGCTCGCACGAACTGGATGCGCCGCTCGAGGACCGCTTCCCTCAGCTCGAGGACGAGCCGCGCCCGTGGCCGGTGCCGGTGCCGGCAGCGCTGTCGGACGCGATCCTGGCCTCTCTCGAGAAGAACCCGGCAGCACGGCCGACCGCGGCTGAGCTTGCGACCATGCTGCAGCCTCTCGTCGCAGAACTTCCCGCGAAGTTGGTTTTCGGGCGTCGCGGCCCTCAGCGGATCGTCTAGATCGCGCCAAGTCGCGTGAGTTTTGGGAATTCGTCGGGTTGTAGCTCTGACGCTCGACTCGAACAGGGAGTTGCCGATGAACCCACACATGCACCCATCCGACGCCTATCTGCGCCTCGCGGAGGGCCCCGAGGACATGCTCGGGAACGAGCTGTCGCTTACGCGACGGCTGCTGACCTTCTTCGTGGCGCTCGTGCTGTTCTCGGGCACCTCGCTGTTCGCGACGGCGGCATTCGACCTCGATCATGGGTTGATCGGGAAGGCGCTTGCGACCACCGGCAAGGCGAGCAGCGACGGCGAGGAGGACAACTCCGGGCCCGGCGGGGGCGATGACGACGACGAGGCCGACGACAACGGAGGTCCGGGCGGCGACACGAACAACGCCGTGACCGGCGGTGGCGCGTCGCATTCGGACGACAACAACAACGGCGACACTGACTCGAGCGAGCACCAGAACGCGCAGAAGGTCAAGGCCGACGATTCGAACTCGGATCAGAACGGTGACGGCCAGACCGACTCGAGCCACGGCCAGCAGGCGACCGACTCGAACTCGGACGACAACGGCAACGGTGCGACCGACTCGAGCAAGGCACAAGCGTCCGACGACTCGAACTCGGACGACAACCACAACGGCAACACGGACTCGAGCCAGGGCGCGTCCGTGAGCGCGCAGTCCCAGGCGACGAGCGACGGCCCCGGCGACCACACCGTCGGGTAGCCACACGCCACATCGGTGAAGCGGCAGCGGCCGCGCCCTCCGGGGTGCGGCCGTTGTCGTTCTTGGGGAACCTATCCCCCGCGGGTACCGTACGAGGAGGCATGAGCTCGCGCCTGGCCTATCTCGACGCGATGAAGGTCGTGCTCGTGGCCGGCGTGATCGCGTTGCACAGCGCGATCACCTATGGGCTCGACGGGTCCTGGTACCTCGAGTCATACGACGAGATGTCCGGTGCCGCGGTCGGCCTCGTGACGGCGTTGCTCGGTGTCGGCTGGCTGTTCGGACTGGGCCTCTTCTTCCTCGTCGCGGGACGGCTGAGCGTCCCGTCGTTGCGACGCAAGGGGCCGGAGGGCTTCGCGAAGGGCCGGCTCATCAGGCTCGGCGTCCCGCTTGCCGCTTTCACCCTGCTGGTGAGCCCGGTGCTCGAGTACGTCTCCCACCGCGAGAACGACCACGGCAGCATGGCGCTCTGGCCGTTCGTGCGTGAGCAGGTGTGGCATTTCGCGCCGGGTCCGACCTGGTTCCTCGAGGCCCTGCTCGTGTTCTCGCTCGGCTACGCGCTGTGGCGAGGGTTGCGGCGCCACGCGCCGCCTCCGCTGTGGCGGCGCCTGCGGGGCCGCGACGTGGCGGGCGCGGCCCTCGCGATCGCGGCCACGGCCTTCGCCGTTCGGCTCGCCTTCCCCGTCGGGTCCGAGCAGTTCCACCTCCAGCTCGCGATGTTCCCCCAGTACGTGATCCTGTTCTCGCTCGGAGCGGCAGCGGGCCGGCGCGGGTGGCTCGAGACCGTCAGCCCCCGGCTCCAGCGTCGCCTCGGGCTCGCGGGGGCGATCGCGATCCTGGCGCTACCCGCACTCCTGCTGGCGGGCGGGTTCTTCGACGGCGGCGCCGCCGAGGACCGGTTTGGGGGCGGCTGGCACTGGCAGGCCGCCGCGGCGGCACTCCTGGAGGGAGTTATCGCGACGTGTCTGTCGATCTGGGCGGTGGGGCACTTCCGGAAGCACGAGGCCCGCTACTTCCGCCCGCTCGTCCAGAGGATGGCGCCCGCGGCGTACGGCGCGTTCATCGTCCATCCGCCGGTGCTCGTGGGGCTCGCATTCGCCGTGCAGCCGCTGCCGGTGCCGGCGGAGCTGAAGTTCGCCGCCGTGCTGGTTGCGGGCGTCGCCGGCTCGTTCGGCCTGACCGCGCTAGGCCGCTGGGTTCTCGATCACCGCGGCCAGGCCCTGGCCCACGCCGATGCACATCGTCGCGACCCCGTAGCGGGCGCCGCGCCGGCGCAGCTCGTGCGCGAGGGTGCCGATCAGGCGGGCGCCTGAGCAGCCGAGTGGGTGGCCCAGCGCGATCGCGCCGCCGTTCACGTTGAGCCGGTCGTGGTCGAAGCCGAGCTCGCGCATCGAGGCGAGCACCTGCGACGCGAACGCCTCGTTCAGCTCGACCAGGTCGATGTCCTTCGGCTCGAGGCCGGCACGGTCGAGTGCCTTGCGCGTCGAGGGGACCGGGCCGATGCCCATCAAAGCCGGGTCGACGCCGGCCGATGCGCTGCTCACGATCCGCGCCAGCGGCTCGCGGCCCAGTTCGCGGGCGCGCTCCTCGCTCGCCACGACCACGCAAGCGGCGCCGTCGTTGATCTGGGAGGCATTGCCGGCGGTCACGGTGCCGCCCTCGCGGAAGATCGGCCTGAGCCCGCCTAGGCGATCGAGCGAGGTGTCCGGGCGCGGGCCCTCGTCCGCGTAGATCGTCACCGGGTCGCCCTTGGGCTGGGGAACGTCGACGGTCACGATCTCGTCGTCGAAGCGGCCGGCCTCGGCGGCCGCGATCGCGCGGCGGTGCGACTCGAGCGCGAACGCGTCCTGGTCCTCGCGGGAGACCTCGTAGCGCTCGGCCACGTTCTCAGCCGTCTCGCCCATTGACTGGGTCGAGTAGGTCTCGGCGAGGCGCGGGTTCGTGAAGCGCCAGCCGATGGTGGTGTCCACGAGCTGGCCGTCTCCGCGCGGGAAGCCGCGCTCCGGCTTCAGCATCACGAGCGGGGCGCGCGACATCGACTCGACTCCACCGGCCAGGACGAGGTCGGCCTCGCCGAGGCGGATCTGCCGGCCGCCCTGGACGACTGCCTCAAGGCCCGAGGCGCACAGGCGGTTGACGGTCACGCCCGGCACCTCCTGGGGAAGCCCGGCGATCAGCAAGGCCATCCGCGCGACATTGCGGTTGTCCTCGCCCGCCTGGTTCGTGCAGCCCACGTAGACCTCGTCGACCGTGGCGGGGTCGAGGCCGTTCCGCTCGACCGCCGCCGCGAGGACGCGGGCCGCGAGGTCGTCGGGGCGAACCGGTGCGAGGACGCCCGCGTAGCGGCCGATGGGCGTGCGCAGGGCGTCGAGGATGACGGCTTCGGGCACCGGGCGGGAGCGTACACTCGGCGCGCGTGGACGAGTTCGCGGCATTCGTCGTCATCGGAGCACTGGTCGTGATCGCGATCTTCCTGGCCATCGGCCGCTGGTATCCCGGCTCAGGCGCGGAACAGGTGGACTGGCGGCCGACCCGCTCTCCCGAGCTCGAGGCCGAGCTCGAGATCGACGACGTCGACCAGATGATCGAGGCGCAGAACGCCCGCCGCCGCGCGACCGGCCGCCGCGAGATCACCGAGGACGACGTCCGCGCGCAGGTGGCGGCCGACCGCCGCTGGCGCGAGGAGCTCCGGCGGCGCGCCCGCGGCGACTAGCGCGTGGCTCGCGTTCTCATAGTGGGATGCGGGTGCCGCGGGCGCGCTCTCGCAGCCGCGCTCCCCGATCACGCGATTCGGGGGACGACGCGGTCGCCCGAGCGCCTTGCCGAGCTCCAAACGGCGGGCATTGAGGGTGTGGCAGCCGATCCGGACCGGCTCGCGACGTTGGTGGGTGCGCTGTCGGGCGTCACGGTTGTCTGCTGGCTGATGGGGAGCGCCACCGGCTCGCCCGACGTGCACGGCGCGCGCCTCGAGACACTTATGGCGCACCTGGTCGACACGCCGGTGCGCGGGTTCGTCTACGAGGCAGCGGGCAGCGTCCGGCCCGAAGTCCTCGCGGAGGGCGCGGCGATCGTGGGGGGTGTGTCCGATAGATGCCGCATACCGGCATCGATCGTGCCCACATCCCCCTCGCAGCACGCGGAGTGGCTGGCGGACATGACCGAGGCGGTGGAGCGGCTGCTGCGCTAGAGCTTTGCGCCCAGGATGCCGGCGATCGTCAGGGCGATCGTCGCGAGTGTGAGGAGGATCGCGATCGCGACCATGGCGTTCCAAGCGACGGCCGCGGCGATCTGGCGACGGGTCCGGGCGGCGACGAGCACCTCGGCCGCGCCCGCGATCTCCTTGCCGGTTGGCTCGTCGGGAGCCGGCTCCGAGGGCAGGGCGGGCGGCGGCGAGATCGGAGCCTGGCCGGAGGCCGCGGCTTTCTCACCGCTGTCGTCCGGAGGCGTTGCCTCGACCAGCGGAGCGGGCGGCATCTCGCCGGGCGGCGTCGGGGTGCGCGCGGGCCCGCCCAGCCCGCCTACCAAGGCGTCCGTGGCCTGCACCAGCCGGCGTTCGTGCTCCACGCAGCGCGGGCAGTTCCGCAGGTGCACGTCCAGGCGGCGCACGTCGCGGTCGGCCAGCGCGCCGTCGAGCCGGTCCGAGATCAGCCCCTCGGCTCGCTCGCACCAGCCGCTGCCGCCCAGGACCGCAATCGTCTGCCGAAGCTCCTTGCGCGCCTCCGCCAACAGCGCGCCCAGCTCGCGCTCCGAGACATCAAGCAACTCGGCGACCGAGGCGCGAGGCCGCTCCGCGAGCACCACGAGCGCCAGCGCACGCGCGGCGAGCGGCGGCAGCGTGGGGAGCCAGGCGCCCACCTCGCGCAGCGCCGTCGCCGGGTCGATTGGACCGGCCGGCCGGGCGGGCACGGGTCGCAGCGGCGCGTGCTCCATGAGCCCGACCACAATACCCCGATGTCTGGATCGAGTTTGGGTACCTTGATTCCGACCAGATTTCAGGAGAATTGGAGGAACCGTGGCGGACTACGCCAAGGACGTGCTCGTTGACACCCAGTGGGTCGAGAACCACCTGAGCGACACGTCAATCCGCATCGTCGAGGTCGACGAGAACCCAGCGCTCTACGCGGAGGCCCACATCCCCGGTGCGGTCGGCTTCGACTGGAGGAAGGACCTCCAGGACCAGGTGAAGCGCGACTTCCTCGGGCCGACGGAGTTCGGCGAGCTGCTCGGCAGCCGCGGCATCTCGAACGACCACACGATCGTGCTGTACGGCGACCGCAACAACTGGTTCGCCGCCTACACCTATTGGTACCTCAAGTACTACGGCCACGACAGCGTGAAGCTGATGAACGGCCCGCGCGAGAAGTGGATCTCGGAGGGCCGGCCAACCACGACGGACGTGCCGAGCTACGAGCCCCAGAGCTTCTCCGCCCAGGAGGGTGACGAGGCGATCCGCGCCTACCGCGACGAGGTGCTGAGCGCGCTCGACTCCGCCATTCGGCTCGTCGACGTGCGCTCCCCACAGGAGTATTCGGGCGAGCTGATCGCGATGGCCGGCTACGAGCAGGAGGGGGCGCAGCGCGCGGGTCACATCCCGGGCGCCGCGTCGGTGCCGTGGGCGCAGGCCGTGCAGGAGGACGGAACCTTCAAGCCGGCCGACGAGCTGCGCGAGCTGTACACGGACAAGGGCGTCGTGGACGGCCACCCGATCATCGCCTACTGCCGGATCGGCGAGCGCTCGGCGCACACCTGGTTCGTGCTGCACGAGCTGCTCGGCGAGGACGATGTGAAGAACTACGACGGCTCGTGGACCGAGTGGGGCAACATGGTCGCTGTGCCGATCGAGAAGGACGTCTAGAGCCCGAGCGGCCTCAGAGCAGCGGGCGCAGCGCCTTCAGGAGCGACTGCACGATCCGCGCGGTCGCTCCCCAGACCAGGTGGCCGTCGACCGTGTAGGTGGGCGTCTTGATCGGCACGCCCTTCCGGATCAGCCGCTGCATCTGGTGACCCGCCACGAGGTCGGCGAACGTGAACTCGAGCACCTCGGCCACCTCGGTGGCCTGCGGGCGCCACATCTGACCCGGCTCGATCAGCCCGACGAACGGGAACACGCGGTAGCCGGTGACGAACGTGCCGACCGGCGGCAGAGCCCCCACCAGCTCCACGCCGGCGGGATCGAGCCCGATCTCCTCCTGCGCCTCGCGGAGCGCGCAGGAGCGGAGGTCCTCGTCCGGATGGTCCTGGCGGCCACCCGGGAACGAGATCTCGCCGGCGTGGCGGCGCAGGTCGGCCCGCCGCTCGGTGAAGACCGCGGTCAGCGGCTCGCGGTAGAGCGGCACGAGGACGGCCGCGTCCTTCGTGCCGGGCGCGTCCATCTCGGCCGCCTGCTCGGGCGTGAGCAGCAGCTCGCGGAGCTCCGGCACCTGGACTATCGAAGCCCCGCCAGCCGCTCCGCCAGGCCCGGCCAGGTCTCCATCGGGCTGGTGGACCGCACGACGTGCATGCCGGCGGCCGCGTAGCGGCCGAAGGCGGCATCGGCCTCGTCGGTGTAGTCGACGACGCCGGGCACGACCACCGGAGAGGTGCAGTCCTCGAGCAGGTAGGTCCGCTCGGCGAGCCGGCGCTCGCGGACGTCGTCGCTCTCGAGGAGGTCGTCGATGGTCCAGGCGAGACAGTGACTCTTCGCCTGCCCCGCCACCACCACCGCATCGAAGGCGAGGAGCTTGTCGATCAGCTCGGTGTTCAGCCCGCCGAGGCGGTCGCCGTCCGGTCCCTCGGTGACCTCCGGTCCGAGCATCGAGTAGTGCTCGGTGAGCGGATTCTCGCCCTTCACCTGGAACTCCGGCCGGCTGTAGCGGGCGACGCCGTGGAAGAAGACAGCCTCCTCGACCGCCGAGACCAACGCGTGGCCGATTCCGCCGAGGAGGGCGTGGTAGGGCCAGATCGTCAGGTTGTACTTGCCTCCCTCGGCGAGCCGGCGCGTGTAATGGGCAAGGTGGCGGGCCGCGTAATCGGTCCCGATTCCGAGGGCCTCGGCGACGGCCTCGTTCGCCCTCCAGCGGCCGGCCTCGACGTCCTCGGGCGAGATGAGCGTGTACGGGTCCGGATGGTCGCCCTGCTCGTCGACCAGCCAGATCGCGTGAAAGACCTGCATGGCGTGGTGGGTGTCGAGGCTCGGGATGATCTGCGTGATCGTCCCGAGGTTGCGATAGACGAACTCGCATAGGCGGCGGCTGTCGTCCACGGCGCCCTTCCCGGAGCGTCCGGCGACGAAGAGCTCGAAGCCGGGGATGCAGAAGGTGTTCTGGCAGTCGACCGTTAGGAGGCAGACGCGGAGGGAGTCGTCGGCGGCGGGTCGGATGCCGTGCTCCCCGGCCCACGCCGCGGCCTCGCGCGCGCGGTCCTCGTAGCTGACCCGCCAGACCTCTCCGACGCGGTCCGGGTCGAAGTGCGCGGGGAGCGGAAGCTCGCGCATGGCGCCCACGAGTCTAGTGTCCAAAATATCCCGATGTTCGAGCGCGTCGTGGACGGGCTGTTCGCCTTCTACCGCATGTGCGGGGGCGCCTCCGAGGGCGCGCACACGATCGAACGCGAAGGCGTCCTCGCGGCCGTGGTCCCGGCCGCGCCGGAGCGCGCCGTGGCGAACGGCGTGGCGTATCGGAGCGCGGGCGCGCTCGAGGCGGCGTACGACGAGCTGGTCGGCGCATACCGCGAAATCGGCGCCAAATGGACCGTGTGGGTACGGCCGGACGACGACGCGGCCGCGCGCCTCCTCGAGGGACGCGGCCACGTGCTCGACGCTCAGCCCGCGGCGATGCTGCACGACCTCAAGGGGGTGGAACGGCCGGCTTCGGAAGCGTTGCCGGACTGGACGGCCGAGGGCGACTTCGCCGTCGTGGGGCCGTTGAACGACCGTGCCTACAACTTCGGCACCGACTCCTTCGCACGCGCGCTGCGGACCCGGCCGGGGGACTCCGTCCACGTCTACGTCGCGCGTGACGACGGCGAGCCCATCGGCTGCCTGTTGATGACGGACCACGAGGGGAACACGGACGTCGAGTGCGTCGCCGTAGTTCCGGAGGCGCGCGGGCGCGGAGTCTCGGGCAACCTCCTCCGGCACGCCCTGGCCGACGCCGTCGAGCGGGGCTGCGAGACCTCCACGCTGGTCTCCACGGCGCTCGGCTACACCGTCTACGAGCGAGCCGGCTTCCGGCCGCTCGGCCGCTTCTCGATGTGGGAGCTCGCGCCGAGCTCCTGATCAGACGACCTCGACCGTCTCCTCGAACATGACCTCGCCCTCGAGCACCCGGTGAACGGGGCACTTCGCTCCGATCTGCATGAGGCGCTCGCGCTGCTCCTCGGGCAGCTCCTTGGGGAAGTTCACCACCATGGTGAAGCGCGTGGGCGAGCCGCGCTGGGCCGGCTCGTAGTTCACGTCGACCGTCACGTCGCCGAGCTCCCATCCCTTTCGCTCCGCGTACATCTCCATCGTGATCGCCGTGCAGCTGGCGAGGCTCGCCGCGAGGAGCTCCTGAGGGCTCGGGGCCGAGTCGTCGCCGCCGTGGTCCTTCGGCTCGTCGGCCGCAACGATGTGCTCGCGAATCTCGACGGCCTGCCGCAGCTTGCCGTCCTCGCGTCGTGACGTTGCTCTCATCCTCTCCCCTCGAAGAGCTCAGGCTCCGGCTCGTCGGCGAAGCGCGCCATCGCGTAGACAGCGTCGGAGAGCCGGTTCAGGTAGGTCAGGACGGTGTCGTCGGCTAGCTCGCCGTCGTTCTTCAGCTCGGCCACCCGGCGCTCGGCGCGGCGCACCGCGGCGCGCGCGACGTCGAGCCGAGCCGACAGCTCGGTGCCGCCCGGGATCACGAATTTGGGCGGGAGTTCCACGCGCGCCATGTAGCGGTCGATGTCGGACTCGAGGCGATCGACCATCTCGGTCGTGACCTTCGAGACCCCGGGCTGGAGTCGCTCGGCGGCCTCCGGCGCGGTGGCTAGCTCGGCGCCGGCGATGAAGAGCTCGTTCTGGAGGCGCAGGATGTCGGGGTAGAGCTCGCTTTCGCGATCGGCCGCGGCGCGCGCCAGGCCGAGCGCCGAGGCGGCCTCGTCGATCGAGCCATACGCCTCGGGGCGCCCGGTGAACTTGGGCACGCGGCCGCCGTACCAGAGGCCGGTGGTGCCGTCGTCGCCCTTGCGCGTGTAGATCTTCACCAAAGTGGATTGAACACGAGGCCGGTCGGGACCTTCGGGTAGAAGTAGGTCGACTTGGGCGGCATCGACTCGCCTGCCGCGGCCACCTCGCGCACCTGCTCGACCGGGGTGGCGCGCATGAAGAAGCCGGCGTCGGCCTCGCCCGACTCCACGCGCTCGATCGCGTCATCGAGGTTCTTGGAGTAGTCGAGCCCGCGCAGGTGCGAGATGTCGTCCTCGCTCATGTGGAGCGCGCCGCGGAGGATGAGCGCCTCGAGCACGGCGGTGTCGAGGCGGCGGTAGGGCTCGGGCATGCCGGCGAGGGCGGCGTCGGCGATCGACTGGTCCTTGAGCGTGAAGCGGAACGGCCGCTTGAAGAAGCTGTCCATGTAGCCGAACGTCACACGGTCGTTTCCGGCGGGCGGCTCGAGCTCGTGGGGATCGTCGAGCTCCTCGATCTCGAAGTCGCGCCTGGCGACGTCGCGGATCGCGAGCTGCTTGTCCGTGTTGTCCTTGAGGCCGGTGAGCATCCGGTGCGTGGGGAAGACGAGCAGGCCGGGGTCCTCAAGCGCCACGAGCAGCATGAGCACGTAGCGATGGTCACCCTCGCCGCCGACCTCGTCCGCGTAGACGCGAGCGGTCTCGTAACGGTGGTGGCCGTCGGCGATCAGCAACTCGGCGTCGGCCAGGGCGCCCTGGAGCGCGGCGATGTGATCGGGGTCGGCGATTCGCCAGAGCGCGTTTCCGGTGCCCTCGTGGTCGGCCACCTCGGCGAACGGCTCCGCCCGTGTGGCCTGCGCGAGCGTCTCCCTCGCGGAGCCGCTCGCGTCGGGGAACAGGCTGAAGATGGGGGAGAGGTTGGCGCGGGTCGCGCGCGTGAGCCTGAGCCGGTCCTCCTTGGGGCCGGGGTGGGTGCGCTCGTGAGGACGGATCCGGCCGGCCCCGTACTCCTCCACACGCACGCGCGCGAAGAAGCCGGTGCGGGTGCGGGCGCTGCCGTCGGGCGCGGTGTAGTCCTGCCGAAGCACCCACATGGCCGGCTCGTCCTCCTGCACCAGGACGCCCTTCTGCCGCCACTCCTCGAGCGTTTGGGCCGCCGCGTCATAGCCCTGAGGGAGGTCGATCTCGACGACGTTGTACGGACTCCGCCCGGCCAGCTGCGCCCGCATGCGCTCGTCGATGACGTCATACGGGGGAGCGATGACATCCCCGAGCGACCCGGCGACGGCCGGGTCGTAGCGAAGCGTCTTCAGCGGCTGGACGTCGGCCATCGACCGGCGCCACCCTAGCGCGCTTGCATCGGCTGGCCCAGGAGGTAATGATCGGCGTCGGCCCCTAATTGAGAGGAAGTGGGAATGGCCACCACTGACACGAGCCCGGCCGCCACGAGCCAGGGCTATCAACTCGAGGGCTCGCTCCTCGAGGTATGCAGCTGCGACACCCTGTGCCCCTGCTGGATCGGCGAGGACCCCGACGGCGGGACATGCGACACGGTCATCGCGTACAACATCACGACCGGGAAGATCCGGGGCGTCGACGTGAGCGGGCTGACACTGGTCGCCGTGGCGCACGTGCCCGGGAACATCCTGGAGGGCAACTGGCGCGAGATGGTCTACGTCGACGATCGCGCGACGGACGAGCAGATGGACGCGATGGTCGACTGCTTCGGCGGCAAGCTCGGCGGTCCCCTCGGGGACCTGGCGCAGCTGGTCGGCGAGGTCGTCGGCGTCGAGCGCGCGAAGATCGAGCACACGATCGCCGACGGCGCGGGCACGCTCACGGTCGGCGACAAGGTCGACTGCTCCATGGAGCCCTACCGCGGGCCGGACGGCAGCGTCACCACGCTCAACAACTCGATCTTCTCCACCGTTCCGGGGTCGCCGGCGTACGTGGCGAAGGCGAGCCACGAGCGGATCAACATCCCGGAGCACGGCTACCAGTGGGAGCTCCAGGACAAGAACGCCATCCAGTCCGACTGGAAGATCGACTACCGGGGCGAATGACGAGCCTGCCCCGGCCGATCCTGGTCGGGATAGCGGCCGCCTGGGCCGCCGCGATCGGCGCCCAAGTGGCCGGCGTCGCCGCGCTCGCGAATCACGACTCGCTGCTCGTCGGCGACGGGCCGCCGCTCATCGTCGCCGCGCTCATCGGGCTGCTCGCGTGGCAGGTGATGATCGCGGCGATGATGCTGCCGTCGAGCCTTCCGCTGATCCGGTTGTACTCGCGTGCCTCCGAGCGGGCGCCGCGGAGGGGCCGCTCGATGGCCGCGTTCATCGGCGGGTACGCGCTCGTATGGAGCGCGTTCGGGCTGGCCGCCTTCGGCTTCGATGCCAGCCTGCACGCGGCCGTGAACGCGAGCCCATGGCTCAAGGACCACGACTGGTGGATCGGCGGCTCTGTGCTGGCACTGGCGGGCGCCTTCCAGTTCACATCCCTGAAGGACGCTTGCCTGGACAAGTGCCGGCACCCCGCCCAGTTCATGATGCGCTACTACGAGCGCGGCCCAGGCGGCGGCTTCCGGCTCGGCGCCCGCCACGGGCTCTTCTGCGTCGGCTGCTGCTGGGCGCTGATGCTCGTGATGTTCGCGGCCGGCGTGGCGAGCCTGATCTGGATGGCCCTCCTGACCGCGGTGATGATCCACGAGAAGACCCGCCCCCTGGGCGCCCGCGCCGTGCCCGTCACCGGAGTGGCATTGCTCGGCGCGGCATCGATAGTCCTGGCCTACTCGGCCTACGCAGCGGGCGCCGCCTGAACCCAAGTCCGTCCGGACCTCGTGCGAACATACGTTCGTGGCATATCCCGCGTACGTAAGAGAGAAAGCCCGAACGCTGAGGGTCGAAAAGCACCTCTCGATCGACGAGATAGCGGAACGCCTGGCCCTGCCGAAGACGACGATCTACTACTGGGTCCGCGATCTGCCCCTGGGCCGCCCGCGGCGGGAGAACGGCCACCCCGGTACTCGCGCGGTCTGCCGCAAGTACCGCCTCATCCGCGAGGCCGCCTACAGAGAAGGGAAGGCTGAGTTCGACCTGCTGGCCCGCGATCCCTCGTTTCGAGACTTCGTCTGCTTATACATCGCGGAGGGCCACAAGCGGAACCGAAACAGGGTGTCCGTTGCGAACTCGGATCCATCGGTGGTGGTCCTCTGCACAGGCTGGATCAGACGGTTCGCGCGGAATCCCTTGACCTTCAGCGTCCAGTACCACGCCGATCAGGAGCTTCGCGAGATCACCGAGTACTGGGGCGCGCAACTCGGCGTGCCGCCGGAGGCGATCCGGCTGCAGCGGAAGTCCAACAGCGGTCGACTCGGCGGCCGCCAGTGGCGATCGAAACACGGCGTGCTCACCGTGACGGCTGACGACACGGCGCTACGCGCTCGGCTTCAAGGCTGGATCGATTGCCTTCGGGAGCAGTGGTTACACTCGCCCGCACCGGGGCGTAGCGCAGCCTGGTAGCGCATCCGGCCTGGGACCGGAAGGTCGCCGGTTCAAATCCGGCCGCCCCGACTCGAAATGGCCCAACCCGCACAGGAGTCGCCCTCGCGGGGGCGCTTGAAGCCGATCCTGCTCGCTGCGGCCATGGCGTTCCTTGCGCTCAACGTCTGGACCGGCAGTCCGCTGCTCGCCGTGTGGATCGGCTCGAAGGTGCAGGGCGAGGAGAGCCAGCCGTCCATGGGCGCGTATGCGGTCGTGATCATTTCGCTGATCGCGTTCAGCTGGGGGCTCTATCAGCTGCTCAAGCTCGTCATGAGCGCCTATCAGGACGCCACCGGCACCAGGCCGACCGTCCGGACGCACGCGCCCTGGCTGCGCAGCATGCGCGGCGAGCGGCCCGATCACGCGACCGCGGCGGCGCGTATCTCGGGCGCGGAGAAGGTCGTCGTGGTCACGGTGCTGGTCGCGGCCGCCGCGTTCGAGATCTGGTTCTTCTTCTTCAGCGGGTCCTCGATCGGCGGCGGTGGGGGCCGCTGACTCGTCACGCGCCGCCTGCGCGCCTACGCTTTCACCAGCACCCGCCCCGGTAGCTCAGCTGGATAGAGCGGCGGCCTTCTAAGCCGCGGGTCGCAGGTTCGAGTCCTGCCCGGGGCGCTAGTTAGACAGCGGCATCGGAGCTGTCTCCGCATGGAGGCGCTGTCCGATGGGCAACGGATTGGGCAACAAGCGGCGCCGTTGAGAAGTAAGCCTCACGATGACTCGAGCCG
This sequence comes from Actinomycetota bacterium, assembly GCA_046726915.1. Lineage (GTDB taxonomy): Bacteria > Actinomycetota > Thermoleophilia > Solirubrobacterales > Thermoleophilaceae > JACVRW01. The sequence goes on from JBKPBS010000066.1 coordinate 17,066, forward strand.
ATCAAAGGTGAATCGATCCCAGTCGTCGAGTGGCGACGGCTCGCCCGCAGCGCGTAAGGCGATCAATCGGCGTAGCGCCTCACGCATGTAGTCAAGCTCGGCGGCAAAGCCTCCAAGAAACTTGATTGACAGCTGGTCTGGCCAGTTCTACGCTCGGCGCAGAGTTGGAGGCGCCGCGCCCATCGTCCACGAAATTGGAGGAGAGATGAGACGGCGAATCGCTCTGGCAAGCG
>JBKPBS010000067.1:0-7114 GCA_046726915.1 Actinomycetota bacterium
TGGAGGCCGGTGTGCCGCTCGGGCGGGCGCAGGAGCGCTTCCGCGAAGCAGGTCAGATGCTCGCTCTCGATCCGCCGGACGCGGGCGGCGCGACGATCGGGGGGATCGTGGCGACCAGCGACTCGGGCCCGCTCCGCGCCCGCTACGGAGGGGCGCGGGACCTGGTCGTCGGCATGCGCGTGGCGCTGGCTGACGGCACGGTCGCCAAGAGCGGCGGCAAGGTGATCAAGAACGTGGCGGGCTACGACATCGCGAAGCTGTTCAGTGGCTCGTTCGGCACGCTCGGCGCGATCGTGGAGCTGTCGGTGCGGCTGCACCCGGTGGCGCCGAACACCGCGACCGCCGTGGCCGAGGCGACCAGCCCGGACGAGCTGGCGCGCGGCGCGGCGGCGCTCGGCCAGTCGGCGCTCGAGCACCACGGCATCGACGTCCGCTGGCACGGCGGGCGCGGCCGCGTGCTGGCGCGCTTCGCGGGCGCAGCGCCGCGGCCGCAGGCCGAGGCGGCGGAGAAGCTGCTGCGCGCCGAGGGGCTCGCCACCGAGATCGCGGACAACGACGAGCCGCTCTGGGACGAGCAGCGCGCCGCGCAGCGCGGCCCGCTCGTCGTCAAGGTCTCGAGCCTTCCGACCCGGTTGCCGGGACTGCTCCGGGCCGCCGACGAGCTCGGCGGCTCGGTCGCCGGCCGGGCGGCACTGGGCCTCTCCTGGGTTCGGTTCGAGGAGCCCTCGGCGACGCCGGTGGAGCGGCTCCGGCGCGAGTTCGTCTGCGCCGTGCAGGACCGGCCGGCCGACCTCGATGTCGATCCGATCGGGCCGATCGACCCGGCCACCCGCGCGCTGATGCAGCGCGTGAAGGAGCGCTTCGATCCCGCCGGGGTGTGCGTATGAGCGGCTACGACACGACCCGCGCGCCCGAGCTCGACCTGATCTCCGATTGCGTGCACTGCGGCTTCTGCCTCCCCACCTGCCCGACCTACGTGCTCTGGGACGAGGAGATGGACTCGCCGCGCGGGCGGATCGTCCTGATGAAGGAGGGGTACGAGGAGATCTCCGCGCCGATGGTCACGCACCTCGACCGCTGCCTCGGCTGCATGGCGTGCGTCACCGCCTGCCCGTCCGGCGTCCAGTACGACAAGCTGATCGAGGACGCGCGGCCTCAGATCGAGCGCAACTTCAACCGCCCGCTCGGCGAGCGCGTCCACCGGCGGCTGATCTTCGGGCTGTTCACACGGCCCGGCCGCCTGCGGGCACTTGCGCCGGCGGCCGCGCTCGCGCAGCGGATGGGGCTCCCCCGCCTCGCCCGCCGTGCGCGGATGCGGCGGCTCGCGCCGCGCCTCGCGGCGGTCGCCTCGATGACGCCCGAGACCTCGGTCCGTCGCTCGCTCACGCGGCTGCCGGAGCGGTTCGAGGCGCGCGGCGAGAAGCGCGGCACCGTCGCCCTGCTCCAGGGCTGCGTTCAGCGTGTGTTCTTCGGCCACGTGAACGAAGCCACGGCACGGGTGCTCGCCGCCGAGGGCTTCGAGGTACACGCGCCGCGGCTGCCGCGCTGCTGCGGAGCGCTGCCGATGCACGCCGGCGAGGACCGCGACGCCCGGCGGCTCGCCAGGGCCACGATCGAGGCGCTCGAGGGCTACGACACCGTGATCGTCAACGCCGCGGGCTGCGGCTCGGCCATGCGCGACTACGGGCACGTGCTGCGCGACGAGCCCGAGTGGGCCGAGCGGGCAAGCGCGTTCGCGGAGCGCGTGCGCGACGTGTCCGAGTTCCTCGCCGAGGCCGGCCCACGCGCCGAGCGGCGGCCGGTCGAGATGACCGTGGCCTACCACGACGCCTGCCACCTCGCCCACGCGCAGGGCGTGCGCGCGCAGCCGCGCGAGCTGCTCCGCGGCATCCCCGGGCTCGAGTTGCGCGAGCCGGACGAGTGGCAGATCTGCTGCGGGTCGGCCGGGATCTACAACCTGGTGCAGCCGAAGCCCGCCGCCGAGCTCGGCGAGCGCAAGGCGCGCAACCTCCTGGACACGGGCGCTGAGGCCGTCGTGGCGGGAAACCCGGGCTGCGCGCTCCAGATAAGCGCGCACACCGAGCGCCTCGGACGTCCGCTTCCGGTCCTGCACCCGATGGAGCTGCTCGCGCGCTCGATCGACTGAGCTGAGGCGCCCGCCAGCTGCCCCCGTCTCGGATGAGCCACCACGCAGGCGCGCTCGCCTCGGCTGCGGCGCAGGTCGCGGCCGTGCGCGACGATCCGGCGGCGCGTCTTGCATTGATGGCGCGGGTGTTCCACGGGCCGACGGGCCGCGCGCCGCGACACCTGCCGTTTCGAAGGGCGGCGTTGTCGTTCATGCGCTGGCAGGCGCGCCGCGGTGTGCTCAATCAGCTCGACGCGTCGCCGCCCGGTAGCGTGTGGTGGCGGGCGGTCAACGAGCGACTGCTACGGGACGGCTGCGAAACGGTCGCGCTGCTCGGTGGCTTGGCCGGCGAGCCGTCATCGCGGGCCGTGCGGCTCTGGCTGGAGTTCGGCGCGAGGCCGACGGGGCGCAACTGGTACCGAGCGCACAACGCGAGCATCGTGGGCGGCTACCTGGAGCACCGGAGTCTCGCCGAAGCGGAGAGCGCGGCGGAACGGTTCTTCATGAACGTCGCGCTGGCGCGCGTGCTGTACGCGCACACACTCGCCGCGGCGCCGCGTCTGGCGCTCGGACGCTTCGCCCCGCTCGGCCACGTGCTGGGCGACCCCCGTCTCGGGATGGCCGGCGTCTTCCTCTCACTCCGCCGTGTACTGCCAAACCGCTATCCGCTCACGCTCGACGTGGAACGCTATATCGCCGACGAGCAGCGTCTTGGCCGGATGCTCGACTATGCGGTGATCGTGCCGCGCCTGCAACGCCTGTACGAGTGGTCAGCCGAGGAGCTCGGCGAGCCACGCCTGCTCGAGCTTGTGCGCGACGGCAACCCGGTCTATGCCTGGCCCTTCGAGCAGCGACACGTATGGCGCACTCCGCACATGCCGTTCGCAGCCCGGGTACTCGAACGCGTCACAAGGGCTCGCTGACAGCCGCCGTCCCTTCTGCAAATCGCGGATTGCGATAGCGATCCGACCCGGGGAATCGCGCTCGCGGCTCGTCCCAAAGAGATGGGAATGACGCGCAACCTCGGGCGTGCTATACCGGATCTCCTTCCATCATCCACCTCGGAGGAGGAGTCGCGGACATGTTGGCGTCAGACCGCTTCACCGAACTCAAACAGCGAGTCGAGAAGGCCGAGAGCGAGATCAAGGAGGCGGGTGCGCAGGACAGAGCCAAGTTGAGCGCGACGGCTGAGCAGGCGCGCAAGGCGGCTGACGATCGCGCCGCCGATTTGCGCGCCAAGGCACAGGACACGTCCGACAAAGCTGAAGCTCACTGGAACGAGGTCCAGAGCAGCTGGGACCAGCACATCCAGCGAATCCGAACGCGCATCCAGGAGAAGAAGACCGAGCACGACATCGACAGCGCCAAGCGCGACGCCGAATGGGCGGAGGCTGACGCGCTCGACGCAGTCGACTTCGCCGAGGCGGCGGTCGTGGAAGCCGAGTACGCCGTGCTAGACGCGGCGGTGGCAAGGACGAACGCGGACGACCTGGCGGCCTCCGCGTAGCGCCCCTGCGCCGTTCCTAGCGGCGAGCAGCGCGACTTCAGGCCCTCTGCGTTTCCGCGGAAGCGCCTGAGTACCTGAATGGGGTACACGCCGCTGCGGCGGCTGCTCGTCGCGCATTGCGACAGCGCGCCGGCCATCGAAACTCGCGCTCGCTGTTCATCCGGCGCAACAGCGTCGCTCGCTGCGCGCCGCGCCGCTGCGTCTGCCTTCGAAAGCAGCAGTGGTAGTCGATGTTCGGTGTGCCGATGAACCGTCAGCTGCCGACGACGGCGTCTACCTCGATCTCTACGAGCCAGCGGGGATCGAGGAACCCCTGGACGACGATGAAGCCCGTGGCCGGCCGGATCCTGCCGAAGGCCTCGCCGTGCACCTGCGCGACAGCGTCACCGTGGGCCGCATCCACGAGGAACACACGCGTTCGTACCACGTCACGAAGCGTCGCGCCGGACTCGCGAAGGGCTTCGTCGATGATCTCCAGGCACCGTCGAGCTTGCACACCGACGTCCGGGTCTACGTGGCCGTCCGGCCAGATCGCGGCAGTCGCCGAAACGAAGACGAGATGCTCGTGGCGGACAGCTCGGCTGAAGCCGATGGTCGGCTCGAACGGCGAGCCTGAGCTGATGTGTTGCCGCACGCCGTGCAGGCTACGCGGCGCGCACCGCTCGCCTTGCTGTTGCTCACCTCTAGTCGCCCCGCTTCGCACGCACAGCGCGAAGACGATGATCGGCCCAGCGGGCCACCCCCCGGGTCACCTCGTGAGCACCCGGCCGGGCCCATGTTGCGCGGCGGCGGTAGAACGGCCGCTGCCCGGTGATCTCAGCTACAACCGGGTATCTCCTCTTCACGACGACCAGCGACAAGCAAGCGGAGACGAAGCATGGCGAAGGAGATCGAACTCAGGCGCCACACCGACAACGATGGCGACGCGCTGACCCAAGACGGAGTGCAGGCAGCGCTCGACATCGGTGCCAAGCTCCGGGGCGGCTATGAGCTGCTCGTCTCGACGGGCGCACAGCGCGCCACCCAGACCATCGCCTGCTTTGCCTGTGCCCTAGGCGAACGGGTGCCGCGCGGCGTGGTGGTCGAGTCCGGCCTGCGATCCGAACTCGAGGACCGCTGGCGCCGGGCCTATCAGGAGGCTGGGAGCGGCGAACTCAGCGCATTGCGCTCGGCCGACCCCGAACTGGTCGAAGAGGACTCGGCGACCCTCGGCGCAGCCCTCGGGCGGATTTTCGACCGCCTGGCCGAGGGCGCCAGGGCCCTGGCCGTAGGGCACAGCCCGACCAACGAGGCCGCGGTGCTGGGGCTGACCGGTGAGGCCGTCGAACCGATGGCGAAGGGCGCCGGCGTCCTCGTCGTCCTCGAGGACGACCACACGCGCGTCGAGCAACTGGACTAGCGCCGCCAGAGTGATTGGGGGCAGGCAGGCTTGCTCAGCGGAAGCGACCTGCCCGCTGCTCGACGACGCAGCGGCGCGCCGCGAGCGCCCGCTCAAGGTCCGCGCGCGCGGCCGATATCCTCACGACTCCGGCAGCCCGGCGATCTCGAGCGAGTCGTTTGACCTCAATGGACAGCCATCGCCCCGGCGTCACCAACTTCGTCCACGTCGGTCTTGTCGTCGAGGACCTCGACGAGACAGTCCGGTTTCTTTCGCTGCTCGGCTTCGACTGCGGCGAGCCCGGGGTGTTCAGCGGCGAGTGGATCGATCGGATCATCGGTCTCGAGAACGTGACGGTCGAGACCGTGATGGCTCGCGCCCCCGACGGCAGCGACATGTTCGAGGTGGTGCGCTTCCAGTCGCCTTCCGCCGGCGCGGGGGAGCTGGCGCCGGCCGCGAACCGTCCTGGGCTCCGGCACGTCGCATTCAAGGTCGACGACGTGCGTGGCGTCGTCGACCGCGTCCGAGAGGCCGGCTGGGCAACGATCGGGGAGATCGTCGACTTCGAGAACACCTTCCTCCTCTGCTACGTCCGCGGACCCGAAGGCCTGATCGTCGAACTCGCCGAGCGGCTCGACGGCGCGCCGGGCTGAACGGCCAGACTGAACCGCGCCGGGTTTGATGGAGGCGGCGGTTAATGGCTGGGCGCGGCCGACCGCATCTCTGCATCGAGAACCTGTCGGCGCCCCGTCGGCAGCCCCGAGCACCCATGCAGTAGCGGTGGTGTGAGGGGCCTACCGGCCTGTGCGAGCTGGACTGTCCGCGGGTGCTAGCGCAGTCCCGCCAGCACCTCGTCGAAGCGCTCGAGGGCCCAGTCGAGCTCTTCGGCGGTGACGGTGAGCGGCGGCGCGATGCGGAGCGTCGTTTCGTGCGTGTCCTTGGCAAGGACGCCGCGATCCATGAGCAGCTCGCTCGCCCGGCGTGCCGGGAGCGCCTCGTCGACCAGCTCGATCCCAAGCCACAGGCCGCGTTGACGCACCTCGCGCACCGCTGGATGGGCGGCGGCTCGGAGCCGGGCTGCCGCGACCTCACCCAGCGCCGCGGACTCCTCAATGAGCCGGCCGTCGGCCAGCAGGCGCAGCACCTCGCGCCCGACGGCGCACGCGAGCGGGTTGCCGCCGAAGGTACTGCCGTGCTCCCCCGGGCGCAGCACGCCCACCACGTCGTCGCTGCCGACGACCGCCGACAGAGGCAGGATCCCGCCGCCGAGCGCCTTTCCCAACACGTACAGGTCTGGCCGCACATGCTCGTAGTCGCACGCGAACCGCCGGCCGGCACGGCCAAGACCGGACTGGACTTCGTCGGCGATGAGCAGTATCCCGGCGTCGTCACAGATCGCCCGCGCGGCAGCGAGGTACCCGTCGGGCGGCACGATCACCCCGGCCTCACCCTGGATCGGCTCGACGAGGAACGCGACCGTATCCGCGCCGACCGCGCCGCGTAACGCGTCGGGATCCCCGTACGGGACCGTCACAAAGCCAGGGCCGAACGGGCCGAACCCGGTTCGCGCGAGCGGATCGTCGGAGAAGCCGACGATCGTGGTCGTCCGGCCGTGGAAGTTGCCGGCGCACACGACGATCTGCGCACGGTCCGCCGCGACCCGCTTGCGCTCGTAGCCCCACTTGCGCGCGAGCTTGATCGCGGTCTCGACCGCCTCCGCCCCCGTGTTCATCGGCAGCACACGGTCGCTTCCGCAGAACTCCGCCAGTTCGGCACAGAAGCGTCCGAGCTGATCGTTGTGGAAGGCGCGGCTCGTCAGCGTCAGGCGTCCCAGTTGTTCGCTGGCGGCCCGCAAGAGCCGCGGGTGGCGGTGGCCGAAATTGAGGGCCGAATAGGCCGACAGCGCATCGAAATAGGGGCGGCCCACGACATCGCGCACCCAAACTCCCTCGCCATGGCGCAGGACGACCGGCAGCGGCTCATAGTTGTGCGCCCCGTAGCGGCCCTCTGTCTCGATGGCCAATCCGGCATCGGTGTACACCGTCATCGCGTCCGCCAGCGTAACGCCGCCGCGCTCCGTCAGCCGCCCGGGTGGGACACAGAC
>JBKPBS010000068.1:0-12749 GCA_046726915.1 Actinomycetota bacterium
TGAGCGAGCGGGTCGCCTAGCTCGAGGGAGGACATCTGGGCCGCGATCGTAGGATGCGCCCCGGACGGGTCCGCACCGGGGAGCTCGGCGGTCGCTCGTAGAATCGACCACTCGTGGCCCGCCCTGCGCAAGCACCGGGCGTGCCCGGGGCGAAGCGATGATCTATAGACCGGTGAACACGGCCCAGTCCTTTCCCGAGCTCGAGCAGCGGGTGCTCGAGCGCTGGCGCGAGCGGGACGTCTTCCACGAATCGATCCGCCGCCGCGAGGGGGCGACTCCGTTCGTGTTCTACGAGGGCCCGCCGACCGCGAATGGGCGGCCCGGGTCGCATCACGTTCTGAGCCGCGTGTTCAAGGACGTCTTCCCGCGCTACAAGACGATGCGGGGCCACTTCGTCCCGCGCAAGGCGGGCTGGGACTGCCACGGCCTGCCGGTCGAGCTCGAGATCGAGAAGGAGCTCGGGTTCCACAACAAGCACGACATCGAGCGCTACGGCGTGGCGGAGTTCAATGCGAAGTGCCGCGAGTCGGTGCTCCGCTACATCGACGAGTGGAACCAGCTGACCGAGCGGATCGGCTTCTGGATCGACACCGGCGACGCCTACTTCACGCTCGACCCGAACTACGTCGAGTCGGTCTGGTGGTCGCTCAAGCAGGTGTGGGAGAAGGGGCTGCTGGTCGAGGGCAACAGGGTCGTGCCGTACTGCACCCGCTGCGGCACCGCGCTCTCGTCCCACGAGCTGGCGCTCGGTTACCGGGACGTGGTCGACCCGTCCGTGTTCGTCAGGTTCCCGCTCCTGGACGAGCCCGACGTCTCGCTGCTCGCGTGGACGACCATGCCCTGGACGCTCGTCCCGCACGCTGCGATCGCGGTCGACCCGGACGTCGGCTATGTGCGCGCCCGCCTCGGCGACGACCGGCTGATCCTGGCCGAGCCGCTCGTGGAGCGGGTGCTCGGCGAGGAGGCGGAGATCGAGGAGCGCATGCCCGGCTCCGCGCTGCTCGGCCTGCGCTACGAGCCGCCGTTCCCGTACATCACGGACTACGGCGAGCGCGGCCACACCGTCCTGGCGGGCGACTTCGTATCGATCGAGGACGGCACCGGCGTCGTCCATACCGGTGCGGCGTTCGGTGAGGACGACTTCAAGCTCGCCACGGAAAACGGGTTGACGATCCACAACCCGGTACGACTCGACGGCACGTTCGACGAGCGCACAGGCCCGTTCTCGGGGATGCACGTCCGCGAGGCGGACGCGCACATCGTGGAGGCGCTGCGCGAGTCCGGCCGTCTGTTCCGCGCGGGCGAGTACGAGCACTCGTATCCGCATTGCTGGCGCTGCGACACGCCGCTCATCTACTACGCGAAGTCGAACTGGTACGTGCGCACCACCGCGATGAAGGACGAGCTGCTCGCCGCCAACGAGTCGATCAACTGGTACCCCGACCACATCAAGCACGGGCGCTTCGGCAAGTGGCTCGAGAACAACGTCGACTGGGCGCTCTCGCGCGAGCGCTACTGGGGCACGCCGCTGCCCGTGTGGCGCTGCGAGGAGGGTCACGTGCTCTGCGTCGGCTCGCTTGCCGAGATCGCCGAGCGCGGCGGCCAGCCGCCGGAGGACGTGCACCGGCCGTTCATCGACGAGGTCGTGCTCACCTGCGAGGACTGCGGCGGCGAGATGCGCCGCGTGCCGGACCTGATCGACGTCTGGTGGGACTCCGGCTGCATGCCGTTCGCGCAGTGGCACGCGCCGTTCGAGAACGAGGACAGGTTCGAGGAGCGCTTCCCGGCGGACTACATCTGCGAGGCGCTCGACCAGACGCGCGGCTGGTTCTACTCGCTGCTCACCGTCTCGGTCTTGCTCGGCCGCGGCGCGTCCTACCGGACCTGCCTCTGCCTCGGCCTGATCCTCGACCCGGACGGGCAGAAGATGTCGAAGTCGAGGGGCAACGTGGTCGTGCCCTGGGACGTCCTGAACGAGCACGGCGCGGACGCCCTCCGCTGGTACTACTTCACCTCGAAGCAGCCCTGGGACGGCTACCGCTTCTCGCTCGAGACCGTCGGCGAGTCGGTGCGCCAGTTCCTCAAGCCGCTCTGGAACACGTACGCGTTCTACGTCCTGTACGCGAACGTGAACGAGCCCAGCGGCAGCTCGGAGGAGACCCAGCTCGACCGCTGGATCCGCTCACGCCTGGCCGCCACGACGGGGCGCGTGATCGAGCGGATGGAGGACTACGACACGACCTTCGCCGGCCGGGCGATCGCCGAGTTCGTGGACGACCTCTCGAACTGGTACGTGCGGCTGTCGCGGCGGCGCTTCTGGGACGGCGATCCCGCAGCCTTCGACACGTTGCGCGAATGCCTGCTCGGCGCAGCGAAGCTGCTCGCCCCGCTCACGCCGTTCGTGACCGACGAGATCTACGACAACCTCGACGGGAGCGAGCCGTCGGTGCACCTGTGCGACTTTCCCGAGCCCGGGTCGCGCGACGAGGAGCTCGAGTGGCAGATGCAGGTCGTGCGCGACGCAGTCGAGCTCGGCCGCGCGGCGCGCGCCCACGCGAAGCTGAAGGTGCGCCAGCCGCTGCGCGAGGCCGTCGTGGTCGCCGCCGACCGCGAGCGCAGCGCGATCGAGCGGCTCGACACGCTGCTGAAGGACGAGCTGAACGTGAAGTCCGTGCGCTACGTGTCGGAGGCGGACGAGCTGGGCCGCTTCGAGCTGAAGCCGAACTACCGGGCGCTCGGCCCGCGCTTCGGCAAGCAGATGCCGCAGGTGGCCGCCGCGATCGCCGCGCTCGACCCCGCGAAGCTGCGCGGAGGCGGCCGTGCCGGGCTGAATTTCGACGGCCAGGAGCACGAGATCGGCCCGGAGGACGTGACGCTGGTGCTCCAGCCGCTGGAGGGCTACCAGGTGGAGCGCTCGGGCACGCACGCCGTCGCGCTCAATCTCGAGCTCGACGACGAGCTCCGGCGCGAGGGCCTTGCGCGCGAGGTGGTGCACGCCGTGCAGGCGGCGCGCAAGAACGCCGGGCTCGAGGTGGAGGATCGCATCGCGCTGACGCTCGCGGGCGACAAGGAGCTGCTCGCCGCCGCGCGCGCACACGAGGACTACGTGGCCGGCGAGACGCTGGCCACCTCGCTCGCGTTCGACGGGGCGCAGGCCGACGCGGAGAGCGCCGAGATCGAGGGCAGGCACCTGTCCATCTCGGTTACGCTCGCGACATGAAGCTCCCGCCGCCGTTCGACGAGCGTCCCTTCTGGCTGCAGGTCGCGGGCGGGATCGTGGTGCCGATGGTGTACGGCATCCTGACCGGCTTCGTGCTCGGCTGGAACGAGATCCTCTACTACGTGATGGCTGGCCCGATCGCGATCCTCGGAGGGTTCCTGGGCGGCACCGAGCACCGCGCCACGGACGACGGCCTGGTGCGCGGCGCGATCGGCGGCCTCGTGTTCGGCAGCTTCATCCTGATCGGCCTCGAGATCATGAACACCGAGCCGAAGGCCCACCTGGGCGACCCGCAGGCGGGACTCGCCTTCGTCACGACGCTGGGAGGCGCGATCCTCGGCGCCCTCGGAGCGCACTGGCGGACGCGCCAGGAACGGCGCGTCGCGCTAGGCGGCTAGCGCCGGGTCGAGCTCCTGAACGAGGCGGCTCTTCGGCATAGCGCCGATGATCTGGTGCGCGACCTGGCCGTGCTTGAAGAGGAGCAGCATCGGGATCGACATCACGTTGTACTGCGCCGCGACCTGCGGGTTCTCGTCCACATTCAACTTGACGACGCGCAGGTCGTCGCGCTCGCTCTGCAGTTCCTCGAGGTGCGGAGCGATGATGCGGCAGGGGCCGCACCAGGGCGCCCAGAAGTCGACGAGGACGGGCTCGTCGGCCTCGAGAACCTCGGCCTGGAAGTTGTTGTCTGTGACCTCGTCGAGATTGCCTGCCACGGCTACTCCTTGTCCTGTAAAAGGCTCGCTTCAAAAAATATAGCGACGGGCCCGGGCGACCGCTGCAAGCCCGTCGCTGCCGGTCAGCGCCTCAGCCGCAGCGCCGGCACCTTCCAGACCGCCTCGAGCGCGATCCGCGCCGTCATCTTCGAGCTCCCCTCCCTGCGCTCTCGAAACAGGATCGGCACCTCGGTGACGGTGAAGCCGGCCTGGATCGCCCTGTAGGTGAGCTCGATCTGGAAGCCGTAGCCGTCCGCGTGCACCCCGTTCAGGTCGATCGTCTCGAGCACGCGCCTGTTGAAGCACTTGAACCCGCCGGTCAGGTCGCGCACGGGCACGCCGAGCAGCACGCGCGCGTACCACGAGCCGCCGCGCGACAGGAGCCGCCTCAGCGCACCCCAGTTCTCCACGCCGCCGCCCGGGACGTAGCGGGAGCCGAGCACGAGGTCGGCGGCGCCCGCCGCGGCGATCAAGCGCGGCAGGTCGGCAGGGTCGTGGGAGAAGTCGGCATCCATCTCGAGCACAAGCTCGGCGCCGTTCGCCAGCGCGCTCTCGAAGCCCGCGAGGTATGCCCGCCCGAGCCCCTGCTTCCGCGGCCGGTGCATCACGCGCAGCTCGGCATGCTCGCCGGCCAGCCGGTCCGCGATCTCGCCCGTGCCGTCAGGCGAGCCGTCGTCGACCACGAGGATGGTGTGCTCGAGGCCGGTGGTCGCGAGCTGCGCCAGCGCGGCGCGCAGCACGGCCTCGACGTTCTCGGCCTCGTTGTAGGTCGGCAGGATGAGCCAGGCTCCGGGCAAGGCGGCGAGTACGGTAAGCGATCGCTGCGCCGCGGGCACCGCCCGCGGCTTGCCTAACTGCCGATCGCTGCCCCGCGGGCACCGCCCGCGGCTTGCCACACTGCCCACCGATGCGCAACGGCGAGATAGCGGAGGCCTTCGAGGAGCTCGCGAGCCTGTACGAGCTCGACGGCGCGGTCGTGTACCGCGTCGTGGCCTACCGGAACGCCGCGAAGGCGATCCGCGAGGCCGGGGTCTCGGTGGCGGAGTTGGCCAAGCAGGGCCGGGCCGAGGAGCTGGCCGGGGTCGGCAAGACGATCGCCGAGAAGATCGACGCGCTGCTCGACACCGGCACGATTCCGTCGGCCGACAAGCTGAAGCAGCGCATCCCGCCCGGCCTCGTTGAGGTCACGCGCATCCCCGGCCTCGGACCCAAGCGCGCGAAGCTGCTCCACGACCAGATCGGCGTGACCTCGATCGACGACCTCCGCAGGGCGGCCGAGAGCGGCCAGCTGAAGGACGTGAAGGGCTTCGGCAAGAAGGCCGAGGAGAACGTGCTCGCGGCGTTCGCGACCGGCGCGGACGGGCGTCCGAAGGCGCGCATGATCCTCTCGAAGGCGCTCCCCGTCGGCGAGGAGCTCGTCGGCGCGCTGCGCGACCATCCCGCCGCGATCCGCGTGGAGCTGGCCGGCAGCGCGCGGCGCCTTGCCGACACCGTGAAGGACCTCGACATCGTCGCCGCCTCGAGCGACCCCGCCGCGCTTGCCGAGGCGTTCGCGGGCATGCAGGCGATCGACTCGGTGTCGACCTTCGGCGAGGCCGGTGCCAAGGCGGTCACGCATTCCGGCCTGCCCGTCGACCTCCGGATCGTTCCCGAGGAGGCCTTCGGCAACCTGCTCCAGCACTTCACCGGCTCTGGCAGGCACAACGAGGCGCTGCGGACCGAGGCGGTGAGGCGCGGCCTCCACGTGAGCGAGTACGGCATTTCGGACGACGCGAGCGGCGAGTCCGAGGCGTACACGACCGAGGAGGAGGTCTACGAGCGCCTGGGCATGCAGTACATCCCGCCGGAGCTGCGCGAGAACCGCGGCGAGCTCGAGGCGGCGCGCAGGGGCGGTCTGCCCGAGCTGATCGAGCTCGGCGACATACGGGGCGACCTCCACATGCACACGACCCTCTCGGACGGGCACGCGAGCGTCGAGGAGATGGCGACCGCGGCGCGCGAGCTGGGCTACGAGTACGTCGCGATCACCGACCACTCGGCCTCGCACGGCTTCGGCGACGACGTGCAGCCGGACGCCCTCCTGACGCGCGTCGAGGAGATCCGCGTGCTCCCCGACCTCGGCATCCAGGTCCTGGCGGGCACGGAGACGAACGTGCTGCCGGACGGGTCGCTCGACTACGCCGACGACGTGCTCGAGCAGCTCGACTGGGTGATCGCGAGCCTCCATACGTCGTTCCGTCTCTCGGAGAAGGAGCAGACCGGCCGCATGCTGCGTGCGATGGAGCACCCGCTCGTGGACGCGATCGGCCACCCCACGGGGCGGCTGATCGAGCGCCGCGAGGCCTACGCGCTCGACCTGGACCGAGTGATCGCCAAGGCAGTCGAGACCGGCACCTTCCTCGAGATCAACGCGAACCCGGACAGGCGCGATTTGAACGACGTGTACGCGCGCGCAGCGGCGCAGGCCGGGGTCACGCTCCTGATCGACAGCGACGCGCACTGGCCGGAGACGCTCAGGAACATGCGCTACGGGGTGGCGACGGCGAGACGCGCCTGGCTGACGACGGAGCAGGTGGGGAACACGCGGCCGTGGGAGGAGCTGCGGAAGCTGCGCAAGCGCGGCGCGTAGGCCGCGGCTCTTCAACTACGGCACTGAGGACAACGACAATCCTGGTTAGAGCTTCGTATAGCCGCCTAAACCAGGACGGTCCCTCTTCCTCAATGCTGTCGTTGACCCGGCGCGGCGCTCGCGGCTAGGCCGGCTCGATCCGCCGCAGGCCCGGCAGCCGCAGCAGCTTCGGGGGGCCGAGCGGCGAGGTGCGGTCGAACCAGAACTCCACGCCGTCGCGGCCCTCGATCGCGGCCACGGCGCTCGACTGCCGGCGCATGATCAGCGCGATCAGCAGAAAGAAGCCTGTGGCAACAACGGGCACCTGCGCGAAGAAGAAGCCGACGGCGCCGGCGAGGAGGGTCGCGACGGCCACCGGCCAGAGGCGGTTGAACATCACGGCACCCGGCTCGAGCTCGGGCAGCGAGTTCGTCGAGCGCGCCTCCGCGAGCAGCCGTCCAATGCCCTCGGTCGTGGCCGGCCGGCGTCCGAGCCACAGCCCCGCGAGGACCGCAACGCACCACCAGACCGCCGCCACGTAGACGAGCGTGGTCGTGTCCGCGCGCGTGGCTCCGACCACCGAGACGATCGCGAGAGCGGTCGCCGCCGCGCCGTAGATGAGAACGGACACGCGCAGGAACTCGCGGAACCTCACGACTCGTCGAGCTCCGCGAGGACCTTCTGCATCCCGTCGATGCCGTCGACGACGAGGTCGGCCTGGTCGACTATCTCGGGCGGCCCCTCGTCGGAGCGCACGCCCACCCGCACGGCCTCCTCGAGGCGCCCCTCCTCGACGAGCGCGGCGAGCGCGGCGAAGCCGTCGAGGTCGGTCACGTCGTCGCCCGCGTAGAGCGCCGCGCGAGCGGATGTCCCCAGGGCGAGCTCGCGCACCGCCTGGCCCTTGTCGACCGGGACGGGTGGACGGATCTCGAGCACCTTGCGGCCCCAGTGGGTCCAGAGCCCGGCGCCCTCGGCCTGCTCGGCGAGCCGCTCCACCAGGGCGCGGGCGTCGTCCTCGCTCGGGGCCCCGCGCCAGTGGAAGGTCATGATCGGCCCCTTGTCCTCGATGCGCACTCGCAGGGCACGCAGCTCCGGCGTGTCGCGCTCGCCGACGAAGGCCTTCACCTCCGGCTCCCAGCGCTGGAACTCCGGGGCGATCCGCGGAGCGCTCGCGTTCGGCTCGAGCAGCTCGGCGCCGTGCGAGCCGGCGTACGCGATGCCCCCTACTCCCACGAGGCGGCGGACGTCGGACGCCGCACGGCCGGAGACGCACGCCACCCGCGCATATCGCCGCGACAGCCGCGCCAGGAGCAGCGACGTCTCCATCGGCACCTGAGCGTCCTGCGCACGCTGAACGATCGGTGCGAGCGTGCCGTCCACGTCGAAGAACAGCGCCGACCGCGACGGGTCGGCGGTCAGTGGGCGTAGGGCCTCCACAACGCGCCGTAGTATGCCCCGGTGCGCCTGGCCGTCATCGCGACCGCCGCCGGCGCGTTCTCGGGCCTCTTCGGCGTGGGCGGTGGGACGATCATCGTTCCCCTGCTCGTGCTCTGGATGGGGTACGGGCATCGCGAGGCGACGGGCACCTCGCTCGCCGCCATCGCGGTGATCGGCGCGCTCGCGGCGGCCGCTCACGCCGTCTACGGCAACGTGGACTTCGCCAAGGGCCTGCTGGTGGCCGCGCCGGCCATCGGCGGCGTGCTCGCGGGCACCGCCATCCAGCAGCGCATCTCGGAGCGCGCCGTGGCGGGCGCGTTCGTCGTCCTGCTCCTCGCCTCGGCCGCGGTCCTGGTGTTCTGATGGACGCGCTCGATGTCACCGGCCTGCTCGTGCTCGGCTTCGTCGCGGGAGTGGCGGGCGGCCTGCTCGGCGTCGGTGGCGGCGTGGTCTTCGTCCCGGCCCTCGTCGTGTTCGCCCACCTGTCCCAGCTCGAGGCGGTCGCCACGTCGCTGGTGGCGATCGTCCTGGTCGCGCTCGTCGGCGCCGCGCGCCAGCGCGAGTACGGGAACATCCGCCTCCGCGACGGTCTCCTGATCGGCCTGCTGGCGCCCGTGGGGGTGCTCGCGGGAGTGGCCCTGGCCAACGCGATTCCGGAGCGGGCGCTGGAGCTCTCGTTCGCGGGCGTTCAGCTCGTCTTCGCCTGGCAACTCGCGGGGAATGCAGGCTTGCGCTAGGTTCAGGGCCACGTGGAGATCCTCGATGTAGAGACCGAGGACCGCAATGGACTCGTGCACGTGGCCCTGAAGGGAGAGCTCGACCTCTCCACCGTTGCCAAGGTTCAGGACGAGCTGCGGCGAGTCGAGGAGGCCGAGCCGCCCGTGGTGGTGCTCGACCTCTCGCGCCTGACGTTCCTCGATTCGACCGGGCTCCGCTGCCTCATCACGGCCGACGAGCGCGCCCGTGAGGCCGGCCGCCGCGTCGTGATCGTGCGCGGCCCGGAGCCGGTTCAGCGCGTTTTCGCCATCACCCGCTTGGAGGAGCGGCTCGAGATGGTGGATGACGCATCTGCTGTGGGCTGACCACCCGAGCAGGTTTCGCATCGCCCCGAAAGGGTGATATGTGACACGTGACACCAGCCGTCCTGTTGGGGGAGCCGGCGGCTGAGTCTCCAGAGGTGAGGAGGCTCCAGGACGACAGGCTCCTTGTGCGATATCACGCCGGCGGGGACCTCGATGCTCGTGACGCGCTTGTCGTCCGTTTCATGCCACTGGCACGCCAGCTCGCGGCCCGCTACCGCCACGCGGGCGAGCCGCTGGAGGACCTCGTGCAGGTGGCCTGCGTGGGGCTGATCAAGGCCGTCGACCGCTACGACCCGGAGCGCGGCAACGGCTTCACGCGCTACGCGGTGCCCACGATGCTCGGTGAGATCAAGCGCCACTTCCGCGACAAGGGCTGGTCTGTGCACGTGCCGCGAGCCACCCAGGAGCTCGTGCTGAAGGTGGGTGAGGCGCTGGGCGCGCTGCCCGCGAAGCTCGGGCGCTCCCCCACCCCCCGCGACGTCGCCGCGGCCGTCGGCGCACCCGTGGAGGACGTGCTCGAGGCGATGGAGGCGGCCACGGCCTACGAGGCCGTCTCCCTCGACGCGCCGCGGCCGGGGAGCGGCGAGGATGAGAGCTGGACGCTGGCGGAGTCGCTCTCCGACGAAGACCCGGGCTACGACCGCGTCGAGATAGGGGAGACGCTGCGCGGCACCCTGGAGGCCCTGCCCGCGCGCGAACGGCTGATACTCCGCCTGCGCTTTGAGGAGGACATGACGCAGGCGGAGATCGCCGAGGTTGTCGGCGTGTCCCAGATGCACGTCTCACGCCTGCTGCGGCGCTCACTCGACCGGCTTTCCGCGGCGGGCGCGGCGGCTGCGTAGCATTCGTTCCGTGGCGCAGGAGCTCACCTCACGTCCCGAGGTGGCGTCGCTGGTCGCACGCGGCGAGGAGCGCGGCTGCATCAACCTGTCGGAGTTCGACGAGCTTGCTCAGGCGCTCGAGCTGGGCGACGAGGACGTGGACGCGCTCGAGGCTCATCTCGAGGCGCAGGGCATCGACATCGGCGACGACTGTGGACGCGCGGGAGTCGAGCCGACGACGTTCCGGAACGGCGAGCTGGCCGCGGCGACGACCGACGCGCTGCAGCTCTTCCTCAACGAGATCCGGCGCTACCCGCTCCTCACGGCGGAGCAGGAGGTGGAGCTCTCGAAGCGGATCGAGCAGGGCGACCTCGAGGCCAAGGAGCGCATGATCAACTCGAACCTCCGGCTCGTGGTGTCGATCGCGAAGAAGTACCAGGGCCAGGAGCTGTCCCTGCTCGACCTGATCCAGGAGGGCATCTTCGGCCTGATCCGCGCCTCGGAGAAGTTCGACTGGCGCAAGGGCTACAAGTTCTCGACCTACGCGACCTTCTGGATCCGCCAGGCGATCCAGCGCGGGCTCGCCAACAAGGCGCGCACGATCCGGATCCCCGTGCACATCGGCCAGCGCGAGCGCAAGATCGTCCGCGCGGAGCGCGACCTGTCGGCGAAGCTAGGCCGGGAGCCGACCGACGACGAGATCGCGCGCGAGGCGGAGCTGCCGCTCGACCAGGTGGAGGAGGTGCGCGAGGCGGCCCGCACCGTCACGAGCCTGGACCGCCCGGTCGGCGAGGAGGGCGACACCGCGCTGGGCGACCTGCTCGAGGGCGGGGCGCCGCCGGTCGACCAGGAGGTCGAGGTGAGCCTCTCGGAGCAGCTCCTGCGGCGAACGATCGAGGAGCTCCCGGAGACCGAGCGCGACGTGATACGGCTCCGCTTTGGGATCAACGGCGAGGATCCCCAGCCGCTGCGCGAGACGGGGCGGCGGCTCGGGCTGTCGGCCGAGCGGGTGCGGCAGATCGAGTCGCGCGCGCTCAAGCGGCTGGCGATGCGGCGCGAGCTCGAGGCGCTGCGCGAGGTGGCCTAGCAGTCGAAAAGGGCCACCCGTCTCCACGCGAGGTCCCCCACAGGTCCAACGCGTGGCTCCGGATGGCCCTTTCTGAGCGGCTACCCGGCGGAAAGGGCGTGAAACTCCGGCAGGGCCACGTCCGGGGTGCGCACGATCCCGAGCCCCGCGACCATGAAATGGAGGCCCGGCGCGAAGCGCGTGGGCCGCCCGTCGCCCTCAGGCGAGTAGCTCTCGCGCGCGTCGAGGAGTTGCACCACCCAGCGGCAGATCGGCGTCTGCGGGGCGTCCTCGCCCACGTCGCAGGCCAGCCGCACCAGCGCGAGCGTCTCGGCGGGCTCGACCCCGTTGAACGCCTGGCCGAGCGCGCTCATCAGGTACGAGTAGACGCGGTCGAGCAGGGGGTCGTGCGAGAGGCGGTCGTCTCCGGGCGGGGGGCCCAGGTCGAGCGGATCCTCGCCGTTTACGAGCCGCAGGGCCTGGCCGCCCGCGACCGCACGCGCCTGCTCGGCGTCGAGGCCGGTCTGCAGCGCGTTGCGGGTGGTCATCACGGCCGCCCAGACCGGTGAGCCGTAGGGCGCATCGCTCGCCATCAGGATCTGGCCGGGCGGCACCAGCGCGAACAGGGCCTGCACGTCGGCCGGCGACCACCAGGAGGTGTCGAAGAAGAGGTTCGGGTGGCTCGGTGCCTCGCGCCAGATCCAGGCCAGGTCGGAGATGCCGGCGTGGGCCAGGATGAGGCGCATCCCGGGGTGCCGGCCGGTGGCCTCGACGGCGTGGCGCCCCAGCGCCGGGATCCCGCGGCCGGCGTGGACCATCACCGGAAGGCGGCGCTCGTGTGCGAGCGCGAAGACCCGCGTCAGGCCCGGGTGGTCGAGCGTGAATTGCTCGGCGCGCGGATGCAGCTTGATGCCGCGGGCGCCACGGTCGAGCGCCCGCTCTGCCTCGGCGAGCGCGTCGTCGTGCGGATCGAGCCGGCAGAACGGGAACAGGCGCCCGTGGCTCGCCGCGGCCGCGTCGATCACCATGTCGTTTGCGGCCGCGTAGCCCTCCGGCTCGTGCATCGGGAAGACGAACGCGCGCCCATCCATCCGCTCGAGCGCGCCGACCAGCTGCTCGCGGGTGCACCTGTAGCCGTCGGGGTCGTTGGACCCAAGGTGCGTGTGGGCGTCGAGCGGCTCGAGTTCGGCGATGTCCTCGCGGAGCCGCTCCAACCACGGCAGCATGCCGGAGTCGGGGATCACGGCTGCTCAGAATGACATGGCAGCGCACCGGGCACCGCCCGGTGCTTGCCCTACGGCTACATGGCAGCGCACCGGGCACCGCCCGGTGCTTGCCCTACGGCTACGAAGTCTCGAGCAGGAAATGCGCGGGCTCGCCGTTCTCGCGGACGAGCGTGAGCGTGCCGACCACCGGCACGAGCAGCCCCTGGGCGTGCACGTACCCGGTCTTGATGTCGGCCGACTCGATCTTGCCGGCGAGCATGTCCTTCATCTGCTCGCGGTGCTTGTCGAGATTGGCGCGGTCCATCACAGGCGGCCAGACCGCCTGCTGGAACTCGTTCTCGCTGTAGCCGACCAGGTCCGAGAACGCCTGATTCAGCTCCTGGAAGCGCCCGTCCAGCCCGATCTTGGCCTTCGGCTCCTTCACGTCGTCGAAGCCGGGGCGCGGGTCGCGCTTGGGGCCGGTGTCCTTGCTGGCGAAGAGAGGCCTGCGCGCCGCCGGGGTAGCCGGCGCCGCTGCGGCAGGCGGCGCGCCGGCGGCCGCATCGATCGGCCCGGCGAAGCTCGGCGGGGCGC
>JBKPBS010000069.1:0-6979 GCA_046726915.1 Actinomycetota bacterium
GTCATGTCGAGCACGTCCGCGATCGTCTTCCCCTTGAAGCGCACCTCGAGCGTCTCGCGGTTGTAGCGCTTGCCGTGGCACTGCTCGCATGGCACGTACACGTCCGGCAGGAAGTGCATCTCGATCTTGATCTGGCCGTCACCGCGGCAGACCTCGCAGCGACCGCCCTTGACGTTGAACGAGAACCGCCCGGGCTTGTAGCCGCGCGCCCGCGCCTCCTGCGTGCGCGAATAGAGGTCGCGGATGTGGTCGAACAGCCCGATGTAGGTGGCCGGGTTCGAGCGCGGCGTGCGCCCGATCGGCGACTGGTCGATGTTGATGATCTTGTCGACCTCGTCCAGGCCGCGCAGCCGCCTGTGGTCGCCGGGGCGCTGCTTCGCGCGATGCAGCCGGTTGGCCACGGCCTTGTAGAGGATCTCGTTGACCAGCGTGGACTTCCCCGACCCCGACACGCCCGTGACGCAGCAGAACACCCCGAGCGGCACCTTCACGTCGATGTCCTTCAGGTTGTGCTGCGCGGCCCCCTCGATCTCGATGTAGCTGCTCGGCCTGCGCCGCTTCTTCGGCAGCGGGATCGACAGCTTTCCGGCCAGGTACTGCCCGGTGAGCGAGTCGCTCGACCCGATCACGGTCGCGGGCGGCCCCTCGGCCACCAGGTGCCCGCCGTGCTCGCCCGCGCCGGGGCCGAGGTCCACCAGGTGGTCGGCCGCGCGCATCGTGCCCTCGTCGTGCTCGACAACGATCACGGTGTTGCCGAGATCGCGCAGGCGCTCCAGCGTGGCGATCAGCCGCTCGTTGTCGCGCTGGTGCAGGCCGATCGAGGGCTCGTCGAGGATGTAGAGCACCCCCACGAGCGACGACCCGATCTGCGTAGCAAGCCGGATCCGCTGCGCCTCGCCGCCCGAGAGCGTGGCCGCCGCCCGCTCGAGCGACAGGTAACCGACGCCCACGTTGTCGAGGAAGCGCAGCCGCTCGTCGATCTCGCGCAGGATCAGTCGTGCGATCGCGCGCTCGGTCTCCGACAGCTCCAGCTCGCCGAGCCACTCGATCGAGCGGCGCGCCGACATCTTCGTGAACTCGTGGATGCCCAGCCCGCCGACCCTCACCGCCAGCGACTCGGGCCTCAGCCGTGCGCCCTTGCACTCCGGGCAGGGCCGCAGCGTCATGTACTCCTCGATCTTCTCGCGCGACCAGTCCGAGTCGGTCTCGCGGTAGCGGCGCTCCAGGTTCGGCACGATGCCCTCGAACGTGGTCGTGTACGAGCGCCGGCGCCCGTAGCGGTTCCGGTACGAGATGTAGATCCGGTCGCCGTTCGTGCCGTACAAGAAGCAGCCCTTGACCTTCTCCGTGAGGTCCTCCCAGGGGCGGTCCCTGTCGACCTCCCACTTGTCCGCGATCGCCTGCGTCATCTGCTCGTAGTAGTTCGAGTTGCTCGTGGACCAGGGCAGGATCGCGCCGTCGTTCAGCGACAGCGACGGGTCCGGGACGATGAGCTCCGGGTCGATCTCCATCTGCGAGCCAAGCCCGGTGCAGCGCGGGCAGGCGCCGTGGGGAGAGTTGAACGAGAACATCCGCGGCTCGAGCTCCGGCATCGAGGTCCCGCAGTGGAGGCACATGAAGCGCTCCGAGTAGGTCGTGACCTCCCCGGTCTCCACGTGCTCGATGTCGACGATGCCCTCGGCACGCGCCACCGCCGTCTCGATCGAGTCCGCCAGCCGCTTGCGCAGGTCCGGCCGCATCACGAGCCGGTCGATCACGATCGAGATGTCGTGCTTGAACTTCTTGTCGAGGACGATGTCCTCCTCGAGGCGCCGCAGCTCGCCGTCGACCTTGACTCGCGTGAAGCCCTCGGCGCGGAGCTCGTCGAAGAGCTTGCCGTACTCGCCCTTGCGCCCTCGGACGACCGGCGCCAGCACCATGAACTTGGTGCCCTCTGCGAGCATCATGACCTGGTCGATGATCTGCTCGGCCGACTGCGCCTCGATCGGGCGGCCGCAGTTAAAGCAGTGCGGATGGCCGACGCGGGCCCACAAGAGGCGCAGGTAGTCGTAGATCTCAGTGACCGTGCCGACCGTGGAGCGCGGGTTGCGCGACGTGGTCTTCTGGTCGATCGAGATAGCCGGCGAGAGGCCCTCGATCGAGTCCACGTCGGGCTTGTCCATCTGGCCCAGGAACTGGCGCGCGTAGGCCGAGAGCGACTCGACGTAGCGGCGCTGGCCCTCGGCGTAGATCGTGTCGAAGGCGAGGCTCGACTTACCGGACCCCGACAGGCCGGTGATCACGATCAGCGAATCGCGCGGCAGCCTCAGGTGAAGGTCCTTGAGGTTGTGCTCGCGGGCGCCGGCTACGACTATCTCGCCACTCCGATTCACAGCGGCTAACGAGTCTAGAGCCGCAACCGGATCGAACTGGTGTTCGTTTCACGCAGATTGCGGGTTCGGGACCGGTTCGTCGCCCGCGCCGATCGTCCGCAGGTACTGCGAACATACGTTCGGGTACGTCGAAAGGAGGCTGAGGGTGGAATGCAATGAGTGGCCGCTCGAGCGGCTCGAGCGTGAGATCGGCGAACTGGCGGCGCACATACACGCCGCCACCTGCCGCTGGCTGGGCCTGGTCGCCGAATACGACCGCCGCGAAGGATGGGCCGAATGGGGCTGCAAGTCGTGCGCCCACTGGCTGTCGTGGCAATGCGCTCTGGCGCCGTCGGCGGCCAGGGAGCAGGTAAGGGTGGCGAGGCGGCTCTCCGAGCTGCCGCTGATTCGGACGGCCTTCGGCAGGGGCGAGGTGAGTTATTCGCAGGTGCGCGCTCTTTCCCGCGTCGCGACCGCCGAGCTGGAGCCTGCGTTGCTCGAGCTCGCGCAGCATTCCACGGCGGCGCAGTTGGAGCGCACGCTGCGCGCATATCGAGGCGTCGTGGAGCGCGAGCTCTCGCCGGACGACCAGGCCCACGGCGAGCACTACCTCGTCTGCGAGCACGACGACAACGGGTCGCTGCTGCTGCGGGCGCGGCTCCCCGCGGAGGAGGGCGCGCTGGTTCTCGCAGCACTCGACGCGGCGAGGGACAGCCTGCAGGCGGAGTCCGCAGGCAAACCCTCAAGTGAGGGTCGAGGTGTTTCCGCGGAAGCGGAAGCGCCGTTGGCCGAGCAGGCCCCGCCCTCGAACGCAGGCGCGCTGCTGCTGATGGCGGAGACGCTGCTCGCGTCGGGCCCTGTCGACCGGTCCGGAGCCGACAGCTATCAGGTGATGGTCCACGTCGACGCCGCGGTCCTCGGCTCGCCGCGCGACGAGGACCGCGAGCCCGACGGCGCCTGCCAGCTCGACGATGGCGCGCTGCTGCACCCCGAGACCGCCCGCAGGCTCGCGTGTGACGCGAGCGTGGTCCGGATCCTCGAGCGGGACGGACGCCCGCTGTCGGTCGGCCGTCGCACCAGGAGCATCCCGCCGGCGCTGCGGCGGGCGCTCCATAGCCGCGATCGCTGCTGCCGCTTCCCCGGGTGCACTCAGCGGCGGTTCCTGCACGCCCACCATATCGACCACTGGGCTCACGGCGGCCCGACGGAGCTCACCAACCTGGTGCAGCTCTGCACGTTCCACCACCGGCTCGTGCACGAGGGCGGATACACGCTCGACCGCGCCGGACCGCGCGGCGAGCTCCGCGTGCGCCGCCCGGACGGGCGACCTCTGACCGCGGTCCCGGATGGACGGCCGGTTCCGCGGGCCGACCTTGAGCGCCGCAACCGCCGCAGTGGGCTCCGGATCGACTCCGACACCTGCGCCTCGCGCTGGACAGGCGAACGCCTCGACCTTGCACTCAACGTCGACCTCCTGGTCGCACGAGACGTGCGTCTCAACTGATCCCGCGCGGCCGCCCGAGCAACCATCTAGGGTGGCGGCGATGCGGTTCGGCTACACCATCCTGTATGTCTCAGACGTGGCAGCCAGCCTGGAGTTCTACGAGCGGGCGCTGGGCCAGCGGCGCCGCTTCGTCCACGACAGCGGGCAATACGCCGAGCTCGACACCGGCGACACCGCCCTGGCCATCGCCGCGCACGAGCTTGCCGCCGCGAACCTGCCGGGCGTCTACCGGCCAGAGGAGCGCCCGAGCTCGCGGCCGGCCTTCGAGGTCTGCTTCGTGACCGACGACGTGCAGGGTGCGTTCGACCGCGCGATAACCGAGGGAGCGGAGGCCGTGACCCCGCCCCAGACGAAGCCGTGGGGCCAGGACGTGGCCTACGTGCGCGACCCCGACGGCAACCTCGTCGAACTGGCCTCCCCCGCGGGCGCCGCCTAGCCGAACGTTCCGGGTTTAGGACGAGACCTGGGCGTAGACCTCGTCGAGTAGCGCCTCAGCATCGTCGAGCTCGAAGTTCTCGGAGAGATAGTGCGCGGTCTCCTCCCGCGGGGAGCCGGTGAGGGCCATGTTCAGGGCGATGACACGAGCACCCTCGTGACCGGCACCCCCGGGCGCCGAAGGGGGAGCGGCGGGAGCGGGCTCCTCCGCCGCGGGCTCCTCCGGAGGCGGCTCCACCGAAGCGGATTTCTCGGCGGCGGCCGTTTCCGGCGCGGGCGTTTCCGGAGAAGGCGCCTCTGGCGCGGACTCCTCGTCCGGTGCGGGCTCCCCGGCCGGCGCGGCCTCCTCGCCGCGCGGCGCGGCCGCGGCGGCTGCCTCCGCCGCTTCCGCGGCTTCCGCGCGCGCTGCTCCGACTCCCTCGCCCACCGCGCGCAGCTCCTCCAGGTCGGCCTTCAGTGCCGACAGCTCCTCGCGCACGGTGTCAGCCAGTCCCTGCAATGCACGCTCGATCTCGTCGGCGCGGGCCGAGAGGCGCTCGGCCACCGTCTGCGCTTTCGAAAGCTGGGCGTCGATCTCGTCGGCCGCCTCCGCGCGTAGCTCCGCCGCGCTCTGCTCGGCCGCCTCGAGGACGGCGCGGACCCTGTCGGCCGCGGCCGCTGCCGCTGACTGCTTCTCGCGCCCCGCGCTCACCGAAGGGAGCGTACAGGCGAGCTACTGCTTGACCCGGAAGGCACCGCGCATGAACGGGTGGATGCGGCAGAAGTAGGTGTAGGTCCCGGGCGCCAGGTTGTCGGGCGTCGTCCACTGGAGCGCCCCGGTCGCGGGCGGGCTGGCGGTGCCGAGCGTCCCGGACTCGAACTGCACGCTGCCGTCGGCGATCGGGTACGCGATGCCGGTCGCGCGGTTGCAGGGCGCCTTGCACGAGGTGATCGAGTGGTAGATGCCCTTGTCGTTGTCCCCCGCGTTGCGGAAGGTCAGCGTCTGGCCCGGGCGGATCACGGGCGGGTTGCGCGCCGGGTCGCCCAGGTTCAGGTCGCCCAGCTGGAACCTGAAGTTCACGAGGTCGACGAAGCCGGGGTCCTCCTGGCCGTCGGGCAGCTGGCGCGGGTCGGGCATGGTCGTGGCACCGCCACCGTGGTTGTCATTCTCGGGGAGGTGGCCGTGGGTGACCACCCCCGGGCGGTTCACCTTCGTCTTGAACGGGTTGTCGCCGGGGCCGCCGTTCGCCATGTAGGCGATCATGATCCCCATCGACTCCCACCAGGAGCCGCGCGTGGTGTCGTAGGTCGCGTTGACCGACAGCACGTCGCCCTTCCTGAGCTTCACGCGCCAGTCTCGCCGCGTTGCCGTCATCGCCACGTCCCACGACACCGCGCCGGCCGGCTCGAAGTACTTCGCGCGAGACCTGAACAGCGGGGCGGTCCTTCCGTGCCGGCGGACCTTCAGGTCCGTGTACAGGCCGCCCGGGTGCAGGTGTCCCGCGGTCGCCACGAGCACGCCCGGCCTGTCCACGACCCACTGGTTCTTCTTCGACCCGCCCGCGTACGGATTTCCGGCCTCGTCCGGATATGTGAAGCGTCCGTTCCCACCCGAGCCCTTGCGGACGTTGAAGACGGGATAGAGGCTCCCGCTCTGCACGTCCATCCAGATCGGCCGCACCGGGCGGATTCCGCGCGCCGCGGGTGAGCCCTTCGGCACGAAGTCGACCTCGTAGGTCATGTAGACCTGGGTCGGGACGGGCGTGAGGTTGTGGATCATGTGGTTGAGGAGGAGGCTGTCCGTTCTCTTGACCGGGTAGCCGTAGCCCTTCGGGAGATTGAGAATCGTCTTCTCCTCACCCACGGCCATGAAGGGCTCGACAGGCAAGCCCGGGATGCTCGGCGAGCTGCGCGACAGGTTCACCCACACGCCGTGGTGGAGATGGATCACGTCGACTCCCGGCACGCGCCCATCCAGGTAGGTCAGGTCCGGGCGGAAGCGGGTGAAGTACCCATCCACCTGCGGCCTCTCCGTGACCACGCGGTACCCGATCTCGTTCTGCCCGGGAATGACGTCGAACGGCCCGACCCGGTACTTGATGCGCTTGGCGCCACCGGCGAGCGACTGCACGGCGACGGCCTTCCCCTCGGGAGCCGCGAGCGCGGGAGGCGCTGCGACGGCGGCAAGGACAAGCAGCGAGACGAGCGCGCATCCTGCGCGCCTGACGGCGGCGACCATGGCGATGAACCTTACTTGCCGCGTGTGCGCTGCCGGTTAATTCGCGAGAGCGCGCTGTCAATTCGCGACTCGGCCGACTGGACCTGTTCGCGGGCGGTCTCGTAGGCATCCTCGTCGGCGTCACGCGCCGCGCGCTCGAGACTCGCGTACGCGGCTGAGGCGCTCTGAGCCGCCGACACCAGCTCGGGCGAGCTCAGGTTGTCGGCCGCGTGGCCGTATGCCATCGCGAGTCGCTGGGACACGTCGGCCTGCTCGTCCGCTGTCGACGCGAAGGCGAGGTCGTCGCGCAACCTGAAGCGGACGTTGTCGAGCCGCTGCACGGCACGCTCGTCCGCAGACCGCGCGCCGGTGGCCGCCTGCTCAGAGCCGGCACCGGGCATGCCGAGGAGCGCTCCGAAGGCCGCGGCCACGAGGATGACGAGCAGCAGCGGCGCGAGTGGCGCAAGCCGTGCCTTGAGCGGGTCCCTGTGC
>JBKPBS010000070.1:0-13871 GCA_046726915.1 Actinomycetota bacterium
GGCTTCACCTGGGAGCACGACCTGCACTTCTACCTGAAGCGGGCGAAGACGAACGCGATGCTCTACGGGTCGGCGCGCGAGCACCGCGAGCGCGTGGCGGGGCTGTCGCTGGGACAGCCCGCCACGGTCGCCTGAAGCTACCCGCCGAAGCAGACCTCGAGCGAGTCGATTCCCTTTCCGTCGCAGTTGTGCTGCGAGCCGCCTTCGCGGGCCGGCGGCAGCACGCCATCATCCCCCGGTGCATGCAGGAAGGTGGAGGTCTCGAACTCGCCGTCGGTCAGCACGACGAAGCCGCCGTGGGGCTGCTCCTCGCTGCCCGGATTGGGCTTCGTCGGCGTGAAGGCGCCGGTGTTGATGTCCACGACGCCGACGGAGCCGGCGCCCGGCGGCTTCTTGGCCACCACGCAGTCGAACGCGTTGGCCGGGACGGCGAGAGCAAGTGCCAGTGCGGCGGCGCCTACGGCCGCCATGATCTTTGAGGGCATCGCACCACTAGAACCCGATCGCCTCCGGCTGTCAAGCGAGCTGGCGCGTCCGTGTGCCGTTCTGACACGCGAAACGGGCCCTCCCGAAGGAGGGCCCGTTTTTGTGGCGGCCTCTGGGGGAACGCAGGGCCGCTGGGGGGCAGGCTGCGCGGCTTAGCGGGCGCCCGGACCCTGCGGGATCATCCGCGGGCCACCAGCGCGGGCCTTGAAGCCGTCGGCGGGTGCCGGCTGATAGCTGGTCCTCGGATCGGACTGCTCCCAGTACGACTGCGGGCCGCGGGTGCCCTCGTCGGGACCGCCGTCGAAGCGGGTGCCCGGAGGGAGCGGCTGCGCCTGGATGCCTCGTGTGCCCTCGTCCGGACCGCCGTCGAAGCGGGTGCCGGGCGGGAGCGTCTGCTGCGCTTGCGCGTTCGGCTGAGCGGAGATCGTGGCGTCGTTGTCGTCGTTCGCCAGGATCACGACTGTCGCTGCGAGCGCGACGATCGCGACGAGCGCGACGCACAGCAGCGTGACAACGGCCTTGTAGTGGCTGCGAAGAACGACCGCGGGGTGCTGGCGGGGAATGACCTGTCCCATGACTGCCTCCTGTGTGGTGAGCCTGCTTGCCATCGGAGGGCGATGGTGCACGCGGCCGGTTTCCGCGCGGCGTCAGAGCGGTAACAGCCCGGTAAACGGCTAGCGGCGCGAGACGAGCGCGCCCAGCGCCGCGAGCACTCCCATGCGCTGAGGCTGCTCGGGCGGCGGGCCGGTCGGAACCTCAGCGGGCGCAGGCTTCGAGACCACGTGACGGACGGGAACCGCCGTGAGCTTCTCCAGCCGGTGCGGAAGGTCCAGGCCCAGCCAGCGCGACGAGCCGGTGGGGAGGGTGGAGACGATGATCTCGTCGAACTTCATCGGGTCCCAGATCTCCATGACCGCGACGACGGG
Organism: Actinomycetota bacterium; assembly: GCA_046726915.1. GTDB lineage: Bacteria > Actinomycetota > Thermoleophilia > Solirubrobacterales > Thermoleophilaceae > JACVRW01. Next base: position 1,413 of record JBKPBS010000070.1, read on the forward strand.
GTCTGGGTCTCCCACGCTCCCCTCGACGTTCTCGAGGCCGGCCTCCTGCATCCGCTCGAGCGCCGTTTGGAGCCGGGTGCGGGCGTCCGCGCCGCTCGCGGGCATGAGCAGGGTGAAGCGGCACGCGCCCTGGCCGGCGCGGTCGCGGAGGCAGTCGAGCAGTTCGTCCGAACCTGCCGTGACGTTCGCGACAACCAGGAGACTGAACTCCCACGCCATGCCTTCACACTACTACGGAAGACGGCCTCCCAGGAACTGCGTGACGCCCGCCACGCGCTGGCGTATGTCCCGGTAACCGCGTTCTTCCAGCGCCCCCACCACCTCTCGCTCCTCGAACAGGCGCGCCCCGCTCCGGCGCGACATCAGCGACTCCGCCGTGCGCACCGGCGCGGTGCGGTGCCGGGCGGTCGTGAAGATGGCTATCCGCCCGCCTGGCGTGAGCACCGCGGTCATCCGGTCGAGCGCGCGCCACGGGTCGCGGAACAGGTGGAAGGCGGCGAAGCAGCAGACCGCGTCGAAGCTGTCGTCCAGGAACGGGAGCTCCTGCGCGTCGCCGCGCACGTAGGCGGTGTTCGCGAGGCCGGCGCGGCCTGTGTCCGTGACGGCGCGGGCGAGCATCGTCTCGGATACGTCGATCCCGACCACGAGGCCGGACGCCCCCACGGTCCGGGCGAAGTCGCGGCTGAAGTTGCCCGTGCCGCAGGCCACGTCGAGGACACCGTCGCCGGGCGAGAGGCCGAGCAGGAGCCGCGCGATGCGGTGCTCGTCGCGCATGCCGGGGCCGAGCACTCCCTTGAACAGGCGCCCGAGGGCCGGCCGCCACCAGCGCTCGTAGATGTGCGGGACGACGCCCGTGAGCATCAGGTCCTGCGCCAAACCGGTCGAGCTCGGCGCCTCCGCGGCAGGTAGCAGGTCGAGGTACCCGGCGGGATACCGGCGGCCCTGCTCGCGCGCCTCCGGCGCGAGCAGCGGGAGCGCGCGCTCTAGCGCGTCACTCGGGTCCGCGGTAGCTGGGGAGGCCGTGCTCGTGCTCCTGGATCGGGCCGCGGCGCTCGGAGCCGAGTGCGATCTCCTCGAGGCGGGCGATCTCGCGCTCGCCCTCGAGTCGCGCGGGATGGTCGGCCGGGAGGCCCGAGATGAGCGTCCGGATCCGGTTCCGGATCTGAAGCGCGAAGTGCGGGGTCGACGCGCCCACCAGCTGACGCACGTCCTCGATCGTCGGCTCGCGTGCCATCCGATCCGCTCGCTCGAACTCGCTCATGACGAGCCCGAGGTTACCCCGTGCGGGCGTCCCGCCCGCACCCTGATGTCAGCGGCGCCATCCAGGCGCTGTAATCACGGCGCGTTCGGCTGCACCGGGATCAGCTCGGTGAGCTGGTCCAGCTGCGCCTGCTGCGCCACGGAGATCGCCTTGTCGTCGCCCAGCACCCAGGCGCGGTTGTAGACGGCCTGGGCCGGGTCGTCCTCGTAGCCTGGCTGCACGCTCAGGAAGTACTCCTCGAGCTTCGGCGGCATGGTGGCGGCGTCGTCGCTCAGCACCAGCGGCGCGAATACGCCGCGCGTGGCGAGCGCCGCGGCGGCGGCCGCGTCCGCCGGCCTCGTCGTGCTCGCGACGGTGAAGTTGTAGCCCGGCACGACCACGCCCCAGCCGAAGTCGCCCTTCTCGTAGCGCGCGAAGGCGATCGCGTTCTCGACCGGGTTCGGGCCCTCGATGCGGTTCACGTGCCGCGCGAGCTTCAGCTTCCCGAGCTGTTTCACCACCTGCTTCGAGATCACGCTCTCCGGGCCGAGCACGAACACGTTCGGCTTGCTGTGCTCGCGGAGCGCCTTCCTGATCGGCGGCGGGATGGCGTTGCGCTCCACGGGCAACGCGGCGTCGCCCGACCGGGCCGCCCACGCCGCGGCGGGCATGGCGAACTCGGCGCTGTCGGCCGCGAAGAGGACCACGTCGTTCGAGGGCTTCCCGCGGGCGGCCGAGAAGAAGCGGTCGACCGAGGCGGCGCGCTCGAAGGGGTCGTCGCCCTCGATCAGCGCGGTCTTGAAGCCGTCGGGGCGCGCCACCTCGGGCCCGACGCGGATCACCTGAGCGTCCTTCGAGAGGTCCGAGCCCTTCGGCTTCAGCCGTTCGAGGACGTCCTTCGTGACCGCCGGAAGGCTCCCTCCGTCCGTGAGCAGGATCGGCGCGCCGATCGGGCGGCCGACCAGGACCGATGCCGAGACCGCGGTCGCCCAGTCCTTCTGGTCCACGAGCACGATCGCGGTGGGGCGATCGGCGTCGCCGGTGGCCGGGTAGAGCGCGCCGGCGACCCCGGCCGCGTCGGCGGCCGCGTCGCTGCCGCCCACCCGGATCGTGTTCCGCGTCGCGGTCGAGGGGAAGCCGAGCTTCTCGACCGCCTGCTCGTCCTCGGCCTTGACGCCGAGCTGCGGCGGGCGCGACTCGTCGTCGCCTGTGCTGCAGCCGGCGAGCAGAATTGCCGATGCCAGGAGGAGAGCGGAAATACGGCGCAATTCGCGGCGGACGATAGCTATGTGTGCGGCGAGGTTGCCGGGGGTATGACTATGATTGACTGGTCAGTCAACGCGGCGGGGGAGCCACAGTGGATTTCAAGCTCAACGACGAACAGCGCGAGTTCCAGGAGAAGGTCCGCCGCTTCTCAGCCGAGGTGATCCGGCCGATCGCCGCGCAGCACGACCGCGACGAGAGCGTGCCGTGGGAGGCCATCAGGGCGGCTCGCGAGTGGGGCCTCCACGGCCTCGAGACGATCCAGCGGATGGGCGAGGACCCGGACGGGGTGCTGACGTGCATCTACGCGGAGGAGATGCACTGGGGCTGCGCCGGCATCGCGCTCGCCATACAGGGCGGGTCGCTCGCGGCGGCCGGCATCGCGAGCTCGGGCACGCCCGAGCAGATCGGCCGCTGGGTCCCCGAGTGCTTCGGCATCGGCGACGAGATCAAGCTGGGCGCCTACGCGGTGACCGAGCCGAGCGCCGGCTCCGACGTGCGCTCGCTGCGCACCACCGCGAAGCAGGACGGCGACGAGTGGGTCCTCAACGGGACCAAGGTCTTCATCACGAACGGCGGCATCGCCGACGTGACCGTCGTCGTGGCCACCGTCGACCCCGACCTCGGCCACCGCGGCCAGGCGTCCTTCGTAGTACCGAAGGGCACGCCGGGCCTGTCGCAGGGCAAGAAGGAGTCGAAGCTCGGCATCCGCGCGTCGCAGACCACCGAGGTCATCCTCGAGGACTGCCGCGTGCCGATGGAGAACCTGCTGGGCGGCTACGACAAGCTGCAGAAGAAGCTCGAGCGCGCGCGCTCCGGCGCCTCGACGGGGCGCTCCTCGAACGCGCTCGCGACCTTCGAGCTCACCCGGCCGCTGGTGGGCGCCTCGGCGCTCGGCATCGCGCAGGCCGCCTACGAGTGGACCCTCGAGTACCTGGCGGACAAGGAGGAGGACGGCCAGCCGCTTCTCCAGCAGCAGCGCATCCAGCAGACGCTCGCCGACGTCGCGACCGAGATCGAGGCCGCGCGCCTGCTCGTGTGGCGCGCCGCGTGGATGGGCCGCAACGGCATCCCGCTGACCGCCGGCCAGGGCTCGATGTCGAAGCTGAAGGCGGGCGACGTGGGGATGTGGGCCACGACCGCGCTGATGGACCTCGTCGGCCCGTTCGCCCAGACCACCGACTGCCCGCTCGAGAAGTGGTTCCGGGACGCCAAGATCTACCAGATCTTCGAGGGCACGGCCCAGGTCCAGCGTTTGGTGATCGCCCGGATGCAGGCCACGCATTACGGGGAGGCCGCTCAGGAAGCGGAAGGTGCGCTGGGCTCCACGGTCTCTCAGGCTGTCGCCGCGACTCGCTAGCGCTCCTGGGAGATCGCCTACTGCGACAGCCAGGCGGCTTCGAGTGCCTCCTGCTCGGTGCGGAAGAAAGCCGACGACCTGACAAGCCCGTTGCGGACGTCCGCCACCTGCCAGATGTGGCGCTCGAGGCCGATCCCACTTCCCGTTCCGCTGCCCTCCGCTCGGACACGCACGATCACTCGATCCCCGAGGGTGCGCGCGTCCTCCACGTGCGGACTCCACTCGGGGAAGACGGCCAGCACGTTTTCCCACCAGGAGCGGAGTCCCTCATGGCCGTGGTAGACGCCCTCCACTTCGAGCACGAGCGACCTGAACTCGACCTCGGGGTCGAAGTAGCTGAGGAAGGCGTCAAGGTCGCGACTCAGGAACGCGTCGTGGGTTCCGCACACGATCGTTACGTCTTCTTGCGACATGGCCCGCCCAGTATCCCGATTGGACAGCGGCACGAGCGCCGCCGCGCCAAACCGGGCCGCGCGGACGCCCGTGCGGCGTACGCTTGCCGGTGTGCGCCAGGCCGGCCTTGCCTTCGTCGTGCTGGCGCTGATCGCGCCGGCCGGCTGTGACTCGTCGCCCGACGAGCCGAAGAAGCCGGATCCGCTGCACTCCTATGACGGGCGTGTCATTCGCGGCTGGCTGCTGGCGCTCGAGCGGCAGGACTACGAGCAGGCGGCGTACTACTTCGCGCCCGGTGCGCTGATCGATCAGGGCCGGCCGTACCGGCTGAGGACGAAGTCGGATGCCTTTGCGTTCAACGCCTCGTTGCCCTGTCGCGCCGACCTGATCCGGCTCAAGGGGAGCGGACACGCCCACCACGTGCTCGCGACCTTTCGTCTGCGCGCCGGTCCGGGAGGAGCGTGCAGCGGCTTGGTGCGCGTGCGCTACACGATCCGCAAGGGCAAGTTCACGGAGTGGCGCCAGCTCGAGGAGCCGGAGGGGCAGCCGGCCTAGTTCGCCTCGTCGGGACGAACTACGGCATTGAGGAGAGGGACCGTCCTGGATAGAGCTGCCATATGGCGCCTTAACCAGGACGGTCGACCTCCTCAATGCTGTCGTTGCCGTTCGTCCGCCTCGGCCAGGATCTCCGTCGCCCGCCGCTCGTTGATCTCGGTGCCGCCGCGGAGGAACCGGATCACCGCCTCGAGCTCCTTGTCCGACAGCTCGCCGATCATCGGCCCGCCCATCTCCCCGAGCGGGCCGTAGGCCTCCCAGGCCAGCCGGTTGGCCTCCGGGGTCAGCTTCAGCGTCACGCGGCGGCGGTCGTCGGGATCCCGCGTTCGGGTCACAAAGCCGCGTTGCTCGAGACGGTCCAGGACGGTTGTGACCGCCCCGGGGCTCAGCCCCACCGCCACCGCGAGCTCGCCGGCCGTCAGCCCGGGGCGCTGGTCGATCACGTCGAGGCAGCGGCCGTCCGTTCGGTTCACGCCGAGCAGCCTGCCGAAGGCCTCGTCCATCTTCTCGACGGCCGCCTGGTAGGCCCGGTTCACGCGGATCAGCTCCTGGAGCAGGGCAGTGCGCTCCTCGCTCAGGCCCCGAGCCCACTCCGTCACGATCTGGGGTCGATCATTTGACATTCGAAACTTTCGATGATTAAATACTACGGAGTTCGAAGGATCTTACGTCAGGAGTTCACGAATGGCAAGCATTGCGATAGGAGCGGAGGACCTCGTCAAGGAGTATCCGGGCGACGTCCGAGCGCTCGACGGGCTCTCGTTCGCGGTCGAGGAGGGCACGGTCTTCGGCCTGCTCGGTCCCAACGGCGCCGGCAAGTCCACGGCTGTGCGCATCCTCACCACGCTCGCGCGCGCCGATGAGGGCAGCGCCCATGTCGCGGGTTACGACGTCCGCTCGCAGCCCGAGCAGGTGCGCAGCACGATCGGCGTGGTCGCCCAGCGCGGCGGCGCCGACCGCGAGGCCACCGCGCGCGAGAACCTGCGCCTCAGCGGCAGGCTGCACGGCCTCCGCGGGGCGGAGCTCGAGCGCCGCATCCATGAGCTGCTCGACCGCTTCGGCCTGGCCGAGGCGGCCGACCGCATCGTCCGCACCTTCTCGGGCGGCATGGAGCGGCGGCTCGACATCGGGCTCGCGCTGGTACACCGGCCGCGCGTCCTGTTCCTCGACGAGCCCACGACCGGCCTGGACCCCGAGGTCCGCGCCGACATGTGGCAGGAGATCGAGCGGCTCGGCCGCGACGATGGCATCACGGTCCTGCTCACCACCCACTACCTGGAGGAGGCCGACAGGCTCGCGGCCGACCTCGCGATCGTCGACCGCGGCCGCGTCGTGGCGAGCGGCTCGCCCGACTCGCTCAAGCGCGAGCTGCGCGGCGACGCCGTCCAGGTCGAGCTCGAGAGCGAGCTGAACGGCGCGGGCCGTTCGGGCAAGCACCGGGCGGTGCCCGGTGCGCAGCCATGGTTTCCCGGGCTCGACCGGGTGGCCGGGCTCCGCGAGGTGACGATCGACGGGCGCGTGCTGCGTGCCCGCGCCGACGACGGCGCACGCGCCGTGCCCGCGGTGCTGTCGACGCTGGACGCTCACGGCGTGGCGGTCGCGTCGGTGACGGTCGCGCGTCCCTCGCTCGACGACGTCTACCTGCGCCACGCCGGCCGCACGTTCGGCGAGGCGGATCAGGACGACCACACGGAGGACAACCGATGACAGCCCTCGCGCACACCCGCTACATGACCGCGACGCACCTGCGCCAGCTCTGGCGGCAGCCGTGGTGGATCGCCGTGAGCCTCGTGCAGCCGGTGATCTGGCTGCTCCTGTTCGGCGCGCTGTTCCAGTCTGTGGCCGACCTGCCGGGCTTCGGCAGCGATGACTACATCGTCTTCCTCGCGCCGGGAATCGTGATCATGACCGCGTTCTTCTCGGCCGGTTGGACCGGCATGGGCCTGCTCGAGGACCTCGACAGGGGCGTGACCGACCGCCTGCTCACGTCGCCGATCAGCCGTACCGCGCTGATGGCCGGGCGCGTGGCGCAGCAGACGATCACGATGATCATCCAGTCGCTGATCATGGTCGGGATCGCCCTGCTGGCCGGGGCCAGCTTCGACAACGGCGTGCTCGGCGTCGCCGGGCTGATCGGGATCGCGGCGCTGATCTCGGCGGCGTTCGCGTCGCTGTCGCTCGCCTTCGCGCTCGTCGCGCGCAAGGAGGAGACGCTGATCGCGACGCTGACGTTCCTCCAGCTGCCGCTGTCCTTCATCAGCTCGACGCTCATTGCGCCCGGGCTGATGCCCGGCTGGATGGAGTCGCTGGCGAATTTCAACCCGGTCGAGTGGGCGGTCGAGGCCGGTCGCGCCGCGGCGCTCGGCGAGGGCGGCTTCGACGTCGTCGTCACGCGAGCCGGGCTGCTCGCCGGCTTCGCCGCGCTCGGGGCGTGGCTCGCCCTGAAGGCCCTGGAGAGCTATCAGCGCTCGCTCTGAGCGGCGCGCTCTTCCTCGATCCGCTGCCGCTCGGCGAGGCGGGTGTCGCGACGCAGCTGTGCCTCGCGCGCCCGCCTCGCCTCGTCGGGCGTCTGGGGGTCGATCGGCGGCACCCCGGTCGGGTTGCCGTCGTCGTCCAGCGCGACCATCGTGAGGTAGGCGGTCGAGGTGTGGAGCACCTCGCCGGTCCGCACGTTCTCGGACTCCACGCGCACGCCCACCTCCATGGAGGTGCGCCAGGCCGCGTTCACGGTGGCCTTGACGGTCACCAGCTGGCCCACGAAGACCGGATGCCGGAAGTTCATCCGGTCCATCCCGGCGGTCACCACGCGGGTGCCCGAGTGGCGCACGGCCGCGATCCCGGCCACCTCGTCGCAGAGGTGCATGATCAAGCCGCCGTGCACGTTGCCCGCGTTGTTCGCGTCCGCGATTCCCATCCAGCGACTGAGGATTGAGCTCGATGCGGACGGGGCACGTGGCTCCACTCGGGCCCGCAGACTACTCTTGGCCCGACTGAACGCGTCTGAGATGAGGAGGAGACATGCCAGGGCTTGCAGGTCGCATGTCAACGGTGGTGAAGGCGAAGATCTCGAGGATGCTCGACCGGGCCGAGGATCCGGGCGAGACGCTCGACTACGGCTACCAGAAGCAGACGGAGCTGCTTCAGAACGTGAAGAAGGGCATCGCCGACGTCGTGACGTCGAAGAAGCGCCTTCAGATGCAGTCGCAGAAGCTCGAGCAGCAGGTCGTGAAGCTCGACACTCAGGCGCGCCAGGCACTCGCCCAGGGTCGTGAGGACCTCGCCCGGACGGCGCTCGAGCGCAAGACGCTCGCTCAGACCGAGCTGCAGTCGCTCGACACGCAGATCAAGGAGCTCGAGGGCCAGCAGGAGCAGCTGACCGCGAACGAGCAGCGCCTCCGCCAGAAGATCGAGCAGTTCCGGACGAAGAAGGAGGTCATCAAGGCGCAGTACTCCGCCGCGGAGGCCCAGGTCCGGATCTCGGAGGCCGCCAACGGTGTGGGCGAGGAGATGGCCGACCTCGGCCTCGCCATGCAGCGCGCCGAGGACAAGACGGAGACGATGCGCGCCCGCGCGTCCGCGGTCGAGGAGCTCGAGAAGGCCGGTGCGTTCGACGACATCACCGCGCTCGGCTCGGGCCAGGACGACCTCGACCGTCAGCTCGCGGAGCTGACGAGCGGCGCCCAGGTGGACGACGAGCTGGCCAAGATGAAGGCCGAGCTCGGCCCGGGCGGCGGCGACTCGCCGGCGCTCGAGCAGGGGGAGGAGGAGAAGGCGTGATCGTCCGGATCTCTGGCGAGGGCCAGTTCAACCTGCCCGACGAGGACGCCGAGCGGCTGAACGAGCTCGACAACCGCGCCGTGAGTGCCGTCGAGCAGGGCGACGAGACAGGCTTCAAGGAGCTCTGGAGCCAGATGCTCGAGCTCGTGGCGAGCGACGGCAATGCGGTGAACGACGACGAGCTGGTCGAGTCCGACGTGATCCTGCCCCCGCGCGACATCTCCTTCGAGGAGGCCAAGGGCGAGTTCAACGGCGAGGGCCTGATCCCGGACTGATGGACGAAGAGGCCTTCAACCTGTCGGTCCGGCGCTTCCTGAAGAAGCTGGGCGTCACGTCGCAGCGTGAGATCGAGCTGGCCGTGCGCGAGCAGATCGACGGAGGGCGCCTCCAGGGCGACGAGACGCTCGAGGCGCGCGCCGTCGTGACCGTCGACGGCCTGGAGCGCGAGATCGTCATCACGGGCGAGATCGCGCTCAGCGGCGAGCCGAGCGGGTCGCCGAAGTAGGGCTACCCGCCCTCGCCCTTAGAAGCTGTCTCAAAACGCGCTGAGTAGGCTGCTGCGCGGTGGCGCGGACGTGGCTGCAGATCCGGGTTGAGCTGGTGAGCGGAAGGGGGATCGAGCTCAAGCCGTCTCCGGGCCGGACGATGATCGTCGGCCCGTCCCACAGCTTCGGCCAGCTCGGCGAGGCGATCAACGCCGCCTTCGCCCGTTGGGACCTCTCGCACCTGCACGAGTTCGAACTCGCCGATGGACGGCGGATCGGCTATCCGAGCGACGACTACGCGCCGGATCTCGAATGGGAGGACCAGGCCAAGCTCAAGGTGGCGCGCGAGTTGAAGCCGGGCGACGAGTTCGAGTTCGTTTTCGACTTCGGCGACGACTGGCGCCATCGCTGCCGCGTCCTCCCCGAGAAGGTCGATCCGGCCGAGGAATACGGCCCGATTCCCGATCGTCCGGTGCCGATCTGGGGCTGGGGGCAGATCCCCGACCAATACGGCCGCGAGTCCCTCGACGAGTAGCTCGCCGCCTACTGCCAGCCGAGCATCCGCAGGCAGATCACCGCGCAGCCGAGGTCGAGAAACGCCTGATGGAGCTCGGGGAGCCGCTCATAGCGGATCCGCAAGCGCCGGAAGCCGTGCAGCCAGGCGAAGGTTCTCTCCACCACCCAGGGCCCGCGGCCGAGCCCGGAGCCGTGCTCGGTCTCACGGCGGGCGATCACCGGCTGAATGCCGCGTGCCCGCAGCTCGCGTCGGTACTTGTCGTGGTCATAGGCGCGGTCTGCCAAGAGCCGATCGGGGCGCTGACGCGGGCGACCGCGCCTGCCCTTTACCGGCTCGATCCCGTCGATCAGCGGCAAAAGCTGGGTGACGTCGTTTCGGTTGCCGCCCGTGAGCGAGAACGCGAGCGGCGCGCCCGTTGCATCGCACAGCAGGTGGTGCTTGGAGCCCGTCCGGGCACGGTCGACCGGTGAGGGCCCGGTCAAGCCCCCCTTGCAGCGCGCGCACTTGGCTTCCGTCGATTACCCCCGCCGACCAGTCGAGGCGTCCCGCCTCGTTGAGGCGTCGAACCAGCTCGCGGTGCAGACGCTGCCAGATGCCCTGGCGCTCCCAGTTTTGGAGTCGTCGATGCGCGGTCGCCGGCGAGCAGCCCAGCTCCGGCGGCAGGTGGCGCCAGGCGATCCCGGTCACGAGCACGTAGACAACGGCGTTGAAGGCGACCCGGTCGTCGATCCGCGGACGCCCGGTCCGCTGCGGCTCTCGCGGCGGAAGGAACTCCCAAAAGACCTCCCACAGCTCGTCGCGAACCGCCCAAACCGATGCGGCCACCGGCCACCTCCAGCTCGGGGTTATGTCACCTCACCCGGAAGGTTCGGCACGGTCCGGCAGACCCCTTTTGAGACAGCTTCTTAGGCACCGCGAATGAGATCCGAGTGAGAGCCGGGCAGCTCTATCCACACGTCCGCGCCGCCGCCGTCGCGCTCCCCGGCGCCGGCGCTGTGTCCGTGTGAGCGCGCGATCGCGTCCACGATCGCGAGCCCGAGGCCGGTGCCGCCGCGCGAGCGGGCGCGGTCGCCGCGGGTGAAGCGGTCGAAGGCGCGGCCGTCAAGCGCCGGGTCGAAGCCCGGGCCGCGGTCCAGCACGTGGAGGCGCACGCCGGCGCCGGCGCGCTCCGCGAGCAGCTCCACGGACCCCTCGCCGTAGCGGAGCGCGTTGTCCACGAGGTTGGCGAGCGCCTGCTCAGCGCGCAGGCGGTCCGCGTGGACGGCGACCCCGTCGGTGGTCTCCACGCGCAGCTCGCGCCCGGACTCGGACGCGCGCGCCTCGAAGCGCCGGGCAGTGGTGGCGAGCAGCTCGCCAGCATCGAGCGGCTCCGGGCGCACCGGCAGCCGGCCCTCGTCCGCGCGGGCGAGGACCAGCAGGTCCTCGGCTAGCTGCACGAGCCGGTCGCTCTCGCCCGCGGCCGAGGCCACGGCCTCGCGCAGCTCCTCGGGCGTGCGGCCCTCGCGCAGCGCCAGCTCGAGCTCGGCCTTCAGCAGCGCCAGCGGGGTGCGCAGCTCGTGGCTCGCGCTGGAGACGAAGCCGCGCTCCCGCTCCGTCGAGCGCTCCAGGCGCTCCAGCATCTCGTTCAGGGTGCCGCCGAGTTGCGCGAGCTCGTCGCCTCCCGGCGGCACGGGCAGCCGCCTGCCGCTGCCGAGGCGGGAGATCTCGGCCGCCTCGCTCCGCATCGCGTTCACCGGCCGCAGGGCGGCGGTGGCGACACCGTACGCGGCGAGCGCGGCGAGCAGCAGCGCAACCGGGCCTCCCACCAGCAGCACGCTGCCGAGCGACGCGAGCGCCTCCTCGCGGTCCTCGCGCGTGGCGCCGACAACGACCACCCGCCCGTCCGCCGGCCGGGCGAGCAGGCGCACGTGCTCGTCGAAGCGGGCCACGGCGTCGCGGTCGATGAACACGGCCCCGCGCCGCGCGCGCGCAAGCTCCCTGCCCGCGAGCAGCGGACTTCCCCCGAGGCCCGGGCTCGCGTACTCGACGCTTCCGTCCGGGCCGATCACCTGGGCGAGGCTCTCGTCGCGCGCAACGAGCCGGCCCTGGTCGGCGGTCGCTCCGGCGGCGCTCGCCGCGGTCGCAGCGAGGTCGTCGGCGCGCGTCCGGAGCGACGTGTCGAGCGCGGCGTCGAGGTCCGAGCCCACGCGTGAGTAGACGAACAGCCCAACGGCCACTAGCACGACGACCATCACCGCGGTGAATGCGAGCGTGAGGCGGATCCTGATCGGCAGCCGGCTCAGGTCGCGCCTCCGTCGTCGCGCAGCCGGTAGCCCACGCCGCGCACGGTCTCGATGCTCTTCACGCCGAAGGGGCGGTCGACCTTTTCACGCAGGTAGCGCACGTACACGTCGATCACGTTCGAGCGGTTCTCGTAGCCGAAGTCCCATGCGTGCTCGAGCAGGTCGAGGCGGCTGAGCACCTCGCCGGGACGGCGCATGAACGCCTCCAGCAGCGCGAACTCCTTCGCCGAGAGCTCGATCGCCTCACCGCCGCGCCATGCCTGTCGCGTGGCCGGATCGAGCCGCAGGCTCCCGACCTCGAGGACAGCGGGGCGCTCCTTCATGCCGCGGCGCACCAGCGCGCGCAGCCGCGCCGACAGCTCGGCGAACGAGAACGGCTTCGTCAGGTAGTCGTCGGCGCCGCCGTCGAGGCCCGCCACGCGGTCCTCGACCGAGTCGCGCGCGGTCAACAGGAGCACCGGCGTCCAGACGTCGTCGTCGCGCAGCCGCCTGCAGGTCTCGAACCCGTCGATCCCCGGCAGCATGACGTCGAGCACGACCGCGTCATACGGCGCCGAGGTCGCCATCCAGAGCGCATCCTCGCCGCT
>JBKPBS010000071.1:0-12550 GCA_046726915.1 Actinomycetota bacterium
GGAGGAGGCCGCCCGCGACGAGCAGGACGCCAGGGCGCCGGGCCCGCCTGCGCGCCGCACGAGCCGTGGTGCGGGGCGCCGCCACGCCGAGCGCGGCGGCGGCGGCCTCGATCAGCTCGCTGCAGCTGCCGTAGCGGTGCTCCCTGTCCTTCGCGAGCGCCTTGCGCAGCACCGCGTCCAGCCGCGCGCGGCCGCGCAGCGGCGGCGGCTCGTCCTGCATGTGGGCCCACATGGTCTCCGCCTCGGTGGCGCGCCGGAACGGAGGCTTGCCGGCCAGGCACTCATAGAGCACGCACGCGAGTGAGTAGCAGTCGGTGCGGCCGTCGACGGGGTCGCCGCGAATCTGCTCGGGCGCCAGGTAGTCGAGCGTGCCCACGAGTCGGCCGGTGTCCGTGGACGCTCCGCCGAGCTGCTTGGTGATCCCGAAGTCGGTCAGGTAGACGTGCTCGTCCTCGTCGAGGAGCACGTTCGCCGGCTTGATGTCGCGATGGACGAGCGCCCGCCGATGGGCCGCGTCGAGGGCGCCAGCCACCTGCGAGAGGATCGCCAGCGTCCGCTCCGGGCTCAGCGTGCCCTCCCGCTCGAGCAGCGTCTTTAGGTCGCTGCCCTCGACGAAGCGCATCGCCAGGTAGAGCTGGCCCTCGTGCTCCCCGGCCTCGTAGATGGGGATCACGTTGGAGTGGTCGAGCGACGCCGCCAGGCGCGGCTCACGCAGGAAGCGGGCACGGAACTGCTCGTCGTCCGCGAGCTCTGGCGCGATCAGCTTCAGCGCGACAGGGCGGTCCAGCGAGAGGTCCCTCGCCAGGTAGACCACGCCCATCCCGCCGCGTCCGAGGAGCGACTCGACGCGATAGTTCGCGAAAGTGGTGCCAGGGGTGAACGCTGCCTTCATTGGGCGCTCCTGCGAGTCCGAATCGACCGTACCATCGCCCGCTCTATCGCGGGGAAACCCCGATCGGGGACGGCGCCGGCGGCGCCGTCCCCTCGGGTGGAGCAGGGCTGGGCGGTAGTCGGCCGCCGGCTCAGTGAGCCGGCACCTCCGAGCCGCGCCGGCGCCGGCGTCCAAGGGCCATCAGCGTGACCCCGCCGGTGATGCTGAGCAGCGCGAGCAGTCCGGCCGCTCCGATGCCGGCGTCGCCCCAGTCGAACCCGTTGCCCGGCACCTCGCGAATCTCCACGACCGGCGTCGGGACCTCGACCGGGGGCCGTCCGGCGTCACGGGCGTCGGGAGAGCGCAGGTCCTGGGTCACCTGAGCCGCCTGGCCGGCGTCACGCGCGTCCGGCGAGCGCAGGTCGGAGTACTGGCGCGTCTCCGCCGGGCGGCCCGCGTCGCGCGCGTCCGGCGAGCGCAGATCCTGGTAGCTCTGCGCCTGCGCGGCCGCGGCTGCGTCGCGCGCGTCGGGGGACCGCAGGTCCTGGCTCTGCGCGGCCGCCGCGGCCGGCACGGCGCAGGCCGCCACGAGGGCGGCGGTGGTGATGAGCTGAGTGCGTCGCATGTCTGCCTCCTTCTCCTAGCCACCCGGTGCGGCCAGTTCGAGACACACGGTCGCCGCAGCCGGTTGCAGGGCTGCCACACGTCCGGTAAACGCGGGTAAACGCCTACCGGCGCGCGAACAGGTCGGCGGGTGGGTGATCGCCGCTTCGAACCCGCCGTCGTCGGCGACCCTGTCGCGAGCCAGGTGAACGCCGCAAAAGGTCAAAGGTTCGAGTGCCTACAAACGCCTGCAAACAAGGCGCTTTCTGGCGCGCCTCGCCGCCACTACCCGATGACTACCCGTCGACGCAACCACACCAGCCGACTGCCCGCACGAAAAAGACCTGCAAACGCAGGCCTTCTCGGAAGCGGCTGAAGGGATTCGAACCCTCGACCTTCTGCATGGCAAGCAGTACGTGTGGTCCCCGTTCACGCCGCGATTTCGCTGCAAATGAGCACGTTCTAAGGTCTGAGGGTCGTCTTTCGATTCCCCGCGGTTTCACGCGAGTTCACGGGGGTTTGGGCACCGAAGGGGCACCCGGACGTCGTGGCCCCCGCGCTGGAGGTGCGAGGCGGCCTCGGCGTCAAGGGCCATCCTCGGTCGGGCACCTCGGCTTCACGGTGCCCCTCAGGCCCACGCCGGCTGGCTCGGCGAGGGGCGGGCCCGGCCCGAGCTATCTCGACGACGGCTTAGGCGGGCCCGAACCCAAAGCACCGCTGACGGCTCCCGACCGGCTCAGGCGGATGCCTCCATCTGCTCCATGTTCTTCGTCACGACCTCCATGGTCTCGCCGAGCTCCTTGGTCGGGCTGAACTCGACCACCTCGGTGCCGGCGTACAGGATCGGTGTGTGGCTCGGGCCGACGTAGTACGCGTCGCCCGCCTCGAACAGCTCCTCGTTGCCGCCCGAGCGGAAGCCGACCTTCCCCCTGATCACGTAGCCCATGTGCTCGCACTGGCACTCGTCATTCGGGAGCCCTTTGAAGAACGGGGCGAGGTCCGCGTCCTGCGAGTACGCCTCGAAGCCGACCGTCCAGCCGCCGTCGAAGTGCTCGAAGTGGCCCTCGTAGCCCTCGACCGTCTCGTGCTCGGAAGCGCTGTCCTTGGATGCCTTCGGCATGACTTCCTCCTTCTGGATGCTTGATTGCGAGTCTCTATGGTCGGGCGCCTAGGCGCAATTGCCGCCATGCTCCTTGGCGAGCGGGCCGACGAGCGTCTCTCCGAGCCGCGGCACGCTTCTCGCGAGGCCGGAGACCTCGTCGCCGACGGAGCCAGGCGGGAGCTGCGTCGCCTCAGCGCTCGTGATGATCCCGACGCAGCTCGCGCTCGCCGCCGGGCTAGCCGAGGCGGGGCCCGACACTCCGCCGAGGGCGACGGCGGCGCAGGCAATGCCAATGACGCTTCGCCTCATCGCGCTCACGCTCCCTTCGGGTCGCCGGACAGCACGTCGAGCTCGCGGACGATGCGGCCGTCCTCGAGTTCGAGGATCGCGTTTGCAAGGACTCTGCGCCCGCCGGGGAACGTGCACGTGATCGTCGCCGCGGCGCGCTCTCCGTCGGCGATCGTGTTGTCGACCGTCGCCACGACGCCCGCGCCGGCGCAGTGCTCGAGCATCCCGCGGAGGACGTCGCTGCCATGGCGGGTGCGTGGCGCGCTCGGCGGGTGGTCCCGGTCGATCTGGATCAGCTCGACGTCGTCCGCGTACAGGGCGAGGAGCGCGTCTATGTCCCACTCCTCGTAGGTGCGCTTGAACGTCGCCACATCGAATGAAGCGGTGGTCTTGACGGTCATGGATACCTCCTTCGGTGGTTGTGCAATTGACCGTGCGCGACCTACCATCGGCGTTGAAGTGCGGTTCAAGTCAAGGGCTGGCCCGTGATGGACGAGCAGCCGGGAGCACTACGAGCGCATCGAGCTGCTGCGAGGGCCCACCTGACCCCTCGGCAGAGGTCAGGCGCGGGCGATCAGGAAGTGGTACTCGTTCCGCAGCCGGTAGCTGCCGTCGTCCGCGCGATACGGCGCCAGCCCTTCGACGATCGCCGCCTTCAGCTCGTCCTCACGTGCCGGGCCGACGAGCTCGGCGATGCCCGCGGGCGCGACCATCGCGCGTCCGAGTGTGTCCTCGTCCGGATAGACGGAAGTCCAGATCGCGTCGA
This sequence comes from Actinomycetota bacterium, assembly GCA_046726915.1. Taxonomy (GTDB): domain Bacteria; phylum Actinomycetota; class Thermoleophilia; order Solirubrobacterales; family Thermoleophilaceae; genus JACVRW01. The sequence continues at coordinate 3,631 of JBKPBS010000071.1, forward strand.
AGGCGTCCTCGGGCGTCAGGCCGGCCTCGCTCGCGAGCGCCTCCAGCACGCCGGCCTCTGAGTAGTCCGGCTCGACGGGCGCGTCCGCCGGCCGCGGCGGGAAGAACGGGCGGACGATCGCCTTCATGGCCTCGAGTTCGTTCCGCTCGTGCGGGCCCCAGACCTGGATGACCACCGGTGCGCCGGGCTTCGCGACGCGTCCCGCTTCGCGAAGGGCGGCCACGATGTCGGTCGCGAAGAAGAACGAGTTGAAGCCGGTGACGAGGTCGAAGCTGTCGCCCTCGTAGGGGAGTGCCTCCATGTCGCCGACGCTCAAGTCTGCGTTCGGCACGCGTGCCCGGGCCGCAGCGATCAGCGCCTCGGAGGCGTCGAGGCCAAAGGGCGTCGCGCCGCGCTCGGCGACGAGGCCCAGGAAGACCCCGGCGCCGCAGCCGATGTCGAGGACGAGCTGGCCCGGGTCGAGCTGCACGCGCTCCAGCGCGGCCTCGTAGGTGGGGACCTGCTGCTCCTCGCTGTACGCCCAGTCGTCGGGCCGCGCGCCCCAGAGCGGTCCCCAGCGAGCCGCGCTTCCAGTGCCCTGGGCCGTGTCAGTCGGCGGAGTACCTGAAGACATGTTCGCCTCCTCTCGTTAGCCTATGATTCATAGGCTTAATGATCTATGTTACATAGCTTTGTCAAGCCGCGGGAGCGATTTCGTTACATGGCCAGCACCGAGCTCAGCCTCTTCTCATACGAGATCCTCGCCCTCGTCGGACGGGAGGGCGCCGGGGCGCACGATCTGCTCCGCCTCGCCAAGCGCGGCCGGATGCTGGCCTGGGCCGGCGAGAGCCAGTACTACACCGAGCCGAAGCGGCTGGCGAAGCTTGGCTACCTGAGCGCGCGCAAAGAGCCGGGCAAGACGCGGGAGCGGACCGTCTACACGCTGACCGAGGCGGGGCTCGAGGCGCTCCGAGAGCATGCGCGCACACCCGTCCGCTTCCCGCCGGTGAAGAGCGATCCGCTGCTCCGGCTCCTGATGTGCGACCTGGTGGGAGAGGGGGTCACACGCGAGAGCCTGGCGACCCTGCGCGACGACATCGCCGACATGTGGTGGCGGCTGGACGAGGCGGAGGAGAGCGCTCACCGGCTCCCGCACCGCGAGCCCTATTTGCTGATGGTGGTCGGCTTCCTGCGCCGGCTCCTTCAACTCCACCTGGACTTGGTCGACGAGGTCGAGCGCGAGCTGAGCCCTACGGATCGAGGCCGGCGCCGGCGAGCCCCTCGGCGACGTCGCCGTACGACCGCAGCTCGGTGAGCGTGCCGTCGCGCAGCCGGTAGGTGCAGCGGTACGAGCCTCGACGTCGACCCCGCTCCCTACAGCACGGGCTCGGCCGCGACCCCTCGCATGTGCATCTCGACGCCGGGATCGCAGTGCGCGACCAGCAGTCCAGGTCGCGACGGTTCATCGCCTCGAACGCCCGGTGCGTCAGCTCGACGATCGGTGTCGACACTGGCCCAGTATCGCTCGTAACGACTGGGGCCTGCCGACGACTACAGCGCATGAACCGCTACGAACGGCTTCGCGAGCTGATGGAACGCCATGGGATCGACGCGGTCGTGCTCCGGCGGCCCGCGAACTTCGCGTGGTACACGGGCGGCGCCGACAGCAAGGTCGACCACACGGCCCCGGACGGCGTCGCGGATCTGATCGTCGGGCGCGACTCACAGCTCGTCCTCACGAGCACCATCGAGGCACCGAGGATGCGCTCGGAGCAGACGCCCGGGCTCGAGGTGGTCGAGTACCCCTGGCACGAGGATCGGGACGCCGCGGTGCGCGAGATCGTGGGGGGCGCGCGCGTCGCCAGCGACCTCGGATTGCCGGGCACGGTGGACGTCTCCGACGACATCGCACAGCTCCGCCGCACGCTCGACCCCGACGCGATCGAGAGCCTTCGCGGCATCGGGCGCGACCTGAGCGCCGCGATGGACGAGGCCGCGTCCGCGGTGGAACCGGGCATGAGCGAGCACGAGGCGGCCGGCGAGCTCACTCTTGCGTGCCGCCGCAGAGGCCTGACCGCAACAGTCCTCCTGGCCGCCGCCGACGAGCGGATCGCGCAGCATCGCCACCCGGTGCCGGTGGGCGCCCAGTTCGAGCGGCGCGCGATGCTGGTCGCGTCGGCCGAGCGTGGCGGCCTCTACGCGAACCTGACGCGGATCGTCGAGCTCGAGAAGCCCGATCTCGAGCTCGCGCGGCGCGTGCGCGCGTGCGAGGAGATTCTCGTGCGGATGCGCGACGAGGCCACGCGTCCGGGCCGGACGCTGGCCGAGGCCTTCGCAGACTGCCGGCGCTTCTACGCCGACGCCGGCTTTCCAGACGAGTGGCGGCTCCACCACCAGGGCGGCCTGACGGGCTACGCATCGCGCGAGCTGATCGCCACCCCCGCCACCGGCCACGCGATTCAGCTGGGGCAGGCCTTCGCGTGGAACCCGTCCATCACAGGGGCGAAGGCGGAGGAGACGTTCGTCCTCACGGAAGCCGGGCCCGAGGTCGTGGCCGGCGCGACTGCGGCGGCGGTCTGACGATGCCGTCCCTCACCGACCTGCTGATCGTCGTGGCGGTGGCCTTCGCGGCACCGTTCGTGCTCGGCCTTTTCCCTGGCGTGCGCCTCCCCTCGGTGGTGCTCGAGATCGTCGCCGGCATCGTCATCGGCCCGTCGCTGCTCGGGATCGTGGAGGTGGACCAGGCGATCGAGGTCGTCGCCCTGATTGGCCTTGGCTTCGTGCTCTTCCTCGCCGGGCTCGAGATCGAGTTCGAGAAGCTGCGCGGGCAGGTCCTGCGCCTCACCGCGCTCGGCTTCGCGGTCTCGTTCGGGATAGCGGTGATCGTGGGCCTCGGGCTGTCCGCCGCGGGCCTGGTCGAGACGCCGCTGCTGGTCGCGATCATCCTCTGCGCGACCTCGCTCGGGGTGATCGTGCCGGTGCTGAAGGACTCGGGCGAGATCTCCACGCCGTTCGGGCAGCTGATCGTGTCCGCGGCGTCGATCGCCGACTTCGGCGCGATCATCCTGCTCACGCTGTTCTTCTCCGGCGAGGGCGGCGTCGGCTCGACGCTCCTGCTCCTGGGCGCGCTGCTCGCACTGGCCGCCGTTGTGTTCTTCACCGTGCGCGGCGCTGAGCGCTCGATGCTCATCCGCGGCGACCTGCTGCGGCTTCAGGACACGACGGCGCAGATCCGCATCCGTGCGGCAATCGTCCTGTTCGTCGGCTTCGCCGCGGTGGCGGAGGAGCTCGGCCTCGAGGTGATCCTCGGCACGTTCATAGCAGGGGCGATCATCTCGCTGCTCGACCGCGACGAGGTCATGACGCACCCGGACTTCCGCAGGAAGCTCGAGGCGATGGGGTTCGGGTTCTTCATCCCCGTCTTCTTCGTGACGAGCGGCGTGCGATTCGACCTCGACGCGCTGGTCGCCAAGGCCTCGAACCTGGCGATGGTGCCGGTGTTCCTGATTGCGCTCCTGATCGTGCGCGGCGTGCCGGCGCTGCTCTACCGGCGCCTGCTGGACGGGCGCCGCACGCTCGTGGCGGGGATCCTCCAGGCGACCTCGCTGCCGTTCATCGTCGCCGCGACGGCGATCGGTCTCGAGCTGGGTCTGCTCGACGCGGCCGAGAGCGCCGCGCTGATCGGCGCGGGCCTGCTGTCGGTGCTCGTCTTCCCGCTGCTCGGGCTGACGCTCCTGCGCGGCGCGCCCGGGCCCGGACCCGATCGGTCACGGAGCTCTGTAACACCAGCGCCGCTCGGCGCACTACCCGGAGACACCTGAGGCCAGGAGGAACGAAATGGCAAACGCAGTGGCGAGCAACGAGCCGCGGACCAAGGGACTGCGCGGCATCGAGGGCAAGAACGTGCTGGTGACGGGCGGCAGCTCGGGCATCGGCCAGGCGATCGCGGTGCGGTTCGCGGAGTACGGCGCGAACGTCGCGATCAACTATCTGCGCCAGCCCGAGGAGGCGGCCGAGACCGAGGAGCAGGTGCACGCCTGCGTCGCGAGCGTGCAGCGCGCCGGCGTCAAGGACGTGCTCGTGCAGGGCGACGTCTCGAACGAGGGCGACGTGGTGCGCATGGTCGCGGACGCGGTCGAGGGTCTCGGCGGCATCGACGTCCTCGTCAACAACGCGGGCATCCAAATCTCGCGTCCCACGGAGGAGCTCTCGAGCGACGACTTCGACCGCGTGCTCGCCGTGAACCTGCGCGGCTCCTTCCTATGCGCCCGCGAGGCCATTCGCCACTTCCTGGCGGAGGACAAGCCCGGCTCGATCGTGAACATCTCGAGCGTCCACCAGCTGATCCCGAAGCCGAGCTACATCGGCTACTCGGCCAGCAAGGGCGGTATGCAGAACCTCACCCGCACGCTGGCGCTCGAGTACGCGGGCCGCGGGATTCGCGTGAACGGCGTGGGCCCCGGCGCGACGGTCACGCCGATCAACCGCGCCTGGATCGACGACCCCGAGAAGCGCCGCCAGGTCGAGGAGCACATCCCGATGCAGCGCGCCGGCGACGCGGACGAGATGGCGGGCGTCACGGCGTTCCTTGCCTCCGACGACGCGGCCTACGTCACCGGCCAGACGATCTTCGTCGACGGCGGCCTGACGCTCTTCCCCAGCTTCCTCACCCCATGGTCGTCGGAATGACCTCCCCGTTCGGGGCCGAGGATCAGCTCGGCATGCTGAACCACGTGGACGAGGCGAAGCGCCTCGAGGCGCTCGCCCTCGTCCGCGAGGGGTGCCTGTTCGACCTCGGCCGCGTGCTCGACCAGAACGTCCCGGTATTCCCGGGCCGCTTCTTCCGGCAGACACTCGTCACGACGGCCCACCACGCGAACGACAACGGTGGCGTGGGCAAGGCGCACGTCAACTGGATCACGGAGCAGGTCGTCGGCACGATGCAGCTCGGCACGCACCTAGACGCGCTCAGCCATCTCCAGATGAACGACCGCGGCTACAACGGCTGGACGGTCGCGGAGCTCGCGGGCACGGCCGGCGTGCGGAAGCTCGGGGTCGAGACCGTCCCGCAGATCGTCACGCGCGGCTGGCTGGTCGACGCCTCGCGAGCGGGGCACGTGATCGAGGTCGCCGACCTCGACGGCATCGATCCGGCGCCGGGTGACGCGGTGCTGTTCCACACCGGCTGGGGCGCGCACTGGGATGACCCCGAACGCTACCTGTCGGAGCAGCCCGGTCCCGGGTGCGCGGTCGCCTCATGGCTCGCGGAGCGCGGGGTCGCGCTCACGGGCTGCGACACCTGGAGCTACGGCCCGGTGCCCGCCGAGGATCGCGAGCGCCCGTTCGAGGTGCCGCAGATCCTGAACGTCGAGCACGGCGTCTTCATCGTCGAGAACCTCGACACCTCCGAGCTCGCGGCGGCCGGCGTGCGCGAGTTCTGCCTGATCCTGACCCACCCGAAGCTGCGCGGCGCCACCGGCGCCTGGACTTCCCCGATCGCCCTCGTCTAGGAGGACTCGCACAATGGCCTCTGAGCACTACGACGTGATCATCATCGGAACCGGCGCCGGCGGCGGCACGATGGCGCACAAGCTCGCGCCGTCCGGCAAGCGGATCCTGATCCTCGAGCGCGGCGGCTACCTGCCGCGCGAGCCGGAGAACTGGTCCAGCGAAGAGGTCTTTTCGAAGGGCCGCTACCTGCCGGACGAGGACTGGATCGACGACCACGACGGGCAGCCGTTCAAGCCGCACCAGCAGTACTTCGTGGGCGGCAACACCAAGTTCTACGGCGCGATCCTGTTCCGGCTGCGCGAGCGCGACTTCGAGCAGGTGAACCACTACGGCGGCAGCTCGCCGGCGTGGCCGATCTCGTACGCCGACCTCGAGCCCTACTACAGCGAGGCGGAGCGCCTCTACCTCGTGCACGGCCAGGCGGGCGAGGACCCGACCGAGCCGTTCCGCTCGAGCCCGTTCCCGCACCCGCCGGTGTCGCACGAGCCGCGCATCCAGCAGCTCGCCGACGACTTCGAGCGCACGGGCCACCACCCGTTCCACCTGCCGGTCGGCATCGACCTGAACGAGGCGGACCCGGAGGCCGGGAACTGCGTGCGCTGCGACCGCTTCGACGGCTTCCCGTGCCTGGCCGACGGCAAGGCCGACGCGCACGTGCTGTGCGTGCGCCCGGCGCTGAAGCGCGACAACGTGACGATGCTGACTCACGCACGCGTGGCGCGGCTCGACACCGACGCGGCCGGCGGCTCGGTCACCGACGTGGTCGTTGACCGCCGCGGCCGCGAGGAGCGCTACAGCGCCGACGTCGTGGTGGTGTCGTGCGGCGCGATCAACTCGTCGGCGCTCCTGCTGCGCTCGGCGTCGGAGCTGCACCCGAATGGGCTCGCGAACGGGTCCGACGTGGTGGGCCGCAACTACATGGCGCACATCAACTCGGGCGTGATCGCGATCTCTCAGACACCGAATACGACCAAGTTCCAGAAGACGCTCGGCGTGAACGACTACTACTGGGGCGCCGACGACTCCGAGCTGCCGCTCGGCCACATCCAGATGCTCGCCAAGTCGGACCGCCACATCCTGCGCGAGGGCGCGCCCTGGTTCGCGCCGAAGCTGGCCCTCGACTATCTCGCGAAGCACGCGATCGACTTCTGGCTGACGACCGAGGACCTGCCGAACCCGACGAACCGCGTGACCGTGGACCGCTCGGGGCAGATCCACGTCAACAAGCGCTACTACAACCTCGAGCCCCACATGCGGCTGCTCGGGAAGCTGAAAGGGCTGCTCGGCTCCCTCGGCTGCCAGGAGAGCTCGATCCCGAGCCGCTTCGTGCTGGACCAGCGCATACCGCTGGCGGGTGTGGCGCACCAGTGCGGCACCGTGCGCTTCGGGGACGACCCGGCCAGCTCGGCGCTGGACGTGAACTGCAAGGCGCACGAGCTCGACAACCTGTACGTGGTCGACACGAGCTTCTTCCCATCGTCGAGCGCCGTGAACCCGGCACTCACGGCGATGGCGAACTCGCTGCGCGTGGGCGACCACCTGCTGGAGCGGCTCGGAGCTTCGGCCGCCCCGGAGATCACGACCCGAGAGCACGAGGAGGTGCTGGCATGAACGCAGTGGGAAACGTCGCCAGCTCGGTGGGGAAGGGCCTCGCGGCGGGCCTGGCCGGCACGGCCGCCATGACCATCTCATCGACGCTCGAGGCGAAGCTGCGTGGCCGCGCGCCGAGCTCCGCGCCGGCCCGGGCGACGGCGAAGATGCTCGGCATCAAGGAGTTCGAGGACGCGCGAGCGAAGGCACGCTTCAACGACCTCTCGCACTGGGGCTACGGCACTTCTTGGGGCGCGTTGCGAGGACTTCTGGCCGCCGCGGGTTTGCCGCCGCGCCGGGCAACCGCGGCCCACGGCGTGGCGATCTACGGAGCCGCGCAGGTCACCCTGCCGGCGCTCGAGATCGCCCCGCCCTCGGTGTTCTGGCCAAAGCAGGAGATCGCCATCGACGCCTTCCACCATCTCGTCTACGCGACGGCGACCGGGTTGGCCTACGAGCTGATCGACGGCCGGCGTAACGGCGTGACGTAGCCTTGCGGCTCGCATGCAGCTGCGCGTCGCGCGCCACACGGGGCGTCTGGACGAGGTGCTCGCGTTCTACCGGAACGGCTTGGGGCTACCCGAGATCGGCCACTTCCGCGACCACGACGGCTACGACGGCGTCTTCCTCGACATACCGGGGACGGGGGCACACCTCGAGCTGACCGCCGGCGGCCGCCACAGCCCACCAACGCCGCATCCGGAGTCGCTGCTGGTGCTTTACGTGGGCGACGATGCGAGCGTGCAGGCGATCGCGGCTCGCATCGGGACGGAGCCGGTTACTCCGGCCAATCCCTACTGGGCCGCCCGCGGCCTGACGTTCGAGGATCCGGACGGCTTCCGCGTTGTGCTGGTGCCCGAGCGTTGGGAGGCCCTCATCCCTCCCCGAGTTCGGCCTTAATTTCGCAGCGGTCGATCGAGGCCCGCGTGCCCGGCGTGTCCCCCGGGTCCATCTCGTCGAGGGGCCCCTCCGCCGCCGTCATGTCGTCGGCCGTCTCAAAGAGCTGTATGACGACTGCCGTGCGCTGGTCGGAGTCGTGCAGGACCTGAATGCCCTTGGCCGGGATATCGACGGGCGGACCCTCACTGCCCTCAATGTCGGCAAGGCGTCCGGCCAGGTGGTCTGGGTCGACGTCCGTAAACCTGACCACACGTGCGTACATTCGCTCCTCCTGTCGTCGGTGAGGGGCAAGCTACACCGCGATCGTCAGGGTCGGCGGATCGGTGGTCGTCGTCGCGCGCAGCGATGCCCACCCACGACTTCTGCATGTCGCGCATTGCGATAGCGCGGCTCGCCGTCGGCGGTGCCCGAACCCACTGCTCAGTTTCGTTCAATACAGACGCGACCGGCTACCCGTTCGTCGAGATGCTCGAGCTGCGGTCTCGAGGCGCGGGCAGCGGGGGCAGCTCAATTGGACATCGTCGCGCTAAAGCCCGGAACGGTTCCCAGCGCGAGCCAGGCGCGCGCCGGCAGCGTGAACGGGCCCTCGGGCAGGGAGGCGCGCACGGTGGCGCGCAGGGTCGCCTTGCCGGCATCGTCGAGCGAGGCGTAGAAGGCGCCGGTGGCAGGACCGGCGGCGCCGGTGAACGGCTCCCAGTAGTCGTCGAAGTCGGCGTAGTCGACGCTCGTCTCGAGCGTGCCGCCGGTGACGCCCTGCAGGCCTGCGCGGCCGAACCGCTCGACGAGGTCGCCCTCGCGCACGCCGGCGCGCGGCTGCTCGTCGGCGACGCTCGGGTCGATCTCGCGCGCAGCGCGCCAGAAGTGCGAGAGCATCTGCAGCCCGCCGCCGGGGATGTCCCACATCGCGGCGGCGACGGTGCCGCCGGGCTTCGTCACGCGC
>JBKPBS010000072.1:0-13300 GCA_046726915.1 Actinomycetota bacterium
GAACACGCCATCGAGCTCGTCGGGGACGCCAACGCCGCCGATACGCGCGTGCGCGAACGGGCTTCGCACGAACGCGACGTGGGCCGCTCCGGGCGGATCGATGTCGTCGAGGTAGCGCGTCCCACCGCGCAGGATGCGCTCATCCTCCCGGCGCCGAAGCGGCCGGCCGACCAACCGCCCGGTCAAGCCCGTTGCCCCATCAGCTTCGCCAGCTGCACCGCCATCTGCCCGACGGCGCCGGTCGCGCCGAGGACGAGCACTCGTTCGCCGCCGGTCGGCGCGGCGCGCTCGAGCGCGAGCAGTGCGTGATACCGACAACGCCGAGCGCCGCGGCGAAGTCGGCCTCGACCTCGTCCGGGAGCTCCACGATGGATTCCTCGGGGACCACGGCTCGGCCGGCGAGCGTGCCCTGCGCGCCAAAACCCGGCAGCGCAGCACCCTCGAACCGAACCCGCGTGCCGGCCGGGAGGCGCGCGGACTCCACGACCGTGCCGGCCCCCTCGAGGCCCGGGACGTAAGGAGGCTCCGGCCGCCTGGCATGGCGGCCCGCCGCGACGCGGATCTCGACGGGGTTGAGCGGCGCGGCCTCGACAGCCACCAGCGCGGTCCCGTCCTCCCGTGGGGGCTCGTCCCAGTCTGCCGCCACCGGCGGGGAGCCGACGGCCTCGACGAGGGCTGCACGCATCAGCCCACGGCCTCCGCGTGCGCCTCGAGCGCCTGCAGCACTGCGGAGAGTGCGGCCAGGCCCTCGTCCGCGCCGGTCTCGGGCTCCGCCTCGCCGCTGATGCAGCGGCCGAACTCGGCGAGCTCCTCTGCCAGCATGTCGCGCTCCTCGAACTCGACGCGCTCGCCGGCGAGCGTCAGCGTCGTGACGCCGTCGAGCGCCCGGGCGTCGGGCCAGACCGAGAAGTCGGTTCGGTAGTCGAGCACGGCCGCCGTTCCGAACAGCCGCAGGCACAGCGTCTTGGGCGAGACATAGCTGCCCGTGAGCGATGCCAGCGCACCGGACTCGAACCGAAGCGTCACGATCCCAACGTCGTCGATCTCGGCCTGGCTGTGGACGTGCGCAAAGTGGCCCGAAGCTCGCTGCACCGGGCCGAGCCAGTACGCCAGCGTGTCGACGTGGTGGATCCCGAGCTGCATGATCGGACCGCCGGGGTTGCGCTCACGATGAGCCCGCCATGCCTCCGGCCTGAACGAGCCCGGGAGCGACATGTTCGCCTCGGCCAGCACCACGCGTCCGAGCGCGCCGTCGTCGAGCAGCTCCTTCACGCGGCGGGCCGCGCCAAGCCGGCGGAACGCGTGGCCGACCATGAGCGTCACGCCCGCCTCCGCGCATGCGCGCCGCATCCGCTCCCCCGCCTCGACGCTGTCCGCGATCGGCTTCTCCACGAACACGTGGCGGCCGTGCTCGGCGCACGCGAGCGCCTGCTCCTCGTGCACGTCGTTGGGCGTAACGAGCAGAACGCCCTGGACGCGGGGATGCCCGATTGCCTCATCCATGCTCGCGGCCGGCTCGCAGCCGAAGCGCTCGGCGAACTCATCCCGCTTCTGCTCGTGCCTGCTGAAGCAGGTCACGAGCTCGAGCCCGGCTCGCTCCGAAGCGGCCGCCAGCCGCGGCGCCCACATGCCCGTGCCGACGATGGCGATGCCGCTCATCCGAGCTGCTCGCGAAGCCAGTCCGCCGCCAGCGGCCGCGTCTTGTACGGGACGTTCGCGCAGCCGTGGTTGCCGTCCTCGTGCACCAGGAAGGTCCCGTTCGGCGCCTCCCTGGCGGCCCGCTCGGTCTGCTGCCAGGGAATCAGGCGGTCGAGCCTGCCGGTGATCGCCAGGTATGGCTGCTGGATGCGCTCCGCAACTCCGCTCAGGTCGAGCTCGGCCGCCTTGGCGCGCCCCTCGTCGTCGTCCTTCGCGTGCGACTTCGCCACGAACGTCTCGCGCGTCTGCGGGGGAACGGTCTCCCAGATGTCGCTGAACTTGTACGGCCCGCTCAGCCCTACGCCGGCCCTGACCCGCGGCTCGAAGGCCAGCACGCGTGGCGCGTAGTAGCCGCCGAGGCTCACCCCGAGAAGGCCGACGCGGTCGAGGTCGAGGTCGGTGCGGCCGCCGATCGCGTCGAGCACCGCGGTCACCGCCACGTCGTAGTCGGCCCGGATCGGCAGCTCGTAGCCAGACTCCCCCTGGCCGGGCCCGTCGATCGAGAGCGTGGCCATCCCGCGGTCGAGGAAGACATTCTCGAGCCGGAAGAACTCCTCCTTCGTGGAGTCCAGCCCGGGAACGAGCAGCACGAGCGGCGGCCGCTCATCGCCCGCGGGCCGACGCAGGTTGCCCACGACCATGCCGCCGTCAAGCGGCACCTCGATGCGCTCGGCGTCCGGGTCGAGGTACTCGTGGGTCTTCGCCATGGCGGCGACCGCCTTGTCGGCGGCGGCGCGGCTGCGCTCGGGGTCGACGAGCCAGACGAACTTCGCGAAGTGGTAGGCCACGGTCGCCCGTGCCCATGCCTCGCCGGCGGTCCGGCGCCGCCCCTTCGCGCCGGCCTCCTCGGCGAGCCCCGCGTGCATGTCGGCGTTGGCGCACCAGGCGTCATGCCACTCTTCCCAGGTCTCAACTCGGGCGGTGGTGGCCACGAAGTCGTTGTAGTCGACCCCCGCCTGGACGAAGCGCGGCGCCCAGTGGTCAATGGCTGCCTGCACGCGCGCGTCCGGCACCGGCGATCACCTCCTCCGGGTCGTGTCCGAGGTCGCTCAGCATCACGATGGCGGCGCTGCGACCGGGCACGCCGGTGACCGAGCCGCCCACGCTCGTGGTGCCGCCGGTCTGGTAGAGCCCGGGGATCGGCATGCGGTGATCCGCCCAGCCGGGTACCGGCCGGTTCTTCCCGCTGAAGGAGTAGCTGCGGTCCCCGCCGTGAAATGCCCCGCGGATCATGTGCTGGTTCGAGCGCTCGATGTCAGCCGGGCTCTTCACGTAGGACGTGATGATGTGCTCGTCCGAGAGCGCCGGAATGAAGCGGCGCACGTGCTCCAGCTGGCGCCGGAACACCGTCTCCTTGTGCTCGTCCCAGCTCGCGACCCCTTCCGGCAGGTCCCACGTCTGCGGGCTGAGCAGCTTCACCGTGTGACGGCCCTCGGGCGCCCGCTCCGGATCCACGATCGTCGGCGTGGCCACCAGCAGCCACGGCACGCCCTCGTCGTGGGGTCGGCCGTCGCGCACTGCCCTTCCCAGCGCGAGCACCTCCTCCGGCCAGCCGACGGTCCCGGCGGAGACCGCTGCACGCGGCCCCTCGGGCGTCTGGAATTCCGGGGCGGCGTCAGTCGCCAGGTAGCACGCCATGCCGGACATGCCGACGTCGTAGGTGTCGACGCCGTAGACGAACTCCTCGCCCCACGCTTCGTGCGGCGCCATCTCGACGAGGTGCTTGACGTGGATAGTCGAGAGCACGGCGCGCCGGGCCATGTAGCGCTCGCCCTCGTCGGTCTCGACCCCGTTACAGCGCCCCTCGTCCAGCACGAGCCGGGACACCTGCTTGCCCGTGAGCACCGTGGAGCCATGGTCTTCGAGGAAGCGCGTGAGCGCCTCGGTCAACGCCCCGGAGCCCCCGCGCGGGATCGACCAACTGCGCCCCTGCCGGCCGAAGATGATCGAGTACGCGTTGACCCCCGAGCCCGCCGCGTCCACCGGCACGAGCGTCTGGAAGGCCTGCCAGATCATGAACGCGCGCACGTGGCGGTCCTCGAACTCGCGCCGGATCACGTCCCAGGCCGTGATCGCGTTGCGCCGCAGCCAGATCCGCCCGCGCGGGTGTTCGAGCAGCAGCTCCTCGAGCGACGGGCCGAAGCCCGGCGGCGTGACCCGCGCGCGGCCAAAGATCCCCTTGACCTCGTCGTACTCGGCGATGAGGCGCCGGTAGGCCTCGGCGTCCCTCGCCGAGAAGCGCGCGATCTCGTCACACGTGCGGTCCAGGTCGAGCCACATCGTCAGCTGCTCCCCGTCCGGGAACGCCACGTGGCCGACCGGGTCGGGCTCGAAGTACTCGAGCCCGTAGTCGGCGTGGAGCCCGAGCTCGTCGTTCGTGAGCAGCGGGTTCACGCGGATGATCGTGTGCCCTGTCGAGCAGGAGTCGATCCTGTAGCCGGGTCCGAGCAGCTCCTCGGTCGCGGCGCCACCGCCCGCAATGGCGCGCGCGTCGAGGACGAGGCATTCGTAGCCGGCCTTCGCAAGGTACGCCGCGGTGATCAGGCTGTTGTGGCCGGCTCCCGCGACCACGACGTCAGCGGTCTGCGTCATCGGATGGCCTCCTCTCTGTGCACCGGTTCGAGTCCGAGCAGGCGCTCGGCATTCCCGGCGAGAATCGCCGCCTCTACGTCCGGCGCCAGGTCCAGTGCTCGGACGGTGTCCACATGCCGCGCGTCGCCCATGTCGAACGGATAGTCGGAGCCGAGCAGCACGTGGTCGGGCCCGGCGTAGTCGATCAGCGCGCGCAGCAGTGCGTCGTCGTGCGTGAGCGTGTCGAAGTAGAAGCGCCTCATCGAGTCCTCGGGCGATTCCCGCAGGCGAGCCTTCGCCTGTTGCTGGAACTCGTGGGCGTGGCGCATGCGGCCGCGGACGGCCAGCAGCGCCCCGCCGCCGTGCGCGAGCAGCACACGCAGCTCCGGGTGGCGCTCCATCACGCCGGCCATGACCATGTGCGCCGCCGCGGTCGCCGTCTCGAGCGGGTTCGCGACCGTGTTCCAGAGGTAGTAGTCCTGGAACGCCGGCAGGTCGAACCCGCGCGTGGTCGGATGCACGAAGACCAGGGCCCCGGTCGTCGCGGCCGCCTCCCAGAACGGCTCAAAGCGATCGTCGCCGAGGAACACGCCCCCGACGCTCGCGGCGACCTCCACACCCTTCAGCACCCCGCCCTTCATCAGGGCATGAAGCTCGCCGGCCGCGAGCTCGGGGTCCTGGAGCGGGAGCGCGCCGAGCGCCGCCACGCGCGCGGGGTGATCCCGCACGAGCCGCGAGAGGGCCTCGTTCTGGATGCGGGCCCTCGCGCGCCCCTGCTCAGACCCCGCGTCGTAGTACAGCAGCGGCACCCAGGGGCAGAGCAGCACCCGATCCACCCCCGCCTCGTCCTGCGCCGCGAGGATGCCGTCGATGTCGACGAACTCGGCGATGGCGGCGCGGATCTGCTTGCCGCCCATCTCAACCACCTGTGCCCCCGCGTCGTCCCTGAAGACACGGGGGCGCCAGGCTTCGCCATGGCCCGCCTCGCGGGTGATCTCCGGGACGATCACGTGCGCATGCACGTCGAACGTCATGCGCTCACCCCTCGATCGCGATCAATGTCAGGACGCCGGCGGCCACCAGCAGCCCGCCCAGCCACACGCGCGCATCCACCTGCTCGAGGTGCCGGCCCACCATGATCGGCGCGAGCACGAGCGTGACCGGCACGGCCACGAGGTTCGTGGCCAGCACCACGGCCACATCCGTCTCGTTGAGCGCGAGCAGTCTGAACCAGGTGGCGAACGCCACCAGCACCGCCGCGAACAGCTTGAGCGCCAGGGTGTTGCCTGCGATCGAGCGGATCGCTCGCAGCGATCCGCGTGCGAGCAGCGCGCCGCCGAGCGCGGCGGTGGCCGCGAGCAACCCCAGTGTCACGCCCAGCAGCGGGGAGTGGAGTCCTTTGAGCGCCTCCACCGTCAGGACCGCGCTCAGCGCCCACATGAACGCTGTCCCGAAGGCGAAGACCGAATCGCGCTCGATCGCGATCTGGCCACTGCCGCGACTCGCGAGGAGCCAGGCGCCGACCATGATCGGCGCGATCGCCGCGAGCGCGGCGGCGCTCGGCAGCTCGCCGAGGGTCACCACAGCGAGGACCACCCCGAACAGCGGGGTGAGCGTGATCAACGGCGCCGTGCGCGACGCGCCGATGCGCGCTTGGCTCATATTCAGGAGCAGCCAGCCGAGGACGAAGTGGATGATCCCGGCGAGCGCGAACAGCCCGATCGCCCTGCCGCTCGCGTCCCCGAGTTGACTCAGGTCCTCCGAGGCCAGGCTCGCCACCACGAGAACCGCGGTGGCCACCGAAAGCTGGAGGAAGGTGGAGACGTACGGGTCCTCGATGCCTCGGATGGCCCGCCGGTTGAGGCTCTGGAAGACACCGAACCCTATTCCGGAGAATGTGGCCCACAGGACGCCGCTCACGCCCGCGACACGGGCTGGTGCTTCTGCTCCCGCGCCTGCTCGACCGTCCCGCCGAAGTACAGCGCGGCCATCTCCGGATTCTTGAGGACGGCGTCGGCCTCGCCGGTCAGGAGCACGCGACCGCTCTCCATTACGATGCCCTGCTTCGCGAGCCGCAGCCCGAAGCGCACGTTCTGCTCGACGAGCAGGACCGTCTTCCCGGCGTCGACCATCACCTTGATCGACTCCCAGACCTGCTTGAGCGCCTTGGGGTCGAGTCCCAGCGACGGCTCATCCAGAAGGACGAGCTTCGGCTCGAGCATCAGCGAGCGGCCGAACTCCACCATTCGGCGCTGGCCGCCCGAGAGGTTGCCGGCACGGTCGTCCGCGCGCTCGCGGATAACGGGGAAGAGCTCGGCGACGGAGTCGTAGCGCTTCTGGAGCAGCTTCTTGTCCCGGCGCTGGATGTACGCGCCCATCAGCACGTTCTCCCTGACAGTCAGGCCCGGGAACAGCGCGTTCGACTGCGGCACCTGCGATACGCCCATGGCGAGGATGCGCGCCGGGTGGAGCCCGCAGAGCGAGCGACCCTCGAGCTGCACGTCGCCCTTGCGCGGCCGTAGCAGGCCACTTATCGCTCGGAGCACGGTTGACTTGCCGGCGCCGTTCGGCCCCACGATGCAGCACACGGAGCCCCCGGGCACGTCCAGCTCCACGCCCTGAAGGACGTCACCTCCCCCGTAGCCGGCGTACACATCGGTCAGCTTGAGCATCTCACGCTCCCACCGGCTGCTCGAGCCGGAAGTCCTCGCCCAGGTAGGCGTCGAGCACCTTGGGGTCGCGCTGGACCTCGTCGGCGGTGCCGCTCGCGATCGTCTGCCCGCGCGCGAGCACGAGGATCGGGTCGCAGAGCCCTAGGACGAACGGCATGTTGTGCTCGACGATCAGGAAGGTCTTGCCGCGCGCGCCCAGCTCCCGGATCATCTCGCCGATCCGCGCGATCAGCGTCGGGTTGATCCCGCCCGCCGGCTCGTCGAGCATAATCAGCTTCGGGTCCAGCATCAGGATCTGCGCGAGCTCGACGAGCTTCTGCTGGCCGTAGGACAGCGCGGACGCGCGCACGTCGCGGTACTTACGCATCCCGACGAACTCGAGCAGCTCCTCCGCCCGGGCCGCTTCGCGGCCCGATACCGCGTTGGCGCCCAGCAGCCCCAGATGGAACTCGCGCAGCGGCGCCACGACGTTCTCGAGCACGGTCATGTCCGGGAACAGTCGCGTGATCTGGAACGTCCGCCCGAGACCCATATGGGCGCGCCGCCAGGGCGGCTTGCCGTCAACCCGATGCCCGGCGAACCAGACCTCGCCTGCGTCCGCGGCCATCGTGCCGCCGATCAGGTTGAAGACGGTCGTCTTGCCCGAGCCGTTCGGGCCGATCAGCGCCGTGGTCGACCCTTCCGGCACCGCAAATGATGCGCCGTCGACGGCGTGCACCCCGCCGAAGCGCTTCTCGAGCCCCTTCACCTCGAGCAGCGGCTTGGCGGAGACGGGGGGCGCGGCAGAGGGCGCCGGCCGCTCGCGCAGGTCGATGCCCGTAAGCCGCTCGCCGGCCAGCCCCGCCGTGCCGCGCGTGCGCCACCGCTCGATCCAGCGGTTGCCGGTGGGGATGATTCCCTCCGGAAGAAAGAGCACCACGAGCGCCAGCAGCCCGCCGAATATCAACAGGCGTGCGTTGCCGCCGCCGAACTCGTTGTTGCTCGTCTCGTTGAGCCATTCGATGATGAACGCGCCGAGCACTGGCCCCCAGAGCGTGGCCCGCCCGCCGAGCAGAAGCGACAGGATGATCTGGACGCTCAACAGGATGTTGAACATCCCGAGCGGGTCGATGAAGGCGATGTAGTAGCCGTAGACGCCGCCGGCCATGCCGACGAACAGTGCGCTCGCCGCGAACGCGAGGATCTTGTACGTCGGCGTGCTCACCCCCACCGTCGCCGCCTTGTCCTCGTCCTCGCGGATCGCGATCAGGCCCATGCCGAACTTGTTGCGCCTGATCCACCACGAGACCAGGAGCGACGCGGCGAGCAGGCCCATCAGCGAGTAGTAGAAGGGCCAGTATTGGTAGTCGACGCTCCAGGTCGGAATCGGCAGCGTGATCCCGCCGGTCCCGTTCGTCAGCCCGTCCCAGTTGGTCGCAAGCAGCTGGAGCAGGAACAGGAACGCGATCGTCAGGATCACGAACGAGTGGCCGCGGGCGCGCATCGCGACGACGCCGAGCAGCGCCGCCACCGCCGAGGACAGCACGCCGGCCACGGGGATCCAGACCCACGGGGAGCCACCGATGTCGTTGACGCAGATTCCGACCACGTAGGCGCCCAGCCCGACGAAGGCGCCCTGGCCGAGTGAGACGTAGCCGGCGTAGCCGGTGATGATGTTCAGCCCCACGGCCCCGATGGCGAAGACCATCGAGAGGATGAACATGTTCTGGTAGTAGAGGTCGTCCGACAGGACCGGGAAGGCCGCAATGAACAGGACCGCCAGCGCGATCAGCGCCGTCCAGGGCGAGCGCAGCGCCTTCGACGGCGCCCGCGACGGGGGCGCACCCCCGCCCTTGAGCGTTCCTTCGTCGAGCGCGGTGGCGCCGGCGTTCGTCATGCCGTGGCCACGTCCTGGCGCAGGCGGGTGCCGAGGATGCCCTGCGGCCTCAGCAACAGCACGATGAACACGAACGCATAGGGCACTCCGGTGGCCCACTCTGGGCCGATGTATGTGACCGTCATCAGCTCCGCCACGCCCAGGCAGAGCGCCCCGATCACCGCGCCCGGCAGACTGCCCATGCCGCCCAGCACGATGATCCCGAGCAGCCGCGCGATCCACTGGTAATGGGAGCCCGGCAGGAAGGGGTAGAGCACGCTCGCGATCGCGCCGCCGGCGCCGGCGCTCGCCACGCCGATCGCGAACGTGAGCGCGGCGACCGAGGCCACGTTGACGCCGACGAGCTCCGCTCCCTGGGGGTTCACGGCGCTGGCGCGGATCGCGCGTCCCAGCCAGCTCCGCGTGAGGACCAGGTACAGCGAGGTCAGCACGGCGATCGCGACCAGCCCGCCGTAAACCTGCGCCTTCGGCAGGAAGAGCTCCCCGATCCGGAAGCTATCCGTGGAGTAGGCCGGGCGTACGGAATGGGACGTGTTGCCCCAGATCACGCCCATGATGCCCTCGAGGAACAGCGCCAGGCCAAACGTCAGCAGCACCGATGCCGCGGGGGGCGCCCTGCGTATCGGGCGGATCGTCGCGTTGTAGAGCAGCCACCCGAACGCGAACATGAGCGGCGTCAGAACGACGATCGCAGCAAGCGGGTCCAATCCGGTCGCCCGCCACAGCGACCAGGTGACGAACGCCGCGAGGATCAGGAACGCCCCGTGCGCGATGTTGATCACGTTCATCACGCCGAAGATCAGCGTGAGGCCCGCTGCCAACAGCGCATACACCCCGCCGATCAGGAGGCCGAGGATGAGCGCCTGGAGGAACTCGGTCACTGCTCCCTCTACCTACCTGGGACGGCCCCCTTCTATCCGGCGCCTTTCGGCTCCCACCCGGGGATGATCTTGTCCGTGGTGGCCGCCTCCTTCGGCAGCACGATCTCCGGAACGCCGCTCTGCCACTGGCCGACGAGGAACTCGCCCTCCGGGCGGCCTTGGTCGTCCCAGCTCAGCGGCCCGAGGATCGTGTCGACCTCGTTGTCCCGGAGCCAGTCGGCGAGCTCGAGCTGGCGCTGGCGCTCGATCGTGCCAACCGCCTTCACGGCAGCCTGGAGCACCTCCGCCGTGGCGTAGGCGTCGGCCGCGTCCTCTGGCACCTCCGTCCCGCCGAACATCTCCTGGTACTTCGCGACGAACTCCTCGTTGCCGGGCGTCTTGGCCTCCTTCGAGTGGCTGACCGCGTAGAAGATCCCCTCCGTCGCGTCCTTGCCGACCGCCTTGGCGAACTGATCGCCCAAGGACGGGGCGGTCGTCTGGTAGAGGATCTTCGGCGTGAAGCCGGCCTTCAGGAGCGCGCGCACCATGCCCACCCCGTCCTCGAAGGTCGCCCCGTTGACGACCACGTCCGGCTTCCTCGACTTCAGCGCGCTCGCGATGCCGTCGAGGTTCGGGTTGTCGATTGTGTAGGTCTCGCGGTAGACCGTCTTGATCCCGGCCGCCTTGAGGATCTTCTCGATCCCCTCAGAGGTCGGCTGCGCGAACGGATCGTCGAGCGTCGGGTAGGCCGCCGTCTTCGGGCGCTGGTCGGCGGGCAGCTCGGTGATGTATTTCGCCCAGACCTCGCCCTGCTTGTCGGCAGTCGCCTGCTGCGCGAAGAACAGGTACTTGAAGCCGCGGTCGAACAGTTCAGGCGCGCCGCCGGCCGGCTCGACGTAGAGCATCCGGTTGCGCTCTGCCACCGTGGAAGCCGGCAGGTTCAAGAGCGAGGAGAAGGTGCCCAGCAGCAGGTCGACCTTGTCCTGGCTGATCAGAGCGTTGTAGTCGGAGACGATCGTGTTCTGGTTGCTCTGGTCGTCCTTGATCACCATCTTTACCGGGCGCCCGTCGATGAGGCCGCCCGAGTCGTTGATCATCGCCTCCCAGACCTCGTAGCCCTGCTTTGCCGCCTTGCCAGGCTCGGAGAACTCGCCGGTAAGCGGAAGCGAGGCCCCGACCTTTATCGGCTCTCCACTGGCCTTTCCGCCGCCGCCGCCACCGCCATCGTCGTCATCGCCGCCACAGCCTGCCGCGGCGAGCGCGGCCATGGTCAGCGCTGCAAGAACCAGCCAACGAAGCTTGTGCATGTGACGTCCCTCCGGCCTGTCCGGGCGGTTGCAAACGTTTGCTGCAATCGTGTGCAGCCTATAGCTGCCGCGCGAACGTTGTCAAGCGGCCGCTCGAGGAGGCGCCGTCGAGCTGCGGACGACGAGATTCGGCTCCAGGCGGACCTCGCGCGGCGGCGCGTCGCCGTCCTGCAGGCGCTCGAGCATGAGCTCTGCCGCAGCCCTGCCTATGTCGTAGTGCGGGATGTGGATCGTCGTCAGCGGCGGCTGGAAGCGCGCCGCGAACGGCATGTCGTTGAACCCCACGACGGAGACCTCCTCCGGGCAGCGCACTCCGCGCTCGGCAAACACGTCGTAGCAGCCCAGCGCGAGCAGGTCGTTCGCGGCGGCGACCGCGGTGAACTCGCGCCCGTCGGCCATGAGCTGACCGCAGAGGCGGGCGCCCTCCGACTCCGTGAACGCCTCGCTCACCAGCACGAGCTCGGGATCGGGCTCGTGGCCGGCGGCGCGCATCGTCTCGTGGAAGCCCTCGTGGCGATCGAAGCCGGTCGAATAGTCGAGCGGTCCCGCGAGATGAGCGATGCGAGTGTGGCCCAGCGACAGCAGATGCTCAACCGACAGCCGCATGCCCAGCCGGTCATCCGCGGTGGCGGAGCTCACAGGCAGCTGCTCCTGGCGCCGGTTGACGAGCACGAGCGCGATGCCCGCCTCGAGCAGCGCGTCGTGGAGGCGGTGGTCGCGGCGCGCCGTCGCGGCGATGATCCCGTCCACCTGCCGGGCGCGCATGGTCTGCGAGTCGAGCAGCTCCCGCTCTGGATCGTTGTCGGTATTGGCGATCAGCGGCGTGTATCCCGCGGTCTCCAGATGGTCCTCGATGCCGCGCAGGATCGGCGGGAAGAGCGGGTTCGTGAGGTCCGGGATCAGAACGCCGATCGTGTACGACCGGTTCGTCTTCAGCCCGCGGGCGATCGGATTGGGCTGGTAGCCGAGCTTTTCGGCCGCCTTGAGCACACGCCTCGCGGTCTCCTCGTTCACGAGCGCGCGGGTCTCCTCGTTCAGAGCTCGGGATACGGTGGCGGGATGGACGCCGGCCACCCGCGCGACGTCTCTCAACGTCACAGCCGAGCCCGCCCGTGCGTTCCCAAGCGCCATCGACGAGCATTATGCATACGTTTGCAGCGCCTCTGAGCCCGTGACAGACACCGCCCTCCCCACCAGGCAGGCCGCGCCCGCCGAGGAATCGGCGCTGGCACCGCTGCGGCGGCCCGGCTTCCGTGCCGCGTGGACCGCGCTCGCAGGCTCGCAGCTCGTGATCTGGATGAACACCGTCGGAGCGGTCACGGTGATCGCGGCGCTGTCGGACTCCCCGACGCTCATCGCTCTCGTCCAGACCGCCAACAGCGTGCCGGCCGTCCTGCTGGCGCTCGTCATGGGATCAATGGCCGACATCGTCGACCGCAGGCGCTTTGCGATCGCCTCTCAGGCCTGGATGCTCGCCTCGGTGACGGCGCTCGCGGCGCTGACGCTGGGTGACCTGATCACGCCAGGGCTCGCGCTCGCGCTCACCTTCGCGCTGGGCGCCGGCATGGCGACCACCTTCGTGATCTATCAGGCCCTGACCCAGGACTTCGTGCCGCGTTCCGAGTTGCTTGGGGCTGTGGCGCTCAATGGGGTGGCCATCAACCTTGCCCGCGCGATCGGCCCCGCGCTGGCGGGCCTGATCATCGCCGCGCTGAGCGCCGGCGCACTGTTCGCTGTCGAGGCAGGTCTGCTGCTCATGATCGTGGGGGTCGTGGCGCTGGGCGTCCGGCCGCCGGGCCCGGCACGTGCGTCTGGCGAGCGGCTGGCTCCCGCGGTGCGGGCCGGCATCCGGTTCGTTCGCTTCTCCCCGCCGGTGCGCACTGTGCTCGTCCGCGGCGCCGCTTTCTCCGTGTCGGCGAGCGCACTCTGGGCGCTCCTGCCGGTCGCGGCGCTCGGCCGGCTCGGGCTATCGGAGAGCAGCTTCGGACTGCTGATGGGATGCGTCGGCACCGGTGCGGTCCTCGGCGCGACCACGCTGGCCTGGCTGCGCCGGCGCTTCGCCTTTGACCGCATGATCGCGCTCGCGAGCCTGGGTCTGGCGGGTGGCCTCATCGCTCTCGCCTACATCCCGTGGGCGGAGCTGGTGGCGTTCACCCTGGTGCTCACGGGCGCGTGCTGGCTGATCGTGCTGTCCTCGCTCAACACCTCGGCTCAGCGTGTGGCCCCAGGGTGGGTTCGCGCGCGGACGCTGGCCTCGTTCCAGCTCGTCATGCAGGGCGGTCTGGCGATCGGCAGCCTGGCCTGGGGTCTCGTGAC
>JBKPBS010000073.1:0-10408 GCA_046726915.1 Actinomycetota bacterium
GGCGTGATCGCAGCGCGCAGCGAGCGCTTTGGCCGCAGCGGCCGGCCGGCGCCCGTGCCTGTGCCGGGCGGGAGCACGAGCGCCAGCCCCCGCGCCGGGGTCGAGACGTATTCGCGCGCCACCCAGAGCCCGAGCGCCACGAGCGACTGCGGCACGTCGGCCTCGAGCGCCGCGATCGGCTCCGCGAGCCGCTCGGGCGGCAACTCGCTCTCTGAGGCGACGTCGACGACCACGCCGAGCAGCCGCCGCCGTCCGAAGGGCACCACGAGCATGCTCCCAACGCCGACGTCCTCGAGCGCGCCCGCAAGCCGGTAGTCGAACGGCCCACGCAGGCTGCGCGCAGGAGTGAGCGGCTCGACCTTGGCGATCACGTCTCCCGAAGCTACGGGCAGGCCCGGACGGCGCGCGGCCGGGGCGTTAGGGTCCGCGCATGAGCGAGCCCCAGGTAGCGGTCGTCGGTGCCGGCCCGGCCGGAGTGGCGGCCGCGGTGGCCCTGAAGGACCGGCGGCTGCGGCCGGTGGTGCTCGACCAGGCCGAGGAGGTCGCGTCCTCGTGGCGCAGCCGCTACGACAGGCTCCGCCTGAACACCTGCCGGCCGTTCTCGCACCTCCCGAAGCGGCGCTTCGCGAGGGGCACGCCGATGTTCCCCTCGCGCGACCAGCTCGTCGAGCATGTCGAGCGGCACGTGCGCGAGGACGGGATCGATCTGCGGCTCGGCACGCGCGTGGACCGGATCGACCGCTCGGACGGCGGTTGGGCGCTCGAGACCTCCGCAGGCGAGCTTCGCGTGCCTCAGGTGATCGTGTCCACGGGCTACGAGCAGGAGCCGATCATTCCCGACTGGCCGGGGCGCGAGCTGTTCCGCGGCCGGTTTCTCCACTCGCGCGAATACCGGAACCCCGAGCCGTTCGCGGGCGAGAACGTGCTGGTCGTGGGGCCCGGCTGCTCGGGCATGGAGATCGCCTACGACCTCGCCGAGGGTGGAGCGCGCAAGGTATGGCTCTCCGCGCGCACGCCACCGAACATCCTCATGCGCACCGGCCCGGGCGGGCTGCCCGGCGACATGATCGGGGTAGCGCTGCTCCACCTCCCGGCGCGGTTCGGCGACGCGTTCGCCCGCTTCGGCCGCAAGCACGATCTGGGCGACCTGACCGAGTACGGACTCCCGATTCCCGAGGAAGGCATCATGACGCGCCTGCACCGGACCGGGCAGGCGCCGGCGATCGTCGACATGGAGGTGATCGACGCGATCAAGGCCGGGCGGATCGAGGTCGTCCCCGGCGTGGAGTCGCTCGACGAGACCGGTGTGCAGCTCACGGGCGACAGCCGAGTCGAGCCGGACGCCGTGATCGCCGCGACCGGCTACAACCGGGTGCTGGGCACGCTCGTGGGCCATCTCGGCGTGGTCGACGAGCGGGGAATGCCGCGCGCGCGAGGCTGGCGGCCGGCTGCGCCCGGGCTGCGGTTCATCGGCTACGTGCCGCGACCCGGCGGACTCGGCTACATGGGCAAGGAGGCCCGGCGAGCGGCACGGGCGATCGCCCGGGAGCTGGGCGCCGCCTGAGACCGGCGACGCCTCAGGCCGCCTCGCGCCCGGCCTCGTCCTGCTCGCGCTCGATGACCCGCTCGAGCGCGTTGACGCAGGCCGGGTCGAACTTCGTGCCGGCTTCCTTCGTGATCAGATCGAGCGCGTCCTCGAGCGTCCACGCCTCGCGGTACACGCGTCTCGACAGGAGCGCGTCGAAGACGTCGCAGACCGCCATGATCCGCGTCTCGATGTCGAGCTGGGGAGCGCCGAGCCCGCGCGGATAGCCGCTGCCGTCGAGGCGCTCGTGATGATCGCGCACCAGCCTCGCGACCTGACTCGAGAATCCGAGCTCGCGGACCAGTTCCGCGCCGCTGTCCGGATGGCGCTTGATCACGTCGAACTCCTCGTCGGTCAGCGCGCCCGGCTTCTGCAGGATCTCGTTCGGCACGGCCAGCTTGCCCACGTCGTGAAGCAGCCCGCCGACGGCCAGCTCGCGCAGACGGACGGGCGCCAGTCCGAGCTCCTCGCCGACCTGGACCGCCCGCAGCGCCACACCGCGCGTGTGCTCCGCCGTGTAGTCGTCCTTGTAGGCGAGCCGGACGAGCAGCGCGCGCACGGTCGGGCCCATGAACGCGTCGGCGGCGCTCACGAGCTCGCTGGCGCGCAGGTCGCCGGTGAGCGGGCGCGACTGGGCGCCGCGATGCAGGTCGAGCGCCACCGGCACCCCGACGAGGCCGATGCCGATCAGCTCCCAGGCGTGGCCGAGCCACCAGCCGAGCTCGTAGTACCTCATCAGGAGACCGGGGAAGAGCGAGACCCCGAGCAGCACGAGGCCGTAGACCACGGCGACGTCGGCGAGGCGGCGGGTAAGGAGGTACGTGCGGGCCGCGCGGATCCCGAGCGCGCCGTAGAAGGCCAATCCGAGGCAGAGCACGATCCAGGCCGGAGTGCTGGCCGGCTCCGGCACGCCCGGCACGAACGAAGGCCGAAGCAACCCCACCAGCCCGAGCCCGAGGATCAGGACGATGAGCAAAGCCTGCAGCGCGAGCACCGGCCGCACGGCCGACGGCCGGCGCAACTCCGGAACCGCCGCCAGCGCGAGCACCGCCCCGCCCACTGGCAGCGTGAGCGCGCCCGAGAAGGCGACCAGGCCGTTGTCGCCGACCAGGAAGCCCGGCGTCATCAGACCGTGGATCGACAGCAGCGCAGCCATCGAGGAGAAGGCGGTGCCGATCACGACGGAGCGGGCGTCGCCGCGCCGCGCCCCCGCGACCGTGAGCGCCAGCGCCGCGGTCGCGGCGAGCCCCGCGCTGACCGCGATCGGCAGGAAGTGCACCGTCCCCGAGATCTTCACCTCGGTCTCGCCGAAGAAATGGATCACGGCTGCGGGCATCACCGCGCATGCGGCAAGCAGGCCGAGCAGCGACACGGTGCGCTGACGCAGGAGGCGGGCCATGCGACCGGTATCGGACACGGGCGCTCGTGGCTTAAGGCACCATGTGCGCGTGGGGATCGACTTCGAGCGCGAGGGGCTGCTGGACGGCGCGGACGACCGCGAGGCGCGCCTCGAGCTGCTGCGCACGCTAGAGAACGAGGGCTTCACGCTCGAGGAGCTCCGGGAAGCGGCCGCGCACGACCGCCTGGCGCTGCTGCCGGTCGAGCGCGTGCTGGCGGGAGACGGAAAGCTCTACACGCGCGAGGAGCTGTCCGAGGAGACCGGCCTCGACCACAGGTTCCTCGACGAGGCCTCCCGCGCGCTCGGCATGCCGATCCGCGAGCCGGGGGAGCGTTCGATCACCGAGGAGGAGGTGAAGCTCTCTCGCAGCGCCAAAATACTGCTCGACTCAGGCCTTACCGAGGAGGCGTTCCTCGAGCTGACAGCCGTGATGAGCCGCTCGCTGGCGAACATCGCCGCGTCGTTCGCCTCCACCTTCGGCGAGGCGCTCCTTCAGCCGGGCGACACCGAGCGCGACCTGGGCCTCCGCTACGCCGAGACGCTCCGGAACCTCGGCCCGCTCGCCGCCCCGAGCCTTCAGCAGATGTTCAACCTGCGCCTGCGCGAGCGGATGCGCGAGGCCGTCATCGGCCAGGCTGAGCTTCAGAGCGGACACCTCCCGGGCACACAGCCCGTCACGGTCGGCTTCGTCGACATCGTCGGGTTCACCAGGCTCGGGGAGAACGTGGCGCCCGAGGACCTCGGCGCCGTCGTCCGGAGCTTCGAGCGCGCGGTTGCCGATGCCGCCGATCCTCCCGTCCGGCTGGTGAAGACGATCGGCGATGCCGCCATGCTCGTCGCTCCCGAGCCGGGTCCCGTGATCGACACCGTTCTCGCGCTGGTGGACCGCTCGAACGAGGACGGTCAGCAGCTGCGCGGCGGCATCGCCTCCGGCGAGGGCCTTCCGCGCGCGGGCGACTGGTACGGCCGGCCGGTGAACCTCGCCGCCCGGCTCACCTCGTTCGCCCGCCGCGGCACCGTCGTCACCTCGAAGGAGGTCCGCGACGCGGTCGGCGACGGCTACAGCTGGTCGGCGGCCGGCAGCCGCCGCTTCAAGGGCGTCAAGGGAAGCGTCGACGTCTTCCGAGTCAGGACGGCCGGCGACGACTAGACGGTCGCTGCGTCGCGCTCGCCCAGTCCGGCGGCCTCGCGCAGCGTGCTCGCCTTGTCCGTCTTCTCCCACGTGAAGTCGTGGTCCTCGCGGCCGAAGTGGCCGTAGGCCGCTGTCTTCTGGAAGATCGGACGGTGCAGGTCGAGGTACTGGCGGAACGCGCCCGGGCGGAGGTCGAAGTGCTCGTCCACGAGCTGCGCGATCGTCGACCGCGACACGCGCTCGGTGCCGAAGGTCTCAACCATCACCGAGACCGGGTGGGCAACGCCGATGGCGTATGCGACCTGCACCTCGCACTTGTCGGCGAGCCCGGCCGCGACCACGTTCTTGGCCACGTAGCGCGCGGCGTACGCGGCCGAGCGGTCGACCTTCGACGGGTCCTTGCCGGAGAACGCTCCACCGCCGTGGCGGGCCATGCCGCCGTAGGTATCGACGATGATCTTGCGGCCGGTCAGGCCGGCGTCGCCGACCGGGCCGCCGATCACGAACTTGCCGGTCGGATTGACGAGGAAGTTGCGCCCGTGGTCGTCGAGCAGGTTCTTCTCGTCGTATAGCTCGGCCGGCAGCACCGGGTGCACCACGTGCTCCCAGAGGTCCGGCTTGATGAGCGTCTCCGTGTCCACGCCGTCCTTGTGCTGGGTCGAGATCAGGATGCGCTCGATCTCGATCGGGCGGCCGTTCTCGTAGCGCACGGTCACCTGCGTCTTGCCGTCCGGCCCCAGGTACGGCATCAGCTCCGCGCGGCGCACCTCCGCGAGCCGGTGAGCGAGCTTGTGCGCGAGCGAGATCGGCAGCGGCATGAGCTCCTTCGTCTCGCGCGTGGCGTAGCCGAACATCATCCCCTGGTCGCCGGCGCCGGCAACATCGAGCTCGTCGTCGTCGGCCGGGTCGGTCCGCGCCTCGTAGGCCTTGTCCACGCCCTGCGCGATGTCCGGCGACTGCTCGTCGATGGCGGTGATGACGGCGCAGCTGTCGCAGTCGAAGCCGTAGCGACCGCCGCTGTAGCCGATCTTCCTGATCGTCTCGCGCGCGATCTTCGGGATGTCGACGTAGACGTCGGTCGTGATCTCACCCGACACGACCACGAGCCCCGTGTTCACGAGCGTCTCGCAGGCCACGCGACCCGCGGGATCCTCGGCCATCACGGCATCGAGAACGCCGTCCGAGATCTGGTCGGCCATCTTGTCCGGGTGGCCCTCGGTGACCGACTCGGACGTGAACAGGAACTCGTTGTCTGAAAGGGGCTGGGTCGTCATGAGGCGGGGAAGCCTAGCGGCAGCGAACGGCAGGGCCGTGGGCAAGCGGAATGCGCTGCTCGTGCCGCATGCGGAGCGCCGTGTACCGGACCCAGACCGCGTCCAGCGTCGCAAGTCCGGGCGGGCAGGTCTGACCCTGCGGCAGCATGAGCACGCTGTTCGCCTCGCCCGTGTCCTCGTCGAAGGTCACCACCCGCGCACGCTCCACGCCGAGAACGGGGCTGCCCTCCGTGCGAATCAGTGACATGTCGGTGACGTCCGTGTGACCGGCGTTCCTGATCTGGAACTCGTAGCGGTTGAGAGCGCCCGCGTCGCGCTTGAAGACCGTCCGCGACACGGCGTCCCGTGACCGCCGTGGGGCTCATGTGCGAAAGAGTACGGCCAGACCGCCGCGAATGCACGAAATCCGCACCATCATCGAGCCGTTCCGGATCCACTCAGCCCGCCCTGCGGAGCTCCTCCTCGCGCTCCTCGCGCGTGGTCATGGCGACCGGCTCCTCCCCTCCTCGCGCCACCCCTTCAAGGGGAACATGGACGTGGAGGCGCTGCGGCGGGTGCTGGCCGAGCGCGACGTGCCGGTCGTCTTCATCACGCTCACCAACAACTCGGGCGGCGGCCAGCCGGTCTCGATGGAACCTGCGCGCCGTGCGCGAGGCCTGCGCCGGCGTGCCGCTCTACCTCGACGCCTGCCGCTTCGCCGAGAACGCGTGGTTCGTGAAGCTGCGCGAGGACGGCTACGCGGACACGCCCGTGCCCGAGATCGTGCGCGAGATGGCGTCGCTCGCCGACGGCATGACGATGTCCGCGAAGAAGGACCCGCTCGGCAACATCGGCGGCTGGCTGGCCCTTGACGACGACGCGCTGGCCGAGCAGTGCCGCAACATGCTGATCCTCACGGAGGGCTTCCCGGCAGTCACACGTGGACTACGTGAGCGAGGTGTGCGAGCACGTGGCGCGTGGCGCCGGCGAGCTGCGCGGACTCCGGATCGTGGAGGAGCCGCCCACGCTCAGGCACTTCACCGCTCGCTTCGTCCCCTTGACGTCTTGAAATCGATCACGAGCGGCACACCTTCGAGCTTGTAACGCCCACGCAGGCGGTTCTCGACGAAGTAGGCGTAGTCGCGCACCACGAGGCCGCGGTTGTTGACCTGGATGGCAAAGCGCGGCGGCTTGGCCTCGTACTGAGCCATGTAGTAGATCCTGAGTCGCTTGCCTCGCACCGCGGGCGGCTCGCGTATGCCTTGGATGTCGCCGACGAAGCGATTCAGCTCAGGCGTCGGGATCCACTGCGCAGAACGATCGGCGAGCCAGAGCGCCTCGGCGACCAGCCGCTTCAGCCCCCGGCCCGTCGTGGCGGACACCGCCATCACCTGCGGGCGCTGCCGGAGCTTCCGTGCCACGCGTGCCTTGGCGTCCTCGAGGTCGGTCTGCGTGATGTCCCACTTGTTGAGCGCGATCACCGTGGCGCACTTCTGCTTCATGGCCAGCTCCGCCACGCGCAGGTCCTCGGTGGTCACGCCCTCGCTCGCGTCGCACACCACGATCGCCACGTCCGCGCGCTCGGCGGCCTGCTCCGAGCGCAGCTGCGCGTAGTAGTCGATCGTGCCCGCCACCTTCGTGCGGCGGCGCAGACCGGCGGTGTCCACGAGGATCACCTCGCGCCCCTCGAACTCGATGCGTGTGTCGATTGAGTCGCGCGTGGTGCCCGCGACGTCGGTCACGATCACGCGCTCCTCGCCGAGCAGCCGGTTCGCCAGCGAGGACTTCCCCACGTTGGGGCGCCCGATCAGGGCGAGCCGAGTGACCTCCTCGCGCTCGGCCACGACCTGCGGCAGGCGCTCCACGATCCGGTCGAGCAGGTCGCCCGTGCCGAGGCCCTGCGTCGCGGACACCGCGAGCGGGTCGCCCAGGCCGAGGCCGTAGAACTCGCTCGCCAGGCCCGCCTGACGAGCGTCGTCCACCTTGTTCGCGGCCACGATCACCGGTACATCGCCGCCGCGCAGCTCGCGCGCCAGCTCGGCGTCGCCCGGCCGCAGGCCGGCGCGCGCATCGACCACGAGCACGGCCAGGTCGGCCTCGTTCAGCGCCACCAGCGCCTGGCGCTGGATCTCCTCCGCCATCTCATGCTCGCCGGCGAAGTCCACGCCGCCGGTGTCCACGAGCGTGAAGCCGACTCCGTTCCAGTCCGCGTCGATCTCCTTGCGGTCGCGGGTGACCCCCGCCTGCTCGTGCACCACCGCCTCGCGAGTGCCCGACAGCCTGTTCACGAGCGTCGACTTGCCGACGTTCGGATAGCCGACGACGGCAACGGTCGGCCGCTTCATTTGGGGAGCGCCAGGCGCGTGCGGACCGGCGGTCTCATCGGGCTCGCTCGACGAGCTCCACGACGCGCTCCACCACCTCGTCCACGCTCAGGCCGCTGGTGTCGAGCTCGACCGCGCCCGGGGCGAGCTTCAGGGGCGAATGCTCGCGGTCCATGTCCTGCGCGTCGCGGAGCGCCTGGTCGCGCATGACGGTGTCCACGTCCGTGCCGAGCTCCTTGGCGCGCCGGCGAGCGCGCTCCTCAGCAGACGCCGTCAGATAGACCTTCACCTCGGCATCGGGCGCCACCACGCTGCCGATGTCACGCCCCTCGGCCACCCAGTCCCCGTTCGAGAGCAGCTCGCGCTGCTTCCTCACGAGCGCCGCGCGCACGTCCGGGTCCGTCGCCACGGTGGAGGCCGCCTCGGACGCCTCCGGGGTGCGAATCGCCTCCGTTACGTCGTCGCCGTTCGCGAGCACGCGCTCGCCGAGCCGGATGTCGAGCTCCTCGGCGCGGTCCGCGGCAGGACCGCCGTGCCGGTTCGTCATCAGCCCCACCGCCCGGTACATCGCGCCCGAGTCGAGGTACGTGAAGCCGAGCGCGCGAGCGGCCGCCCGAGCGACAGTGCTCTTGCCCGCTCCGGCGGGCCCGTCGATGGCCACCACCATGGCGCGACAGGCTACGTGGGCTTCGTCGACATCGCCCAGATCGCGACGACGTACGCGACGAGCGAGATGCCCACCAGAACGAGCGTGGCGGTGCGGAGGCCGCCGCCGCGCGCCCGCCGGGCGGCGATGCCGGCGCAGACCGTCGCTGCAATCAGCAGCAGGAGGCTGCCCTCGGACGTGCTGTATCCGATGTCGATCCAGGATGGCGTCGGGTCGATGTCGTCGACGTGCTCTTTCGAGGCGATCCACTGCGCGCCCACGCGCATGACGATCCAGCTCGGGATCACCGCGATGAGGAGCGTCCGGAACCCGAGCCGCAGGTTGTCGGCCGCGATCTGAGTGACGACCAGGACCAGCGAGCCGACGAGCGCCATGGCGCCCAGCAGGTGCACGAACAGCGCGAGGTTCCAGTCGTCCGGGCGGATCGCGGCGAGGAGGCTCATGCGCCGGGCTTCCAGACCATGAGGACGAGCAGGCCGAGCACGGTGAGCGTCCGCAGCCAGTGCAGCGTGGCGACCGCGGCGGTCTCGCCGGCCGCCGTCCGCCTCTGGACGGTCTGTCCGAGCCCCGTGGCGACGAACCAGAGCACGATCGCGCCGATGATCCAGCCGTCGGTGATGTCGTACTCGTCGAGGTTCAGTACGAGCCAGACGCCGAGCACGATCGTGCCGAGGCCGCCAACGTCCCAGCAGCGATCCGCGACGAACAGGGCGCGCCCGGTCGTGGCCGCGCCGAGCGCCACAGCGCTGTACATGACCACCGTGACCCCCAGCAGGAACGCGGCGATGAAGTGCAGGAAGAGGAGCGCGTCGTACATCGGCGGGGCAACCTACAGGAGCGCCCGGAGGTCCCGCTCGAAGCCGGGGTAGGAGACCGCGGCGGCGTCCATGCCCACCACCTCGACGCCCTCCGTCGACGCGAGGCCCGCCACCGCGCCCAGCATCGCCATGCGGTGGTCGCCGTTAGCGTCGATCGTGCCGCCGGCGAGCGGCGAGCCGTCGCCGCGCACCACGAAGCCGTCCGGCGTGGCTTCGATGTCCGCGCCGAGGCCGCGCAGCCCGTCAACGACGCCGGCGATCCGGTCGGACTCCTTCAGCCGCAGCTCGCCCGCCCCGCGCACCACGGTCTCGCCCTCCGCGTGCGCGCCGAGCAGGGCGACCAGCGTGAGCTCGTCGATCGCGAGCGGCACCTCGTCGGGATCCACCACGGTGCCCTCGAGCGGGCCGGAGGCGACGTCGAGCTCCCCGGCAGGCTCCTGGTCCGACTCGGCGCCCGGCTCCTCGAGATCGCCCACGATCACGGCTCCCATGCGCTCGGCGATCCGGAAGAAGCCCGTCCGCGTCCAGTTCAGCCCGACGTCCTTGACGACCACGCGCGAGCCGCCGACGAGGATCGCCGCCGCCACCATGAAGGCCGCCGACGACGGGTCGCCCGGCACGAGCAGCCGGTCGAGCTCGAGCTCGTCGACCTGGGCGACGGTGATCCGTCCGCCGTGGCGCTCGAACGGCACGCGCGCGCGCCGCAGGAGCCGCTCCGTGTGGTCCCGGCTGGGCGCGCCCTCATCGACCGTGGTCGAGCCCGAGGCGAACATGCCGGCGATCAGCACGCACGACTTCACCTGCGCGCTCGCGACCGGCAGCTCGTACTCGATGCCCGTGAGCGGCGCGCCGCGGACGGTGAAGGGCGGGAAGCGGCCCTCGCGCGCCTCGACGATCGCGCCCATCTCGCGCAGCGGCTCGGCCACGCGGTCGACCGGGCGGCGGCGGATCGAGTCGTCGCCGTCAAGCGTCCAGACGCCGCCCGGCTGCCCCGCCAGCCAGCCCGGCAGCAGCCTCATGAGCGTGCCCGCGTTCCCCACGTTCAGGAGGCCGCCGGTGGCCTCGAGCGGGGCGTGCAGGCCGACGCCCCGGATCACGAGCCGCCCGTCGGGCTCCTCCTCCACGCCGGCGCCGAGCGTCCTCACCGCGTTGAGGGTCGAGAGCGTGTCCTCGGAGTCGAGGTAGTTCTCCACGGTCACCGGCTCGTCGCACATGCCGGCGAACAGCGCC
>JBKPBS010000074.1:0-16065 GCA_046726915.1 Actinomycetota bacterium
CGCGTGCTCGGCGGCGCCGGCGACGTGCCCGCGCTCGAGCTGTGCCTGATCCGCGAGGGGCTCGCGCGGCACTGCACCGAGGCGGAGACCGCGTTCGCGGTGCAGGGGCTCGGGGCGCACCCGATCCTGGCGAACGGCGCCCCGGAGGTCGTCGCGGAGTGGATCCCGAGGGTGACTCGTGGCGAGGCAGTCGCCGGCTTCGCGCTCACCGAGCCCGGCGCCGGATCCGACGTGGCCTCGCTCACGCTCCGCGCCGAACGGGACGGGGACGCGTTCCAGCTCACCGGCGAGAAGATCTACATCTCGAACGCGCCGGACGCCGATGTCTACTCGGTGTTCGCACGAACAAGCGACCGCGGCCTTACGGCCTTCGCCGTTCCACGCGCCAGTCACGGCCTAAGCGGCGAGCCGCTCTCGCTGCTATCTCCGCATCCGATCGGGCGCCTTGTCTTCGACGGCGTGCGCGTCCCGGCCGGCCACGTCCTCGGCGAGGTCGACCAGGGCTTCAAGGTTGCGATGCGGACGCTCGACCTGTTCCGCCCGAGCGTCGGCGCGTTCGCCGTCGGCATGGCGCAGGCGGCGCTCGACGCGGCCGTCGCCCGCGTCACCACGCGCAGCGCGTTCGGCCGCAAGCTCAGCGAGCTGCAGGGCGTCTCGCACCAGCTCGCCGACGTCGCCACCGCACTGCAAGCCGCGCGCCTGCTCGTCCACAGCGCCGCATCCGCCTACGACCGGGGCATCAGGCCGACCATGCAGGCCGCCGCGATGGCCAAGCTGTTCGCCACGGATACCGCGCAGCGGGTGATCGACGTTGCCATCCAGGTCCACGGCGCCCGCGCCCTCGAGGAGGGCCACCTGCTCGAGCACCTCTTCCGCGAGGTCCGCGCAACGCGGATCTACGAGGGCGCCTCGGAGGTGCAGCGTGAGATCATCGCCCGGCAGCTCTTCCAGGCGGCACGCTAGCCGGGACGGAGCCGGCTCCGCCAGTTCGACGCGGCAGCAGACACGCCCCTTCACGTCCACGCCGGAAAGCCACTCGCAGAGCGAAGCCGAAACGCCGAGGGAACGCCAGGGGAAACGAAAACTGGTCGCTGCCTTTGCAAGCTCCTGCAGCGCCGAGGAGAGCAGGGCTGGGCCGACCCTCCCATCGCACGCCGTGAGAGGGTGCCGAGCCGTGGCGCGAGATTGGCCTGCCGTTTCAGCGATACTGGCGGTACGCGCCCGCCCGGGCTGTATCTATCGGGCGTGCAGGTTGTTGTCCGTCCCGCGTACGCAGACGCCTTGTGAGCGCGGGTTCTGCATGTAGAACTCCGTCACGCAGTTACCTAGTCGCGCGTGGCCGGCGGCGTTCGCGTGGAACGATTGCCGCACAGCGTCGTAGCAGTACCAGCAGGAGCTCGCGGGGTCGTAGGTCAGCCCGGCGATCCACTCCTGGCTGTGGGTGATCCCCGGCGCGCAGATCTCGCGACCGTCCATCGACCTGCTGAAGTCGAGAAAGCGCCAGCCCATCTCAGCGGCGCTCTGCTTCAGCGTGTTGCTGAGCGCCGGCACAGCGGTGTTCTTTCCCCAGTTCATGTCGGCGTTGTAGATGGGGCAGCCGTTGAAGACCTTGGACCAGTAGCCGGAGTAGCGGCTGTAGCTCGGGACCGGCGACCAATAGGAGGTGAGCACGAGCTGCGCCCTCTCGTGGGCCGCGCCAAGCACGTTCTCGATCGACTGGAGCGCGGCCTTGACCTTCGGGGCCATCGCCGCAAGCCGGCTGTTCCAGAGGGGCCCCACCGTATTGCGGCAGCCGATCGGCACCTGGAGCACGAACTGCGTGACGCAGTCGGTCACGACGCCCGCGAAGTTCGGATCGTCGTTCGCGCCGACCTCCACGATGACGAACTTGATGTCGTACTGGGCGGCCGCGTCGACGAGCTTCTGACCCTGGGAGACCTCGTTGTTTTGTCCCGCGCCCGGATACTCGAGGTTCGCCGACTTGGCGCCCGAGCAGGCGAGGTTCAGTCGAGCGTCGGCTGGCATGGTGGTCTTCTTGATCAGCGCGTTCAGCGAACGGTGACAGTAGTTCCCGGGCTGATCGGTGCCGGCCTCGTAGTCTTTGGCCGCCTCGCCGGAGATCGCGCTGTCGCCCATCGCCACCACGGCCGTGGGCGCGCCCACCGCCGTCGGAGAGAAGACGAGCGTGGCCGCGGCGGTGAACGCCGCCAGGCACATGCCTCTTGCGAATCTCATTCCCGGACTCCTCCCTCGCGTAGGACCCATACGAAGTGTCCACCTCATCCCACCAGGCGGACTGCGTTAAACCGGAAGAGTTTGCCCGCCGCCTGCTGGCGAACTCCACGGCCACGCGCCGCTGAGATCGCTGAAGCGGATCGGAGACTCGGGCTAGGAGCGTTTCGGACCGCGTCGTACGCAGGCGAATGTCCCGGCTGTCGTGGTCCCCAAAGAGCGAAGCGGGTGTCTCCCTGTCGTCGGGTGGGTTCCCAGCGCGGAGCGGGGGAATGAATCTTGGCGCGGCGTTTGTGTTGCCCATCGGCAGCGTAGAGATCCACTTCCCACTCATACCGTTCGCAGTGCCACGGTGGGCGGCATCCGCGACGCTCGGACGGCTGGCATCAGGCCGGCGAACGCGCCGATCAGGATGGCCGAGGCGATGCCGCCCGACCACGCCTCGGCGGGGATCACGATGCCCCAGTGCTTCGAGGTGGCGTAGATGACCGTTGCTATCGCTCCGGCGAGCACGCCGACGATGCCGCCGATGGCGGCGAGCAGAATCGATTCGCCGAGGAACTGGGCGCGTATCTGGCTCTTGGTCGCACCGAGGGCGCGGCGGAGGCCGATCTCCGAGCGGCGTTCGAGCACCGAGATGATCATGATGTTGGCGACGCCGACGGCGCCCACGATCAGGGCCACGACGCCGAGGCCGAGGAAGAGGCTGTCGAACGCCCCGGCCGCGGCGGCGCGGGCGGTGAGCACGTCGGAGGGCTGGCTGACGTTCACCTCGTCGGGTGCTTCGGGGTTGGCCGTCGGCGCGAGCAGCGCCTGCACCTCAGCGACATGGTCGGTGTCCGCGCGCACGTAGACGGAGCTCGGCGGGCCGGCCTTCCGCTCGCCGCGGACGACGCTGACGTAGCCGAGGTACCTCTGGGCGGCCGGGTAGCCGATCAGGGCGCTGGTGTCGATGTCGGGCTCCAGCGGCGACGATTCCAGGACACCCGCGACGTTGAACCACTGGCCTCCCAGCCAGACCCGTTGGTCGGGGAAGGTCCGGTCGATGCCCAGCCGTTCCGCGGCGACCGAGCCGAGCACGGCGACCGGCTCGCGGGCGGTCCCCGGGTTGAGCCAGGCGCCGCGCGCGAGGCCGGTGTTGAGCACGGAGAGCAGGTTCAGGCTGGTGGCGCGCACCTGCAGCGCTCCGGTGTTGGTTACCGGGATCAGCCGGCTCCGATAGACGCTCTTGCCCTTCACAAGCGCGGTGTGGGCCAGCTGTTGGACGTCGTCCAAGTGCGTGATCCGCGCCGGGGCTTCGAGGGGCAGCTTCGACGGCTCACCGGTGACGCTCTGGCCGGCCTCGAGGGTCAGCATGTTCGTGCCGAGCCGGTCGATCTCGGCGAGCAGCCCGGCTTGTGAGGAGGACGACAGCCCGAGGACCGCCACGATCGCCGCCGTTCCGATCGCGATCCCGAGCGCGGACAGCGCGGCGCGCAGCGGCCGGGCGCGCAGCCCGACACTGGTCACGCGCAGCGCATCGTTCGGGCGCAAACGTCCGGCGTCGGCGCTCATGACGTCTGTCCCTCCGCCGCCACGGGCACGGGCGCCGCCGGGGCGCTGCGGTCGCCGGCGGTGTCGGAGACCACCAGGCCGTCCAGCATCCGGATCTGGCGGTGCAGCTGATCGGCCAGGCCCGCGTCGTGGGTGATCATGAGGATCGTGGCGCCGGCGGTGTTGAGCTCGCGGATGAGTTCCATGATCGAGGCGCCGGTGGCGCTGTCGAGGTTGCCGGTCGGTTCGTCGGCGAGCACGATCGCCGGCCGCCCGACCAGCGCCCGGGCGATCGCCACCCGCTGGCGCTCGCCTCCGGAGAGCTTGGTCGGCTTGAACGTCGCGCGGTGGGACAGGCCGACCCGCTCGAGCGCCTCCTCGGCGCGCGCGTACCGCTCGGCGGCGGGGGCGCCGGCGTAGAGCAACCCGTCGGCGACATTCTCGCGCACCGTGGCGTGCTCGGCCAGGAAGAACTGCTGAAAGACGAACCCGATCTCCCGGGCACGCAGGCGCGACAGCTCGCGGTCGCCCAGCCCGGCCGCGTCGATCCCGCCGATGCGGACCACGCCGCTGCTAGGCCGCTCCAGCGTCCCGATGACGTGCAGGAGCGTGGACTTGCCCGACCCGGAAGGCCCCACGATCGCCACCAGCTCGCCCCGCCGGACGGAGAAGGACACCCCCCGCAGGGCGAACACCGGGGGCTCCTCACCGTAGACCTTGGTGACCTCCTCCAGCTCCAGGACCGCGTCGCTCATATCGACGGCACCACCACTGAATCGCCTGCGCGAAGATCGCCCTCGACCTGGACCCGTCCGCCTCCGGTGTCGAACAGGCCCAGCTTCACGGCGACCAGCTCGCGTCGCTCACCGGCGCGCACGACCTCGACCGCGAACCCGCCGCCGGACTTGCCGACCAGCGCGGTGACCGGGACGCTCAGCGCGTCGTCCACGCCCTTGGTGGTGATGTCCACCTCGACCGGGGCCTGGTCGAGCCCGCCCGCCTTTGCCGGGTCGTCGAGGCTGATGAAAGTCGGGATGGTCGCGTCGGCCGGCTCACTTCCTTGTCCAGCCGGGGTCTGGGCGACTCGTCCGAACCCCGCGACCCGTCCCGTCACCGGCGTGTTGCCCGGCAGCGTGATCTGGGCCCGGTCGCCCTTCTTGACCTCACCCTGCTGGGACGGATCGAGGTTCACCTGCACATGCAGCCTGTCGGACGTGGCGCTCAGCACCGGAGCACCCGGCCCGGCAGATCCACCGACCTGGCCGGTGACCTTGGCGACCCGCACCGCCACGGGCAGGAAGACCGCGTCATCGATCGCGAGCGCGCCGGTCACGCCAACGCCCTTCTTGCGCTGGAGCACCCCGAGCGCCTGCTCCGTCTTGGACGTGAAGGCGTTGTCGCCGGGGTCGATGCGGACGTGGGCATCGGTGTCGTAGCCGAGCTGGTGCAGGTTGCGGTTGAGCTGGCGCACGTCCCGGCCCTTCAAGCCCACGTGCAGGCCGCGGTAGGCCGGGACCGTGCCGCACAGCAGCACCACCGGCCTGTCGTCCACCCGATAGAGCACGCCGCCGCAGCCGACCTTGTCCCCGCTGTCGGGCAGGCTGGTGTAGACACCGCGGGCCCGGTTGATCACGGGATAGGGCGAGCCATCCGACCGCGCCCGGTAGGTCAGGGTCCCACCCTGGGAGACCATCGCCGACAGCTTCCCCCTCTCCACCCTGACGGTGTCTGCCGCGAGCGCCCGGGCGGCCGCTGTCGTGTGCTCCGCACCCGACAGCACGACCACGCCGCAGGTCGCCACGACCAGCACGGCCGCCGCGGCCGCCGCCCAGCGCTTCCGTCGCACTACTGGCCCCCCATTGCCCGTCCCAGGACGCTCCCGCACTTCTGCGTCGCGGCATTGAGGATGGCCATACCACCGGGCTTATTGGAGGATGGAATGCTGTACGTGTCGATGACGGGCTCGCCGTTGACGGGGTCCGGGAAGTCCTTCACGCCGTGGTCGCGGACGCACTGCGCGAACCTGAGGACCGCCGACTGCTGCTTGGTCGTCCGCTTTGCGCTGAACGTGCCCGGTGGCCGCAGGTCCTCGCAGGCCCTGTTGGCCTTGAACCACACCTCTTTGGGCACGTCGACCCCGAAGTTGGTGTCGCCCTTCGGGTCCGGGTCCGGGAAATGGGGGACACCGTTCGCCCGCAGGCACTCGGCGAACTTCACCGCCTTCTCCTGTTTGGTGAGCTTCTTGTCAGCGCCGCTGCTGGTGGTGCCGGCGCTGCTGGTGCTACTGGCGGTGCCAGTGCTGCTGGCGGTGCCGGCCTCGGAAGATGCGTCCGAGCCACAGCCCGCACTGATCAGGCCGATCAGGGCGACCGTGGCAAAGGCGGCCAACGGCCGTAACGTTCTCCTCATGACTTTCTCCATTCGTGTTGATTGGTTGACACCGGTTCTTTGCGGACGCTTGCTGGTCACTGCTGCATCCTTGGAGCCTGCGTAGGGGACGCCGGCGAGCCCGGCGACCCCGCCGAGCCCGGCGACCCCGGCGAGGACGGCGACCCCGCCGAGGGCAGCGACCCCGCCGAGGGCGGCGACCCCGCCGAGGGGGGCGACCCCGCCGAGGGCGGCAACGCGACCTTGTCCTGATCGGTGGCGTTCTTGTTACCCCCGGCGCCGGTGCTGCTGGCGGTGCCGGTGTGGCTGGCCGTGCCGGTGCTGCTGGCGGTGCCGGAGTTGCTGGCGGTGCCGGCGTCGGAAGATGCATTCGAGCGACAGCCCGCGCTGATCACGCTGATCAGCGAGACCATCGCAAGGACGGCGAGCGGCCACAGTGTTCTACTCATGGTTGCTCCTTGGTGTGTGGAAATTGGATTGACACCGGTTCTCTGTCGAAGCGCGCTCATCGCTGCTGCATCCTCGGATCCTGCGTTGGGTCGGCGTACATGGCAGGGCAGCCGTGATCGATGGCCTCCGGGCGCAGTTCGTAGTGCCACGGCTCGTTGCCGTAGATCCGGCACAGCCCGTACTCGGCGCCGTGCTCGGACAGCCACGCCGCGGCACCGGAGGGCCCAATGTCGACCGCGTCCCCGGACACGTGAGGAGACGTGTCGGGGGTGGCCACCCATCGAGCGGCTTCCGCTTCGGATCCGTACTTCGAGACCGCCTCACGGAGTAGTCGCTCCTGGTACTCCGGGGAACGCCAGCCGCTATCGACGACGAACTCGACCCCGTCGTCCGCGGCATCCGTCGCGGCCTGGCGCAGGGCACCGAGGAGAGCTGAATCAAGGTTGGCTACACCCGGAACCTCGTTGTCGAAGACCGTCGTGCCGTCGGGGACGGCACCGTCAGCCTCGCCAAGCGGACCACGCTGCTCACCGGCCGTCGCGCCTTCGAGGACGGGCCCACCGCGCCCGCCAGGCGCACCACGGTGCTCACTGCGAGGGACGTCGATGGGGGATGCGGCCGTCGAGGGCGAGGACGCCGGCAACTGGTGGCTGACGGCTGCGGCGATCGCCGCGATGACGACTAGGAGGCCGGCGACACGGATTCTGCGAATCCGAATCCGATGGATCGTTGTTCGTGCTGGTTGCCTATAGGTCACGCCGCCATTGAAGGCAGCGTGGTGTTGCCGGCACGTATGCGGTTTTCGATATGCCGGCGATATGCGCCGGCCCTAGCATCCGAGCATGCGCGTGTTGCTCGTTGAGGACGAGCCTTATATGGCAGAAGCCATCCGCGATGGCCTGCGCCTGGAAGCGATCGCGGCAGACATCGCAGGCGACGGCGCCACCGCTCTGGAGCTGCTGAGCGTCAACGCCTACGACATCGCCGTCCTCGACCGAGACATCCCCGGACCTACCGGTGACGAGATCGCCGAACGCATCGTCGCCTCGGGCAGCGGCATGCCGATCCTCATGCTCACCGCTGCCGACCGTCTCGACGACAAGGCCTCCGGGTTCGGGCTCGGCGCCGACGACTACCTCACGAAGCCGTTCGAACTCCAAGAGCTCGTGCTCCGTCTGAGAGCGCTCGACCGCAGGCGTGCACACAACCGGCCGCCGGTGCGAGAGATCGCCGGCCTGCGTCTGGATCCGTTCCGCCGAGAGGTCTCCCGCGACGGCCGCTACGTCGCGCTGACGAGGAAGCAGTTCGCAGTGCTCGAAGTTCTCGTCGCTGCCGAAGGCGGTGTCGTCAGCGCCGAAGAGCTCTTAGAGCGAGCGTGGGATGAGAACGCGGACCCGTTCACCAACGCCGTCCGCATCACGGTCTCGGGACTGCGCAAACGGCTCGGCGAACCCGGGATCATCGCCACCGTGGCCGGCGCCGGCTACCGCATCGACACGCACCCAGACACCGGGCGTGAGGGAGGAGACCGTGGATAGAGCCCCTGGTTTGAGCGTTCGCCTCAAACTCACCCTCAGCTACGCCGGCTTCCTCATGCTCGCAGGCGCCTTGCTGCTTGCCGCCGTGTGGGTGTTCCTCCTGCGTTACGTCCCCGACCGTGCGCTCCTCATCAACCCCGGCACCGACACTCATGGTGTTTTTCCCATCCGGTCCGAGCTCCTGCACGTTTTCGCTCCGAGGGCAGCCGCAGTGTTGGCGTTCCTGCTGGTGTTCGGTCTCGTGGGAGGATGGATTCTCGCCGGCCGCATGCTCGCCCCCCTGGCCCGCATCACCGACGCCACACGCACGGCTGCGACCGGGTCGCTCTCCCACCGGATCGAGTTGGAAGGCCGTAAAGACGAGTTCCGCGAACTCGCCGACAGCTTCGACGCCATGCTCGCACGACTCGAAGCACACGTCGCCGAACAGCAGCGATTCGCAGCCAACGCTTCCCACGAACTGCGCACCCCGCTGGCGATCACGCAGACACTGCTCGACGTCGCCCGCAACGATCTGAACCGCGACAACGACGAACTTGTCGACCGCCTCCGGGCCGTCAACACCCGAGCGATCGACCTCACTGAAGCATTGCTGCTGCTCAGCCGCGCCGACCAGCGGTCCTTCACCCCAGAACACGTCGACCTGTCCCTCACAGCGGAAGAAGCCACTGAAACGCTCCTCCCCCTCGCAGAAGAACGCGGCGTCACCATCGAGACCTCCGGCGACATGACCCCCACCATCGGCTCACACGCGCTCCTGCTGCAGTTGACGACGAACCTCGTGCACAACGCGATCGTCCACAACCTGCCTGAACAGGGCACCGTGCGGGTCACGACGAGCGCTCAGCCCAAGAGCGTGGTGCTCACCGTCGAGAACACCGGCGAGAAGCTCACCCCACAGCTGGTTGCCACGCTTGTCGAGCCGTTTCGTCGCGGCACCGAACGCATACGCACCGAGCACGCAGGTGTCGGCCTCGGCGTGGCAATCGTCAAGAGCATCACCCAAGCACACGACGGAACCCTCACCCTCACCCCCCGGGCCGCTGGGGGGCTCTGCGTCACGGTGCAATTACCCGCCGCGCCACCGCACACTGGCAGATGACGATCAGGGGAATGGCCGCACGCCCCGAGAGGAAAGTGCCAGCAAATCGCCGAGGTTCGCTCTTGTAACGGAGGGGGAGGGATTCGAACCCTCGGTGGACCGTGAGGCCCACAACGGTTTTCGAGGCCGTTGCGTTCAGCCCGGAAACCCAGTCCTAGAGCGAAGTGCGCCCGCCGGGGGAATGTCAGGGGGAATGAAAACTGCTCGTTGTGCATCACTCGCGTGACCGCAGTTGGTCCGCGTGGACTCGCGTTGACCTCAGTCGAGGTCTGGCACGAGCTGCCGGGGACTCGCTAGTTGCGCAACGCGGCGGCCGGCGGCGGACAGCGCTTGCTGAAGTAACGCCGGGACGGCGTGTCGGACAGCCGGCGCCACGGCTTGTCCCGGAAGTTGCGCGGGGAGATCTCGCCCTTGACCGGTGTGAGCGTCAGCGTGTCCCTGTACGCGCTGAAGTCGAATACGAAGAACTCGCCGGGCTTGTTCTGGGCGCCGCTGGGCGCGATGCCGCCGCCGTCGGCGAACGTCCACGACGTCCGGTTACCGTGGACAGCGAACGTCCCGTAACCCCATGTGCAGGCCTGCTTGTTCTCCTGCGTGATCGCGAACCTGCCGCGATCGAAGACGAAGATCCAGTGCCCCCAGTTCTCGGGGATGTACTCCGGGCGCGTGCTGCTCCGATCGGTGTCCATCCTCCAGACGCCGTCGATCTTCGTGGCGCCCGATGCGGGCGTCCCGGCGGTCCGCTCGCACTTCGGGAGTTCACTCGGCGGCTCGCCCACCTCGCGCTTGAGGCGCTCGATCGACTCGATCGCGGCGGCCGTCCCGGGATCGCGCCGGAGCTGGCGGTAGACCGGCTCGACGGCCCGGCGCAGCGCCCGTAGCTCGGCAGCGCTCGCGGAGTTGAACGTTGCGGGGCCCTTGCGGCAGAGATTGCCGGTCGACTCAGCATCTAGGCCCTGGTCGACGGCGGCCTTTTGCCGTATGACGTTTGCGGCGGCCTCGCGGAGAATCCGGCGCTGATCGGCGCTCAACTCGGCGTACGAGCGCCGGCTGGCGAAGACGACGAGCGGGCGCGGCCAAAGGTCGACGTTGGTCATGACGTGCGAGCCCATGACATCGAGACGGTCGGACTCGATTGAGCCGACTTGGCGCTCGATGCCGTCGAGCCCGGCGAGGCCGGGCACCGTGGCAGGGAGCCGCCGTGGGCGCGCGCCGAGCGCACGCATCGTCGCGTCGGCCACCCGCGACTGCTGGGTGCCGATCGTCAGCCCTCTGAAGTCGCTCGGCGAAGCCAAGGCGTGTGGGACACCGAGCGGCCGGCGAATCGGTCCGGGCAGGATCCCTATTCCCACGAGCCCCAACGGCCGGAGCTGCTCGAGCATAGGGCCGACGACCTCGCTCCTGAGGACGCGCTGCTCGAGCGCGTAGCTGTCGATCAGCAGAGGGGCGCCGAGCGCGCGCAGGCGCTTC
The DNA here is from genome assembly GCA_046726915.1 of Actinomycetota bacterium. GTDB lineage: Bacteria > Actinomycetota > Thermoleophilia > Solirubrobacterales > Thermoleophilaceae > JACVRW01. Next base: position 10,714 of record JBKPBS010000074.1, read on the forward strand.
GCGCCGAACTCGTCCCACGCGCGGCTTCCCGCAAAGGCCAGGTCGGCTCGGTCCTGACGCATGTCGCGGATCGTCGCCGCCTCGTAGTCGGCTCCGTCGTTCCCGCCATCAATGACGCGGATGCGGAGCGCGCCGTGCGAGAGCCGCTCCACCTCGCTGTCAAATGCAGTGACTTCCTGCCCGTTGCTGAACGGGTCGAGCAGCGTGAGCACGCGCGTCTCGGTCGGGCTCTCGCCGCCTACGCGCTCGGAGCCACCGCCGAGGCAGCCGGCCATCGACAGGGTCAAGGTCAACACTGCAGTTAGGACGAGAGCGATGCGAGTCATGTGCCGACCCTACGCCGGGCGAAGATGCCGCGCATCGGGAACGTTCCCACGTTCACGCCGGTTAGATCGGGGTCAGCACGGAGGCCTAGGGGTGCTGGTCCGGTTTCGTCGCGGCCGGCGCTGCGGTTGGCTGGGAGCACTCGCAAACCGGATGGAAGGAGCCCCATGTTTCGCTCTACGATCCCAACCGTCGTCGCCGGGGTGATCGTCGCCCTGGTGCTCGCGCCGGGCGCCTTCGCCGCGCCACCCGCGGCGGAAGAGCTCAACCCGGTGCCTCCGGACTTCTACAGCTGCACGGCTGTCGGGGCCGGGACGATCTGCTCGGGCGCACGCGTCATGGTCAAGGAGCCCGAGTTGCAGCCGGAGCTCGTCTGCGGCAGCGGCGCCGACGCATTCAACATCTACGACCAGGGCGTGATCCACCAGCGGGCGATGCGCTGGTACGACGCGAACGGCGACCTCACCCGGCGGGTCATCCGCGAGCGCTGGACGTCGGCGTTTTGGAGCAATCCACTCACCGGAAAGATCGTCCCGTACACGCAGACCGGCAAGATCACGGATGTGCTCGCGGTGCCGGGCGACCTCGACTCAGCGACCGAGACGACCGTGGGCGAAAACGTCTACACCGACCCGGTGACGCACAAGAAGATTCTGCGGAGCACCGGTCGTACGGTGTTCGGGGCCGACGGCACGCTTGAGTTCCAGGCGGGAAACCAGTGGTCAGTGGACGCCTTCATCGACGGCGACATGTCGGTGCTCGACGCGGTGTGCGCGGCGCTGGCGTAGTCGGCCGCTGCGAACCGTGGGACGATGGCGTCGTGGCCTGGACCATCCTGATCGTGGATGACCACGCCGGGTTCCGGGCCAGCGCGCGAGCGCTGCTCGAGGCCGACGGGTTCGACGTCATCGGCGAGGCCGCCGACGGCGAGTCGGCAGTCGAGCAGGCCCGGCGTCTTCGCCCGCAGGTGGTGTTGCTGGACATCCAGCTGCCGGAAATGGACGGCTTCGCGGTGGCCGAGCGGCTCGCCGCGGAGCCGGCCGCTCCGGCGGTCGTGCTGATCTCGAGCCGCGGGCGAGGCGCGTTCCGCGGCCGGCTGGAGACAACGCCGGCGCGCGGGTTTATCACCAAGGCGGAGTTTTCCGGGGAGTGCCTGAGCTCGCTGCTGGCGTGAGCTTTGCCGAGGCGGCCACCGACCTTGCCGCCGGGCTAGCCCTGCTCGTGGCGGGCGGAGCTACGTGGGCTCGAGTGCCGCGCAGCCGTACCGGACCGCTGCTGGCGCTCGCAGGCGTCGCGTGGCTGGCGGGCGATCTCTCGAGCGCGTTCGTGTACGTGCACCGCGGCCCTCTCGTCCACGTCCTGCTCACCTATCCGAGCGGGCGAACCCGGTCGCCGCTGACCATCGCCGTGATCGCCCTGGCGTACCTCGACGGGCTCGTGCCTGCGGTGGCTCGCTCGCCCTCGCTCACGATCGCGCTCATGGCCGCCGTCGTCGGCGCGGCAGCGTGGCGCTACGCAGGCGCTCGCGGCATAGAGCGGCGTGCCCGCACCGCCCCGCTGGCCTGCGCTGCGGCTGTCGCCGGTGCACTCACACTCGCGGCGATCGGTCGGCTGGCCGGAGCCGACACGGACGCGGTCGCCTTCTGGGCGTACGACGCAGCGATCGCGCTGACGGCCGGCGCGCTTGCCGCCGATCTCCTCTCGGCGCGGTCCGTGCGCGCGGCCGCGACGGGACTCGTGGTCGATCTCGCCGGTAGCCAGGAGCCTCAGGCCCTCCGTGCGGCGCTGGCACGGACGGTCGGCGACCCCGGCCTTCAGATCGCGTACCGGGTGAACGAGAACTGGGTCGACGAGGCAGGACAACCCGTGCAGCTGCCGGCCGAGCACAGCGGTAGACGACTCGTGACGGTCGTGGAGGACGGAGGAACGCCGGTGGCCGCGCTCGTGCACGACCCCGCATCGCTGCGCGACGAGACGCTCGCGCGTTCGGTCGACGCCGCTGTGCGGCTGGCCCTTGCGAACGTCCGCCTGCAGGCCGACGTCGCAGCGCGGGTGCGAGAGGTCGCGGTCTCTCGCCGACGGCTTGTCGAGGCCGGCGACGAGCAGCGCCGCCGTCTGCGCGAGCAACTGCAGGCCGGAGCCGAGCACGATCTCGAGGAGGTATCGGAAGACCTCGTTGCGCTCGCGGCACACCGGCAGGGCGAGACGGCCGACGCCCTCGCCGCGCTGGTGGCGGAGCTCGACGCCGCGCGCGCCGATCTCGCACGCTTCGCCCAGGGCGTTCACCCGCGCGCTCTCACGGAGCGCGGCCTGGGCGCGGCGCTGGACGAGCTCGCTGACCAGGCAGCCGTCCCGGTCGCGGTCGACGTGCCGTTGCGGCACTACCCGGGCCCGCTGGAGGCGGCGGCCTTTTTCGTGTGCTCCGAGGGCCTGGCGAACGTCGCCAAGTACGCCGCGGCGTCCCGGGTGCGGGTCGACGTCAGGGCGGCCGGCTCGAGGCTCGTCGTGACGGTCGACGACGACGGGCGAGGCGGCGCCGACCCGTCCAGCGGTTCCGGCCTGCGCGGGCTCGCGGACCGCGTAGAGGCGGTTGGCGGGACGCTGTCGGTAGAGAGCCCGCTCGGCGCGGGCACGCGGCTCGAAGCCCAGTTGCCGATCGGAGCGGGGGCGTCATCGTGATCGCCGCCGCTCGGGCGCACGCGCAGCCCGTGGCGGCGGTCGCCGCGCTCGTCGGCGTCGCCGTCGCGACGGCGGCCATCGTGCGCGCGGAGCCCGATCTCGCGCTCGCGGGCGACTCCGGCGCGGCGCTTACGGCCGAGCTCGTCACGGCAGCGCTTCTCGTGGCGGCGGCAGTCGCCGCCTGGGGCGCGGGCAAAGTCTTCCCTCTGCTGCTCGGTGCCACCGGGCTCGCGTGGCTGGTCGCCGAGTGGAATACGCCCGGCGCAGGTCCCGCGTTCACGGCCGGCCTCGTCCTCTATGCGGCGTGGCCGCCGCTGCTCGCAGCGGCGGCGCTGCGCGGGCTCGACGAGCGGCCGCTCGGCCGGCCGGTGGCGATCCTTCTCGCGGTGGCCTTCGGGGCCGGAATCGGTCTGCTCGGGCTAGCGTTCGCGGCGTTGTTCGATCCGGACGCGCAGGGCTGCACGCAGTGTCCTGCCAACCTGCTCGTCGTCACTGACGCCCCCGGGCTCGGACGTACGCTCAACCGGAGCGGGCTCGCCATCGCCGCGGCCTGGGCGGCCGCGTTCGCGCTGCTCGCCACGGTTCGGATTGCGCGCGTCTCGCCCGCCCGCCGGCGCTGGGCCGCGCCGGTCCTAGTCCCCGCCGTAGCCGCGGTTCTGCTGTTCGGCGCCGATGCGGTCCACGGCCTGGATCGCGGCTTTCTCTCGAACGACTCGACGGACCGTGCGCTGCGCCTCGCAGAAGCGGCCGCAGTGGCGCTGGTTGCAGGCGGCGTCGCGCTCGCGCGCTGGCGCGCGCGTCGCACGCGCGCCGCGCTGACGCGGCTCGTCCTCGACATCGGCGCAGCGCCGGCACCCGGTGAGCTTCGCTCCTGGCTCGCGGACTCCCTCGGCGATCCGACGCTCGAGTTGCTCTACAGGCTCGATACCGGCGAATGGATCGACGGCGAGGGGCGGCGGGCCGCTTTGCCGCGGGCCGGCGAGCGCGAGATCACCCGGCTGGGCGATGGCGGCGACGAGGCCCTCGCGGTCGTGCACAGGCCGGGCTCCCTCGACGATCCAGCTCTGGTGTCCGAGCTCGTCACCACGGCAAGTCTCGCGCTCGAGCACGAGCGGCTTCACGCGGCGCGCCGCGCGCGCCTGGAGGAGCTCCGCGCGTCGCGGGCGCGGATCGTGGCGACGGCGGATGCCGAGCGGCGCGAGCTCGAGCGCGACCTGCACGACGGCGCTCAGCAGCGCCTCGTCGCGCTCGCGCTCGAGATCCGACTCACGCGGCGCCAGATCACCGTAGGCGATGGTGAGCTGGATGAGCGGCTGGCGGCCGCCGAAGCGCGCGTGCGTGCCGCGGTCGTTCAGCTCCGCGACGTCGCGCACGGCCTGTTTCCGGCGGTGCTCGCAGATGAGGGGCTTCGAGCCGCGCTTGAGGAGCTGTCCGAGCAGGCACCACGGCTCGTCCCCCGCCGTTTGCCCGCTGGACGGTTTCCCCGCGATGTCGAGTCGGCCGCCTACTTCGCGACGCTGGAGGCGCTGCGCCTCACCCAGGCGCGTGTCATCGTGGACGGCGTAGCAAAAAACGGGCATCTACGCTTGGTAATTCGCGCTGGAACTACGCTCGACGCGGGGATGGTGCAGATCCGCGACCGCGTTGGAGCGGTCGGCGGGACCGTCGCGGTCCACGATGGCCAGCTTCGCCTGGAGATGCCGTGCGCGTCGTAATCGCCGACGACGAGGCGCTGCTTCGCGAGGGTCTCGCCCGGCTGCTCGAGGACGTGGGGTTCGAGGTCGCCGGTCGCTGCGGTGACGCCGACGCGTTACTGCGCATGGTTGACGCGCGCAAGCCGGATGTCGCCATCGTCGACATAAAGATGCCGCCGAACCTGGGCGACGACGGTCTGCTCGCGGCGCAGGAGATCCGTCGCCGCCACCCGGACGTCGGCGTACTCGTGCTCTCCCACTACCTCGACTCGCGCTACGCCGCGCGGCTTCTCGAGCAGGTCCCCGCGGGCGCCGGGTATCTGCTCAAGGACCGTGTCTCGGAGGTCGCGGTCGTGAGCGACGCGCTTCGGCGGATCGACGACGGCGAGTGCGTGATCGACCCGACCATCGTCTCGCGGCTCGTCGCGCGGAAGCGTGAACGCGGCCCGCTCGACGTGCTGACCGAGAGGGAGCGCGAGGTCCTCGCGCTCATCGCCGAGGGACGCTCGAACGGCGCGATCGCCGAGCAGCTCTTTCTGTCGCGGAAGACGGTCGACTCGCACATCTCGCAGATCTTCCTCAAGCTCGATCTGCGCGAGTCGCCGGAGGACCACCGACGTGTGCTCGCCGTGCTGACCTTCCTACGGTCCGAAGA
>JBKPBS010000075.1:0-7627 GCA_046726915.1 Actinomycetota bacterium
GCAGAGGACGCGGAGTGGGTGAACCCTCCGGACGCGGTCGAGCCCGGCACGCGGCGCGGCGCGGACAGCTTCAACGAGGCGATCGCCAACGTGTTCGCCGCGTGGGACGACGTCCGTTTTGACCCTGAGCGCGTGATCGACCACGGTGACGACGTCGTGGCTCTCGGCGTGCTCCGCGGTCGCATCCACGCGTCAGGCATGGAGGTCGACAGCGCGCACGGCCAGATCTGGACGTTTCGAGACGGGCGGGCGGTCCGGATGCGCTGGTTCAACACGCACCGGGAGACTCTCGAGGCCGCGGGGGTGCGGGAGTAGGGATGCCTGACGAGGACGTCGAGCTCGTCCGGCGCCTGTATGCGGACGGGGGACCGTTCGCGCTGCCACTGAGCACCGACGACGAACGGGCGCTCCTCGATCGGCTATTCGCCGAGTTCTACGACGAGGACCTGGAGGTGCGCATGCCCGCCGACTATCCCGAGGGCGAGCAGGTGCTTCGGAGCCGCGAGGGCATGAGGCGGGTAATCGCCATGCTCCGGGACACCTGGACGGAGTTCCGGTTCGAGGCCGAGCGCTACATCGACGCCGGGCAGCACGTGACCGTGTTCATCCATGTCGTCGCGAAGGGCGGCGCGAGCGGCCTTGAGACCGACCACAAGACGGCCCACGTCTGGACCGTTCGCCACGGCCGTCTGTCGTCGATCCAGATCTACCGGGACCGGGGGGAAGCGCTCGAGGCTGTCGGGCTGAAGGAGTAGGAATACTGGCGGGCCGATGCCGGAGGAAAAGGTTGAAATCGTGGGGCGCGCCTTCGAGGCGATCCGAAGACGGGACATCGACTCGCTGCTGTCGCTGTACGACCCGGAGATCGAGTTCCTGCCGCTCACCGGAACGCGTGTAGAGACCGGCGGGTATGCCGGACATTCCGGCGTCCGAAGCTACTTCGACGAGGTGGCCGAGGTCTGGGAGGAAATGCGCCCCTACGCGGAGACGACGCGAGCGGTCGGCGACCACGTCATCGTCATGGGTGGCTGCGCGGTGCGCGGAATCGGCAGCGGCGTCGAGTCGAACGACCCCATGGCGTGGGTGATCACCGTGCAAGACGGAAAGATCACCCGCCACCGCGGCTACCGCACAGCGGGCGAAGCGCTCGACGCCGTGGGTCTGTCGGAGTAGCCCGCTCGGTCGCGCTGGTCGGGGAGAAGCTGGGAGCACCGGTTACGCCCGCTTTACGGAGGCAGGGGCTGTGGCCACCGGCGCCGGGGCGAGCGGTCCGAGTGGCGATGCCGAAGGGCGGCTATTGGTTGGTCATCCCGCCGGGACCTGCCCACCGGTCGGGCGGCGTTCTGATCGGCTTGCAGAATTTCCAGCGTGCACCAGGTATGGAGCCGATCATGGAGCTTTCAGGTCCAGAATGGCCTCGATCGGACGCCCAGCAGCGAGGACATTCCGGGTGGACCGAGCCTGATACGGATCCCGACGACCGGCGGGCGGACCCACATCAACGCCGGCTTAGACAAGCGGTTCCGTGAGCGTCTGCGTCTGGGTTTCGTCGGTCACCACTATTCGGGCACGGCCTTGACGACGGCACACCAGTCCGACTGCGCTCTCGTCGGAGTCTCAGTCGGCCCGCGTCGGGTTGCAGTCGGTGCCCGGGAACCCGAGATCGAGGCCCAGCTGTATGTTCGTGCCGTAGTTCTGGGTGATGCGGTCCGTCTGACCTTGGTTGAAGTCGTTGAGACCGTTGAACGAGCACTCCGAAGCCGCCACACCGGACTGGACCGGGGTGGGGGTGCCGGGTTGGTTGGCGGCCCCTGGGGGACCCTGCACCTCACCAGCGAAAGCGGGACCGGCGCTCAGACCCGCAATGCAGACCGCTACCGCGAGCAATGACTTCTTGTGCATTGCTTACCTCCATCCATAGCGCGGGCCTCGCTTGGCGCCGCCTGCCCAACCTAAAGCCGTGCAGAACCGGCGTCAACCACCCGCTGACCGGCCTAGTGGCAGTGGTGCGCCGCTAGGGACCGACGCAGCCGTGCCACGTGCGTCGGGATTGCGTCGGTGCGTGGACGCGAATAGCCCCGCAGGCCGTGTGTTTAGGGCCATGCGGGGCTATGCGGAAGGCGCGGGCTATGGGCCGTACTGGGCTCGAACCAGTGACCTCCGGCTTGTCGAGCCGGCGCTCTCCCAGCTGAGCTAACGGCCCTGGGAGAACGGCCGAGTATAGCTCCGGTCAGGCGACGCTCGAGGTCGTCTCGGTTGCCGCGCCGTTGGTGCTCGCGTCCGCCACGACCGGCTCTACCGGGGGCAGCAGGCCCTGCGCTCGCATCGTTATCTCGAACGTCTCGCGCGAGGTGTACCTGGGCGTCCAGTCGAGCGTCTTCTTCAGCTTCTCGTTCGACACGATCCAGGGGTAGATGGCGAAGTCGATCTGTCCGGGCGGGGCCTCTGAGAGCCGCAGGCGCCACATGAGCTTGGCGAGCGCGCGGTACAGCGACAGGGGCAGCTTCCGGACCGTCGTGTCGAGCAGCTCGGCGCACTCGCGCAGCGTCATCAGCCCCTCCGGCGACAGGTTGAACGGGCCGGCGTGGCGGCCGAGCAGCAGGCGGCTGATCGCCTCGACCACGTCGTCCTCGTGGACGAACTGGATCGCCCCGTCGAGGTTGCCGGCGTCGACCGCGAACGGCTGCTTCGTCCACAGCCGCACCAGGTAGTTGTCCACGTTCGGCCCGAACACGATGCAGGGCCGCACGATCGTCGTGATCGCGTCCGGATGCTGGAGCGCCCAGAGCTGCACGATCCGGTCGGACTCGCTCTTGTCGCGCGCGTAGGAGAAGCGCGCCACGCCGCGCACCGGGTGGTCTTCGGTGATCGGGTCCGGGTTGTCGGGGAACGCGCCGTAGGCCACGGCGGAGGTCGTAACCAGCACCTGGCCGATCCCCGCCTCCGCCGCCGCCTCGAGCACGTTGTGGGTGCCGTTCACGTCGACCTCGTACATGAGCCCTCGTCGTGCGACGGGTTGAGGATGAACGCCAGGTGCACGAGCACGTCGGGGTTCGCGCGCTGAAGCGCGGAGTGAACGGCGCCGCGGTCGCGCACGTCCACCCGCTCGAACTCGGTCTTCGGGCGGTACCCGCCCTTCGGCGGCACCACGTCCGCGATGACGATCTTCTCGGTGTCGTCGCGGCGGGCGAGCAGCTCGACGAGACGCGTGCCGATGTAGCCCAAGCCGCCGGTGATCAGGTAGCGCATGGCGCGGCATCCTACGCGGCTGCGAAATCAACGCGTGTCATGGTCGATCACGCGGCCCTGCGTGCGATTGGCCGCGTATAACGCGAAATTTGCCGGTTTCTGCTTGCGAAACCGCGGTGCCGGGCCGCAACCTGTGCCTATGTCACTGAACGACCGGCGGCCCGGAGCGCAGGATGAGCGTCGTCTCGGTGTCCGAGGCACCGCAGCGGCGGCGAAGCGTGCGGAGCAGGACGTCGAGCTCCGCCGTGTCGCGGCATGCGACGCGCAGCTGATAGTCCGGCGTCCCGCTGAGGTGGAGGATCTCGAGCACCGGCTCGAGCCTCGCCGCCGCTGCCGCGAAGTCGTCGGAGTCGGTTTCGGCCGCGACCGTCACCCCCACGAGCGCTTCGAGGCGGCGGCCGCCCGCGCCCGGGTCGACGAGCGTCGTGAAGCCTGTGATCACCCCCGCCCGGCGAAGGCGCCGCACGCGGTCGGCCGCGGCGTTGGCGCTGAGCCCGACCGCCGCGCCGAGGTCGCGCCAGGAGATACGGCCGTCCTCGCGGAGGATCCTGAGGATCTCACTGTCAGTCTCGTTCATCACCGCGATTATCTCAGCTCATGGACCCGACGGCTGCGCTGATCGCAGGACTGGCGGCAGGCCTCGCCATCGCCATGCAGGTGGGCGCCGTAAGCCTGCTGCTCGTGGAGACGGCGGTCGCGCGTGGTCTGCGGATCGGTGTGGCGGCCGGGCTCGGTGTCGCAACGATCGACCTCCTGTTCGCGGCCGCGGCGGCTGTTGCGGGCGGCACGGCCGGGGCGGTGCTGTCGGAGCACGAGGCGGAGATCCGACTCGTGGCCGCCGCGACGCTTGCCGCGATCGCCCTCCACGGCCTCACCACCGTGCTGCTCCGGCGAGCGGAGCGCGGGGAGGCTTCGGCGGGCGCCGGGGGCGCGGGCGCCGGCGCGCACTACGTCCGCTTCCTCGCGATCACGTCGGTCAACCCGCTGACGATCGCCTCGTTTGGCGCGGTCGCCGCCTCGCTCCCGCTCGGGAGTCCGGCTGCCGCGACCGCGTTCACGGCGGGGGTCGGCGGCGCCTCCGCCGGCTGGCATGTCGCGCTGACGGTCGCGGCGGGCCACGCCGGGCGCTGGATCACCCCTCGCGTCCAGAGCGGGCTTGCGGTCGGCGGCCGCGTGGCCGTGCTCCTCATCGCGGCGCATCTGGCGCTCGGCGGCTGAGCGCCGCGCTCAGGACTCCTTGTCGGCCCACTCCTCCTCGAGGTCCTTCATGACGCCCGGCTCGCGCAGCGTCGTCACGTCGCCGAGCTCGCGGCCCTCCGCGATGTCGCGGAGCAGGCGCCGCATGATCTTGCCCGAGCGCGTCTTCGGCACGTCGGCGGTCCAGATGATCCGCTTGGGCCGCGAGAACTTGCCGATCCGGTCGGCCACGCGGTCGCGGACCTCGCCCTCGAGCTCGTCGTTCCCCTCGAGCTCGCCCTCGAGGATCACGAACGCCACGATCGCCTGGCCGGTGTCCTCGTCCTCGATTCCGATCACGGCCGCCTCGGCCACCTTCGGGTGCGAGACGATCGCCGACTCGACCGTCGCGGTCGAGAGCAGGTGGCCGGACACGTTCACGGTGTCGTCCACGCGCCCGATCACCCAGAAGTAGCCGTCCTCGTCGCGGCGCGCGGCGTCGCCCACGAAGTACGTCTTCTCGTCCCACTTCGAGAAGTAGGTCTCCTTGAAGCGCTCCTGGTCGCGGTAGAGCGTGCGCAGCATCCCGGGCCACGGCCGGCGCAGCGCGAGCAGTCCCTGCTCGCCGCCCTCGACCTCGTTGCCGTCTTCGTCGAGCACGGCCGCGTCGATCCCGGGCAGCGGCCTCGTGGCCGAACCCGGCTTCGCCGGCACCACGCCCGGGAGCGGCGAGATCATGATGTGGCCGGTCTCGGTCTGCCACCAGGTGTCGACGATCGGGCAGCGCTCGCCGCCGATCACCTTCCAGTACCAGAGCCACGCCTTCGGGTTGATCGGCTCGCCGACCGTGCCGAGCAGCCGTAGCTTCGACAGGTCGTGCCGCTGCGGGTACTCGATCCCCCACTTCATGCACGCGCGGATCGCGGTGGGCGCCGTGTAGAAGATGGTCACGCCGTAGCGCGCGCAGAGCTCCCACCAGATGTCCTTGTCGGGGTAGTCGGGGGCGCCCTCGTACATCACCGAGGTGGCTCCGTTCATGAGCGGGCCGTAGACGATGTAGGAGTGGCCGGTGACCCAGCCGACGTCGGCCGAGCACCAGTACACGTCCTCGTCCGGCTTCAGGTCGAACACGTGCTTGTGCGTCCAGGCCACACCGGTCAGGTAGCCGCCGGTCGTGTGCAGGATGCCCTTCGGCTTCGCCGTCGAGCCGCTCGTGTAGAGGACGTAGAGCGGGTGCTCCGCGTCGAACGGCTCGGCCGGGCAGTCGTCGGAGGCCGACTCGATCGCCTCGTCGTAGTAGAGGTCGCGGCCCTCCTTCATGTCGACGTCCGAGCCGGTGTTCCGCACCACGACCACCGTCTCGATCGACGGCACTTCGTCGAGGAACTTGTCGACCGCCGGCTTGATGTCGGCCGCCTTGCCCTTGCGGCGCGCCTGGTCGACCGTGATCAGCGCCTTCGCCTCCGAGAACTCCATCCGCTCCTTGACGGCGTCGGGCGAGAAGCCGCCGAACACGAGGTTGTGCGGCGCGCCGATCCGGGCGCAGGCGAGCATCGCCACCGCCACCTCGGGGATCATCGGGAGGTAGATGCCGACCACGTCGCCCGCCTCGATCCCGCGCTCCTTCAGCACGTTCGCGAGCCGCTTCGTGTCGCGCAGGAGCTCGGCATACGTCACGTCGCGCTCCTCGCCCTCCTCCCCCCGCCAGTGGAGTGCCACGCGCTCGCCGCGGCCGGCCTCCACGTGCCGGTCGAGCGCCTGGGCCGACGCGTTCAGCTTGCCGCCGACGAACCACTTGTAGAAGGGCGCCTCCGACTCGTCTAGCACCGTATCCCAGGGCTCCGCCCAGTCGAGCAGCTCCTCGGCCTGCTTGGCCCAGTAGCCCTCGGGGTCGCGCGCCGCCTCCTCGTAGACGGACTCGTCCGTGATCAGCGCGTGATCGCGGAAGTCCGCGGGGGGCTCGAAGAGCTCCCGGTCGAGTAGCTCTTCGAGCTCCTGCTGGATCTGCTCAGCGGAGGCCTTGGTCGTCCCTTCCATAACGCTCCCTCTCGTAGTCCCTGGGCCAGGTTGTACCGGAAGGGACTACAAGCGGGGAATCGTCGTCACGGCCGCCGCCGCGGCGCGGCGCCTTCCGCCGCCGCCCGTGAGCGTCAGGCCGGTGCCGGCCTCGGCGCCGATGCCCGTCTCGGAGCGCACGTACAGCTCGTCGAACCTCGCCTCGGCCGAGGGCTCTCTCGCCAGCATCGTGCCGAGGAAGCACCCGATGAACCCGAGCGGGATGCTGATGATCCCTGGGTTGGCGAGCGAGTACCACGAGAGCGCGCCGCCCTCGGAGTCGGGGCCCGGCCAGACGGTCGGGCTGATCACAACGAGCGCCACCGAGCTGATCACGCCGAACAGCACACCGGTGACCGCGCCCGTCGTGTTGAAGCGCCTCCACGTGAGCGCGAGCAGCAGCGCCGGGAAGTTGGCGCTGGCCGCCACCGCGAACGCGAGGCCGACCATGAACGAGACGTTCAGGCCCTCGCCGCCGATCACGGCGATCGCGATGGCGATAGCGCCGATCGAGACGGCCGCGATCTTCGCGACCCAGACCTCTTCGCGCTCGGAGTCGCGCCCGTGGCGGACGATGTTCGACCACACGTCGTGCGCCACCGCGCCGGACGCGGAGATCACGAGGCCGGCCACCACCGCCAGGATCGTCGCGAACGCGACGCCGGCGATGATCGCCAGGAACAGCTCGCCGCCGAGCTTGTCGGCCAGGGTCGGAAGCGCGAAGTTGCCGGTCGGGCCGGCAGCCTCCTCGCCGCCCTTGCCGAGGATCGCCCGGGCGCCGAAGCCGAGCGCCGTCGTCATCACGTAGAAGCCGCCGATCAGGACCATCGCCCACATCACGGAGCTGCGCGCCGCCTTGGCGTTCGGCACCGTGAAGAAGCGCATCAGGATGTGCGGCAGTCCCGCCGTGCCGAGCACGAGGCCGAGGCCCAGCGAGATCGTGTCGAGCGGCGTCGCGAGGAACAGCCCAGGCTTCAGGTAGGCCTCGCCCTCCGCCGACTGCGCACGTGCGTCGCGGAACAGGTCAAGCGGGTTCCAGCCGATCTCGGACAGCACCCAGATCGTCATCACGACCGCTGCGCTCATCAGCAGGAACGCCTTGATGATCTGGACCCAGCTGGTGGCGAGCATGCCGCCGGCGACGATG
>JBKPBS010000076.1:0-22280 GCA_046726915.1 Actinomycetota bacterium
GCGGGGCGGCCTTAGAGTCGCCTATCTCGGTCCCGAGGGGACTCACAGCGACGAGGCCCTGCGAGCCTCGGCGCCGCCGGACATCGAGGCAATCCCGCATCCCACGATCTATGACGCGGTGATGGCCGTGCAGGAGGGGAGCGCGGAGCGTGCCCTCGTGCCAATCGAGAATGCGCTCGAGGGCAGCGTCGCCGTGACGCTCGACACGCTCGCGGTGGAGGCCGACCGCGTGCGGATCCAGGCCGAGGTCGTTCACCCGATCCACCACTGCGTCCTCGCCCGCAGCGAGCTGTCGCTCTCGACCGTCGAGCGTGTCGTCTCCCATCCCCAGGCCACGGCCCAGTGCGCGCGCTTCCTGCGCGAGCACCTGCCGCACGCCGAGCACGTGAGCGCGCCCTCGACGGCCGATGCCGTGCTCACGGTGTGCCGCTCCGGCGACGCGAGCGTTGCGCTCGGCTCGAGCCTCGCCGCGGAGCTCTACGACTGCTACATCGTCGCCACGAACGTCGAGGACCATCCGGACAACGTGACCCGCTTCGTGTGGCTGGCGCCGGCCGAGGAGGTCGGCGAGGTGGGCACTGACCCCAAGACCTCGATCGTGTTCTGGGGCGGCGGCGACCAGTCGCCGGGGTGGCTGGTGGACGTCCTCAGCGAGTTCGCGGGGCGCGATGTGAACCTGACCAGGATCGAGTCGCGGCCGCGGCGCACGGGGCTGGGGCACTACTTCTTCTTCGTCGATCTCGAGGGAACGGCGGACGCAGATCCGGTCCGCGACGCTCTCGACGCCGTCCGCCGGCACGTCGGCGAGCTCCGGGTACTGGGGTCGTACGGACTGCCGCTCTGGCTACACTGAGCGAACCGTGGCAGTACGGGCGCGCGTGTCATTCACGACCGAGCCGGGTGACGTCGAACCAGGCCCTCCCCTCGCGCTGCCCGGGGCCGGCCGGCCTCAGCAGCGCGCTACGTCTCCCGGCCGGGTGCTCGTCCTGAACGCGTCATACGAGCCGATCAACGTCTGCACCGTCCGCCGCGCCGCCGTCCTGATCCTCAAGAACCGCGCGGAGATCCTCGAGAAGGGCGACTGGGCACTTCACTCGGAGAACCTGACGCTCGCCCGTCCGGTCGTGATCCGGCTGCTCACCTACGTGCGCATCCCGCGTGACGCGCACCGGCGCAAGATCACTCGCCGGGCCGTGTTCGCGCGTGACCGCTGGACCTGCCAGTACTGCGGCCACGAGCGCGGGAACCTGACCGTCGACCACGTGATCCCGCGCTCCAAGGGCGGGGACTCGACGTGGGAGAACATCGTGACCTGCTGCGCACCCTGCAACCGGCGCAAGGGAGACAGGCTGCCGAAGCAGGCGAACATGGTGCCGACGCGCGATCCGAGGGCGCCGAACCCGGCGATCTTCATCCACGTCGCCGCCCCGACGATCCCCCCTGCATGGGAGCAGTACCTCGTGGTGGCGGCCTGATGCAGGAACCGCCCCCGCGGGCGGGTGACGTGGCCCCATACGTCGAGGACGACCGGCCCGCAACGCTCGGCGACCTGCGCAGCGTGCGCCGCTGGCTCGCGGTCACGGCTGTCTGGGCGGTCGCCGCGACCGCCCTGGGCGTGTTCGCGCTGATCGAGGCGAACAAGGACGACGACTCCGCGCGCACCCAGGCCGCCGGCGAGCTCGGCCGCGTTCAGCGCGCGCTGAACGACCGGATCGACGAGCTCGAGTCGCGCATCGACGAGCTTCCCACCTCCGACGACGTCTCGAAGCTCGACGGCCGCATCAAGGACATCGAGGACTCAGCCGACAGGGCCGCGACGAACGCGGAGCGGCTGGGCAACCGGGTGGACGACCTCGAGAGCCGCGTCGAGGAGCTGGAGCAGGCCGGCGAGTCGCAGACGAACACGACGACCACGCCCTAGAGGATCAGCCTCCGGGTCTGCTTCAATAGCCGGACCAGGGAAAGGAGGTGGTCCGAACTTGACTGACAGATTTCTTGGGACCCTGGAGGTGTCCGGCCGCTAGACGACCGGAGCTGGGCCCCGTCGTACGGGAAGCAGCGGGCGGTGCCCGCTGCGCACCCGGGGATTAGCGGAGTCCAACCGTGACACCGTCGGCGAATCTGGCCGGGGTGGTCCCGCCGGCCGCAGTACGAGAGCCGCCGATCGAGTCCAGCAAGCATTGAAGAGGGGCGTCCCGGGAGGGGCGCCCCTCTTACGTTTGCGCTACTCGGCTGCGGTCTCGGGCTCGTCGGGCTCGAGCTCGACCTGCGCGGAGGTGTCCTGCGCGCTCTCCATGACGAGCGCCACCGCGCTCACCGTGTCGTCCTCGCGCAGGTTCATCACGCGCACGCCCTGGGCCGGGCGGCCCTGCTTCGAGATCCCCTTCACCGAGGTGCGCTGCACCATCCCAGCCTGGGAGATGAAGACCAGGTCGTGGTGCTCGCGCACGATGAGCGCGCCGGCGAGGCCGCCCTTCTTCTCGGTCAGACCGATGGTCTTGACGCCCATCGACCCACGGCCCTTGACCGGGTACTCCTCGATCGCCGTGCGCTTGCCGTACCCGTTCTCGGTCACGACCAGCAGCTCGGTGTCGGGCCGCACGACGTCCATCGCGAGCACGCAGTTGTCGCCGCGTGACACGTTCATGCCCTTCACGCCGGCGGTGTCGCGCCCCATCGGGCGGACCCCATCCTCGTTGAAGCGCGCCGCCTGGCCCGACCGCGAGACCATGATGATGTCGTCGTCACCGCTCGTGCGGCGCACGGCCACGAGCTCGTCGTCGTCGCGCACCCTGATGGCGATGATCCCGTCGGCCTTGATCGGCGTGTTGTAGGCGAGGAACTCGGTCTTCTTGATCTGGCCCTTCCTCGTGGCGAAGACGAGGTACTTGCCCTCCTTGAAGTCGCGCGTGGCCTGCACGGCCTGCACGCGCTCGCCCTCGCGGAGCGGCAGGAGGTTCACCAGCGCGCGCCCCTTCGCGGTTCGCTGGGCCTCCGGCAGCTCGTAGACCTTCTGGCGATAGACCTTGCCGCGGTTCGTGAAGAACAGTAGGTAGTCGTGCGTCGAGCTCACGAAGAGGTGCTCGATGTAGTCGTCGTCCTTCATGTCCATCCCGGTCACGCCGACGCCGCCGCGCTTCTGCTGGCGGTAGGTGGCGAGCGGCAGGGTCTTGATGTAACCGGAGTGCGTGATCGCGATGACCATCTGCTGGTCGGCGATCAGGTCCTCGATGTCGATCTCGTCCTCGGAGTGCGTGATCTGCGTGCGGCGCTCGTCGCCGTAGCGGTCGCGGATCTCGAGCAGCTCCTCGCGGATCAGGGCCATGACCTTCGACTCGTCGCCGAGGATGTCGCGCAGCCACTTGATGCGCTCGACCACGTCGGCGTGTTCCGTCTTGATCTCGTTCGTCTGGAGCGCGGTGAGGCGCTGGAGGCGCAGGTCGAGGATCGCCTGCGCCTGGATGCGCGTCAGCTCGAAGCGCTCCATCAGGCCGTCTCGCGCCACGTCCGGGTCGCGCGAGCCGCGGATCAGCTCGATGACCGCGTCGATGTTCTCGATCGCGACGAGCAGCCCCTCGAGGATGTGGAGGCGGGCCTCCTTCTCGCGCAGCTCGTACTTCGTGCGCCGCACGATGATGTCGGTCTGGTGATCGACGTAGTTCTTGACGATCGGCAGCAGGCCGAGCGTGCGGGGCACGCCGTCGACGAGCGCGACCATGTTCACGCCGAAGGTCGTCTGGAGCTGCGTGTGCTTGTAGAGCTTGTTTAGGACGACCTTCGGGATCGCGTCGCGCTTCAGCTCGATCACGAGCCGGATGCCCGACTTGTCGGATTCGTCGCGGAGGTCCGAGATCTCCTTGAGCCGGCCGTTGTGGACCTGCTCGACGATCTTCTGCATGAGCCCGCTGCCGTCGCCGCGTCCGTCGCCCTTGTAGACCTGGAACGGCATCTCCGTGACGATGATGCGCTCCTTGCCGCGCTCCATCGGCTCGATGTGAGCGCGACCCCTCACGACCACGCGCCCGCGTCCCGTCTCGTACGCCTCGCGGATGCCGCCGTGGCCGACGATGATGCCGCCGGTCGGGAAGTCCGGGCCCTTCAGGTGCTTCATCAGGCCCTTGACGTCGATCGACGTGTCGTCGATGTAGGCGACGACCGCATCGATCGCCTCGCCCAGGTTGTGCGGCGGGATGTTTGTGGCCATCCCGACGGCGATCCCGGACGAGCCGTTCACCAGCAGGTTCGGGAAGCGCGACGGCAGGACCAGCGGCTCCTGGCGCGACTCGTCGTAGTTCGGGCCGAACTCGACTGTGTCGGCGTCGATGTCGCGGAGCATCTCCGTGGCGAGCCGCGACAGGCGCGACTCGGTGTAGCGCATGGCTGCCGGCGAGTCGTTGTCGATCGAGCCGAAGTTGCCCTGCGGGTCGATCAGCGGGTAGCGCATTGCGAAGTCCTGGCCGAGGCGGACCAGGGCGTCGTAGATCGCCGAGTCGCCGTGGGGGTGGTAGTTCCCCATGACGCCGCCGACGACGTTCGCGCACTTGCGATGGGGCCGGTTCGGCTGCAGCCCTGTGTCGTACATCGAGTACAGGATCCGGCGGTGCACCGGCTTGAGCCCGTCGCGCACGTCCGGCAGCGCGCGGCCGACGATCACGCTCATCGCGTAATCGAGGTAGGAGGAGCGCATCTCCTCCTCGAGCCCGCGCGGCTCGATGTTCCCGCCTGTCAGCTGATCGATGCTCATCTCTACACGTCCAGGTTGGTGACTTCGCGCGCGTGGTCCTCGATGAACTCGCGCCTTGGCTCAACGCTGTCCCCCATCAGCATCGAGAAGATCTGATCGGCGACCGCGCCGTCGTCGATGCTGACCTGCTGGAGCGTCCGGTTCTCAGGGTCCATAGTCGTGTCGAAGAGCTGGTCGGCGTTCATCTCGCCGAGGCCCTTGAAGCGCTGGAGCGGCACGCCGTCCCGGCAGATCTCGAGCACCTTCGTGCGCAGCTCCTCGAACGACAGCGCGTCCTGGTCCTTCTTGCCCAGGACCACGTGGAACGGCGGCGCGCCGGCGAGCGCCTGGAGCTCCTTGTGGATCTTCACGAAGCCGGTGTACTCCGGCGTCTCGAAGAGGGCGCGCGCGAGCCTGTAGGTCTTGGCGGTGCCGGTCTTGCGCTCGATCACCATCGCGACGACCTCGGTGGCGTTCTCCTCGATCAGCGAGGTCTCGTACGCCTCGCCCTGCGGATCGTCGCCCTTCAGCAGGGCGATCACGGCGTCGGGGTCGGTCGCGCCCTCGTCGAGGAGCGACGACTCCTCGAGGAAGCTGATCGGGTCGTGCCCCCACTCGGCCCTGAGCGCGGCGCCCCAGCCCTCGTACTGCTTCAGAAGGCGGCCGTACTTCTGCCAGCGCGCGTGGGTGAGGCTGAACGCGTTGCCGTCGCGGTCCGAGACCTCGAGCTTCTCGAGCTTGTCGCGCAGCAGGACCTCCTCGAGCTCGGACTCCTTCTCGATATAGACGTCCTGCTTGCCCGACTTGATCTTGTACAGCGGCGGCTTCGCGATGTAGACGTAGCCCTCCTCGATCAGCTCCTTCATCTCGCGGTAGAGGAAGGTGAGCACCAGCGTGCGGATGTGCGCGCCGTCCACGTCGGCGTCGGTCATCACGATCACCTTGTGGTAGCGGGCGTTCGTGATGTCGAACTCCTCACGGATGCCGGTGCCGATCGCCGTGATCAGCGCCTGGATCTCCTTGTTCGACAGCACCTTGTCGATGCGGTTCTTCTCGACGTTGATGATCTTGCCGCGCAGCGGCAGGATCGCCTGCGTGTTGCGATCGCGGCCCTGCTTGGCCGAGCCGCCGGCCGAGTCGCCCTCGACGATGAAGATCTCCGCTAGGGCGGGGTCGCGCACGGAGCAGTCGGCGAGCTTGCCGGGCAGCGTCGAGTTCTCGAGCGCCGACTTGCGGCGGGTGAGGTCGCGCGCCTTGCGGGCGGCCTCACGGGCGCGCGCGGCCGAGACGGCCTTCTTGATCATCTGACTGGCCTCGCGCGGGTTCTCCTCGAGGAACTCGGCGAGACCCTTGTTGACGGCGGCCTGCACGAAGCCCTCCACCGGCGGGTTGCCCAGCTTGGTCTTCGTCTGGCCCTCGAACTGCGGGTCGGAGATCTTCACCGAGATGATCGCGGTGAGCCCCTCGCGCACGTCGTCGCCCTGAAGGTTCGGGTCCTTCTCCTTGAGCTCGCCGCTCTGGCGCGCGTACTTGTTGATCGTGCCGGTGAGCGCGGAGCGGAAGCCGGACAGGTGGGTGCCGCCCTCGTGGGTGTTGATGTTGTTCGCGAACGAGAGGAGCGCCTCCTGGTAGGAGTTGTTCCACTGGAGCGCGACCTCGACCTCGCCGATCTCCTTCGAATCCTCGATGTAGACGACCTTGGGATGCAGCGGCTCGCGCGTCCCCTGGCTGTGCAGGTAGTTGACGAAATCGACGATGCCGCCGTCGTACTGGAAGGTGGTCTCGAAGCGCTCGGCGCCGCGCTCGTCGCGGAAGCCGATCTTCAGGCCCTTGGTGAGGAAGGCCATCTCGCGGAAGCGCTGCTCGAGCGTCGCGCGGTCGTAATCGATCGTCTCGAAGATCTCGAGATCGGGCAGGAAGGTGATGCTGGTGCCGCGGCGGTCCGTCGCCTCGCCCTTCTCGAGCGGGCCCATCGGAACGCCGCGCTCGTAGGACTGCTTATGCTCGTGGCCGTCGCGCCAGACGGTCAGGTGGAGCCACTCCGCGAGCGCATTCACGACCGACACGCCAACGCCGTGGAGGCCGCCGGAGACCTTGTAGCCGCCCCCGTCGCCGAACTTCCCGCCCGCGTGGAGGACGGTGAGGACGACCTCGGCCGCCGGCTTCTTCTCCTTCTTCATGATGTCGACGGGAATGCCGCGGCCGTTGTCGGTGACCGTGACGCTGTTGTCCGGATGGATGACGATTTCGACCTCGGTCGCTTCGCCGGCGAGCGCCTCGTCGACCGAGTTGTCCATCACCTCGTAGATCAGGTGGTGCAGCCCTCGCTGGCCCGTGGACCCGATGTACATGCCCGGCCGCTTGCGAACGGCCTCGAGGCCCTCCAGGACGGTGATGTCCTGCGCGCCGTACGAGCCGTTGCCGCGAGCGGCGTCGCTCTTCTTCGCGCGACCGCCCTTTCGGGGCTCGCCGTCGTTCTTCTCGGGCTGCTTCGCCAAGTCGTTCCTTCCATCCGGCGGCGCGCCTGGGCCGCCGATCGCGCGGCGACTCCTTTTTGAGAGGCCGCTGACACCACAAAACGCCCCGACTCGGATCCCCTGTCGGCCGGGTCGGGGCGGTACATAAGACCGCTCTAGATATTAGCAGGCTACCCCCTGCGCCGGACGGCTGCGGAAGTTACAAAATGCCCGCAAATCGCGACAAAATGACCCCGCTCAGGAACGGTTCGCACCCGAACCGACGACGAAGCGCAGCTTCGTCACGAGTGGTCCCCCGAGCGCCCTCTCGAGGCCGCCGAGTAGGTCGGGTGCGAGGAGCTCGAGCTCCTGCGCCCAGACGCCGGATTCGCAGGCCACCGTGACCACCCCGTCGCGCTCCGAAACGGGCCTGGCCGCGGCCGCCAGACCGGCCCCGGCGACCTCGCTCCACACACCCTGAACGCGCGCGAGGAGGGTGGCCGGGGCGACATCGCGGACGACGCCGTCGAGGGCGGCGGAGAGGGGTCGGGGGGCGAGGCGTCTCATGGGGTGGGCGGCGGGTCGAGCGAACGACGGCATCGAGGGATGGGCCCGGACGCAGCAATCCTGCCCGAGGTACCAATACGGTGGGCTATCCAGGGCAGTGAGCCAACGATCCTGCCTAGGGCTGCGTAGAGCAGCTCTATCCAGGACGGTCGCAGATGGCCACCCCCTTCACCGCTGCCGTTGGCGTGCCTCACGCCGCCACCGCCCGGGCGCTGCCGCTCACATTGCCGCCCTCCACGCGCACCAGGCCCCCGCCGGCGAGCGCCGCCCCCGGCACGTGCTCGGGATCGGTTGTCGTGATCACGGCCTGACCGTCGGTGCGGAGCAGAGCGGCGAGCAGCTCACGGCGCTTGGAGTCGAGCTCCGACATCACGTCGTCCAGCAGCATCAGCGGCGGGCGGGCCCGGCGCTCCGCCAGGAGCGTCCGCTCGGCGAACAGGAGCGCCAGCAGCGCCGCCCGCTGCTGGCCCTGTGACCCGTAGGCCCGGAGTGGGACATCTTCCAAAAGCAGCTGGAGCTCGTCCCGATGGGGGCCATGCGCGCTGAACCCGCGCTCGAGGTCCGCCCTGCGGCGCTCGGCCAGCTCGGCGGCCAGCCCCTCGGCATCGGCCGCCTGCGAGCGCGGCCGGTAGCGAAGCTCCGCGGCGCCCGGCAGGCCCAGGCGCGCCGCGAGCTCCGCGAACAGCGGCCGCAGGCCGTCCACCGCCTCGCTCCGGTCAGCCATCAGCCGGATGCCGTGCCGGGCAAGCTCGGTGTCCCAGACGTCCAGCGCCGCCGGGCCGGCGGCGCCCGCGCGGATACGCGCCACCAGCGCGTTGCGCTGTGCGAGCGCGCGCGAGTAGGCGCTCCGCGTCTCGGTGCGGCTCGGCCAGAGCGCCGTCACGACCTGGTCGAGATGCGCGCGCCGAGCGGCGGGCGCGCCCTTCACCAGCTCGAGCCGCTCGGGTAGGAACAGGCTCACGAGCGGGCGCGCGTCGACACTCGACAGGCTGTCCACAGGGCTCCCGTCCACGCGCAGGTGCTTGGCCTCGCCGGGCTGGAAGCCCACCTCAATCCGGTGGTCGCCGTCGACCCCGGCGAGCTCGAGCACGACGCGCGCCACACCCTCGCCGCCGCGCCGAACCAGCTCACGCTCGTTGGACGTACGCGGCGAGCGGGCGGTGCAGCCGAAGTAGATCGCCTCCAGCAGGTTGGTCTTCCCGGCGCCGTTCGTACCGGCCACCACCGTCAACCCGCCGGCCAGCTCCACCTCCGCCGCCTCGTAGTTGCGGAAGTCACGCAGCTGGATGCGCTTCAGGCGCATTGCGCGACCTAATCCGCTCTGATGCGCGAGAGGCCAGCAGCCCAAGGACTCAGGCTCGAAGGCCTGCTAAGCAAGCCGAGACCCGAGGACACCGGGCTGCGACGCCACTCGCACATCAGACGTTCAGCCGGATCGGCATCACGAGGTACCTGAAGCCGGCTTCCTCGTCACCGGACTGGATCAGGCCGGGCCGCAGCGGGCTGATCAGCTTCAGGATCAGCTCCTCGGACTCGGCGCTCTCGAGGCCCTCGCGGAAGAACTCCGGGTTAAAGCCGATCTCGAGCGGCTCGCCGGCGAACGGCACGGGCAGCGACTCGCTCGCCTCGCCGACGTCGGGCGTCTGCGCGGAGACGTCGAGCGCGCCCTCCGTGAAGCGCAGCCGCAGCGGCGCGTTCTTCTGCGCGAGCAGTCCCACGCGGCGCACCACCTCGAGGAGCTCGTCACGGCTCACGCGCAGCTCGTGCTCGTACGACTCGGGGAGCAGCTGCTGGTAGTTCGGGAAGCGGCCCTCGACGAGACGCGACGAAAGCACGACGTCATCCACGGTGAAGATGACCTGGTTCTCGAGCGCCGCCACGCCGATCGACTCCGCGCCGCCGGCCGACGCGATCCGGCCCAGCTCCTGAAGCGTCCGCGCGGGCACGTTCGCCTCGAGCGAGCCGCTCAGCTCGGCGTCGAGCTTCGTCTCCTTGACGCCGAGACGGTACGAGTCGGTGGCGACCATCCGCAGCTCGCTCCCGCTTGCCGTGACGAGCACGCCGGTGAGGTGCGGGCGGGTCTCGTCACGCGAGGCGGCACGGGCCACGCGGGCGATCGTGTCGACGAACGCAGCGGCAGGGACGGACAGACCACCCTCGGCCGGCGCCTCGGGCAGCTTCGGAAAGTCCTCGGTTGGAAGCGTGCGCAGGTGGAACTTCGACGGACCCGACACGACCTCGACATCCTGCTCCGCGCTCCGATACTCAAGCGTGAGGTCCTCCTTCGGCAACGACCGAACCACGTCGAGCAGCAGCCGCCCAGGAACGACCGCCTGGCCGCCGGCGGAGTCAGACGTCTCGAGCGACACACGAACGCCAAGCTCCATGTCGGTCGCCTGGAGCTCCGCCCGCCCCTCCTCAACGCGCAGGAGAACGCCGGCGAGGGAGGGGACGGGACCACGGGTCGAGGCGCCGCGCACCGCAACGCCGAGCCGGGCCAAGAACGTTTCACGGGAAACGGAAAGCTTCAAAAGAGGCTGCCTATCTAGGTAGGGGTGATTGGGGTTGTTGAGAGGTCGATATCCCGGGCGATCCAGCTTCGGGAGCGGATCCGCCCATGTGCGGAAGCTGTTGATTCTTCCATTCACGCCGGTCAGGACGAGGGACGCCCGAGCCGCCGGCGCAGGTTGTCGACCGATGTGCGCACAGAGTCGTCGGTCCTCAGAGCCGCGCCCACGCGGTTGACGGCATGGAGAACGGTGGTGTGGTTCCGGCCCCCGATTCCGCGGCCGATCTCGGGAAGGCTGTGCTCGGTGAGTTCGCGCGCGAGGTACATGGCGACCTGTCGTGCCGCGGCCACGGCGGGGCGCCGGTCGCGCGCCAGTAGCGCCTCTCGTTCGACCCCGAACTCCTGAGCGGCGGCGTCGAGGATCTCGCCCAGGCCGCAGGCGTCCGTCGTGGTGCTCTGGCCGAGCCGGCGCAGCACGTGGCGCGCAAGGCCGGGCGTGGGCGGCTCGTCCTTCATCGACGCGTAGGCCACGACGCGGATCAGGGCTCCCTCGAGCGCGCGAACGCTGGTGGTCACGCGAGCGGCTATCTCCGCCAGCACCTCCGGATCGATCTCAACGCCGTCGACACGGGCCCGCTTGGCGAGAATCGCCGTGCGCACCCCGACCTCCGGCGTATCGAGCTCGGCGACGAGCCCGGAGCGGAAGCGCTCGGTCAGGCGGTCCTCCAGCCCCGGAATGTCCTCGGGAGCGCGGTCGGAGGTCATCACGAGCTGGCGGCCGGCCCCCACGAGCGCGTTGAAGGTGTGGAAGAACTCCTCGCGGGTCTTGTCGCGGCCCGCGAGGAACTGGACGTCGTCGATCAGGACCACGTCCGAGCCGCGGAAGCGCTGCTTGAAGTCGGTCGTCGCCTTCCGCCGCACCGCTTCGACGAACTCGGAGGTGAACTCGTCGATGGTCGCGTAGCGCACCTGCAGGCCGGAGCCGAAGCGCTCGACGTAGTTTCCGATCGCGTGGAGGAGGTGCGTCTTGCCGAGGCCAGGCGAGCCGTGGAGGAAGAGCGGGTTGTACGAATGGCCCGGCAGCTCGGCGGCGGCGAGCGCCGCGGCGTGGGCGAAGCGATTGCCGGCGCCGATCACGAACTGGTCGAAGGTGTACTTCGGGTTCAGGCGGTCCCCGCGACGGCCCGGCTTGGCTCCGGTCGCGTCTGCGGCAGCTCCGGCGCCGTTCGAGGCGGCAGTGCCGCTGTCCTCGGGCGGCTCCCAGTCGTCGCCGACCACCTCGACGAGCGCCTGCTTGTCGAACGCCGCGGAAGCCGCGCGGCGAAGCAGCGGCAGGTAGCGCTCGGCCACGGAAGTGCGGATGTGCTCCGGTGCGCGCACGTACACCGTGTTGCCTCGGATCGCGGCGAGCTGAAGCGGGTCCAGCCAGATGTGGAACTTGAAATCCGGCGTCTCCTTGCGGAGCTCACCCCGGATTGCGTCCCAAATCTCGTCTGGCTGTGTGGGCACGGGCGGTCGCGACCCTCCTCAGGGGCCAACTCGAATCACTCCTCACAGAGGAAGGGCCGGGCGGGAAAAACAAGCCCCCGCCGCCCTCGACCAGGCGAGTGTACATCGGCCGAAATCGCCGAGGTGCGCGTCCTCGGAGACGGCCCCGCAAAACGCGAGAAAAAGCGTGGCGGCGAGTTCCGGCCGGGTTGTCGACAGGAAGTCCACAGGCGGACGCTCGGCGATCTTGTACCCTGGCTCGCCAGCACATGAAGCGGACCTATCAGCCCAAGAAGCGCAAGCGCGCCCGCACCCACGGCTTCCGCGCGCGCATGAGGACCCGCGCCGGCCGTGCGCTTCTGAAGCGCCGCCGGGACAAGGGCCGCAAGCGGCTCACCCCCTAGCCGATGGCCGACCGTGCGCGTCGAAGGCGCCGCAGGCTATCGCGCAGCGGCGAGTTCGAGCGCGTCTATCGCGAGGGTCGCTCGCACGCCAGCCGGCACCTCGTGGTCTATGCATTCCCGCGCGCGGAGGGCGACGACTCCGAGCCGCGGCTGGGCGTCTCCGTAGGCCGAAAGGTCGGCGGCGCGGTGGAGCGCAACCGCATGAAGCGCCTCCTCAGGGAGGCGTTCTGGTCGAGCGCCGAGGACCTGCGCGACGCGCACGACTTCGTGATCGTGGCGCGGCCGGCCGCCGGCGAGCTGGCGCGCCAGGGCGGCGAGCAGGCGATCGAGGCGGAGCTGCGCGAGGTGCTCAGCGAGGCCGGGCTCGCGGGCGGCGAGGAGCAGGCTCCGTGAGCGCGATCCGGACCATCGCCACCGCGCCCGTGCGCTTCTACCAGCGGACGATCTCGCCGGGCCTTCCGGCTCGCTGCAAGTACCATCCGACCTGCTCCGAGTACGCCGTCCAGGCGGTCCGGCGCTACGGTGTGCTTCGCGGTGCCGTGCTGGCCGTGTGGCGAATCCTTCGCTGCAACCCCTGGAGCCACGGCGGTGTGGATTTCGTCGAGGACCAGAAGCTGTTCCGCACGCCCCCGCGCGCCGAGCGCTAGCCCATGTACATCGCAAACGTCCTACAGCCGCTCATCGATGCCTGCCAGTGGATCCTGGAGTTCTGGCATGACCTGATCGACGAGAACGACAACCTCGATGGCAGCTGGGGTATCGCGATCATCCTCATGACCTTCACGGTGCGCATCGCGATTCTGCCGCTCACGTTCAAGGGCGTGAAGGCGATGCAGCGACTTCAGGTGCTCCAGCCGAAGATCAAGGAGATCCAGGAGCGTTACAAGGACGACCGGCAGCGCATGAACCAGGAGGTCATGGCCTTCTACCAGCGCGAGAAGGTCAACCCGCTCGGGTCGTGCCTCCCGCTGATCCTGCAGATCCCCTTCTTCATCTCGCTCTTCTACCTGCTCCGCTCGGACACGTTCAAGGCCGACATCGCGGACAACCCGGGCTTCCTGGCGATCGACAACCTCGCGAAGACGGTGAGCGACCCGGTCCTGCTGGGCGTGCTGATCGTGCTCTATGTCGGGACCCAGCTCGCGGCGAGCGCGGTCACGGCGATCAGCGCCGACCCCACGCAGCGCCGCATCATGTTCGCGCTGCCGTTCGTGTTCGTCATTTTCATCATCAACTTCCAGGCCGGCCTGATCGTGTACTGGATCACGACGAACGTGTGGACGATCGGTCAGCAGCTGCTCGTCCGGAAGCTCTATCCGAAGCCCGAGCCACTCGATCCACGCGACGCCGTCACGGAGGCGAAGCCGGCACGCGGGAAACCGCCGCGCGCGGCACCGACACCCAGCGGCGGCGGCAACAGCGGCCCGGAGAGGGGCAAGGCGAAGGAGAGCGCCAAGGCGAGGGAGAAGGCGCCGGCCGGGAACGGCGGGCCGGCCAAGGCACCGCCGCAGTCGCCGCGCAAGAAGAAGAAGCGCTCGGGGCGCCGGCGTTGAGGCCGGGACAGTCGTGTCGGTGAGCGAAGAGCCACGCCCGGAGGACCTCGTCGCCGAGGCGGAGGGCGACACGCTCGGCGAGGCGAAGTGGGCAGCCATGAAGGAGCTCGAGGTCCGCTTCCCCGGCCTGACCGCGGACTGCGTGCGCTTCGACGTCGCGGAGGACGCCGGCGCGGAGGGTCCCGCGCGCGTGCGCGCGGAAGTCGATCGCGAGGCCTGGCGCGCCGTGGCGGGGAGCATCCCCGAGGAGGCCGCCGAGCGGGTGCGCGCCATCGTGACGCGTGTGGTGAACGCGCTCGGTCTGCATGCGACCGTGGACATCGGCGAGACCGACGAGGAGATCCGCGCGACCGTGAACGGCGACGACCTCGGCCTGCTGATCGGGAAGCATGGGTCGACCATCGACGCGCTGCAGCACCTGGCGTTCCGGGCCGCGTTCCGCGGCGACGAGCTGCGCAAGCAGGTGACCGTCGACGCCGCCGGCTACCGCGAGCGGCGCGAGGGCGCGCTTCACCGGATGGCCGACCGGGCCGCCGCGGAGGCGCTGCGCTACGGGCGGCCGGTGGAGCTCGAGCCGATGCGCGCGACGGAGCGGAAGATCGTCCACACATACCTGGGTGAGCGCAGCGACGTGGAGACGCACAGCGAGGGCGACGAGCCGGACCGCCGGCTGGTGGTAAGTCCCGTTGAGCGTTTCTCGTGAAACGCCCGATCGCCCGCCTCGGCGCGGCACGGGGCAGGCGGTCCGGCGCGTCCTAGAGGGGCGTGAGGTCGAGCGCCTCCTGGAGGCGCTCGCGGCCGAGCCCGACCCGCACACGACGGTCTCAGACCCTGAGGCGGCGCTTGAGGTTCACGTTGCCGACAGCCTCTCCGGGCTGGAGGTTCCCGAGCTCGCTGCGGCCCGGCGCATAGCGGATATAGGCGCAGGTGCAGGCTTTCCGGGGCTGGTGCTGGCGATCGCTCTGCCTCGAGCGAAGGTTGACCTGATCGAGTCCTCGGGGCGAAAGACCGCGGTGATCGATCGGCTTGTTCAGGCCACCGTCCTCCCCAACGCCCGCTCGGTCACCGCCCGGGTCGAGGACTGGCCCCGCGTCCCTCCCGCGCTTGGCGGCGGGAGGGAGGCTTACGACGCGGTGACGGCGCGCGCCGTCGGGTCGCTGGCGGTGCTGGTGGAGTACGCGGCGCCGTTGCTGCGCGAGGAAGGCGTGCTGGTCGCCTGGAAGGGCGCGCGCGACTCAGCCGAGGAGGCTGCCGGCGCCGCCGCCGCTCGGAAGGTCGGTATGGCGGTGAAGGAGGTGATCCGTGTGCAGCCGTATGAGACGTCCGAGAACCGGCATCTGCACGTCTTTCGCAAGATCGCGCCCACGCCGGAGGCGTTTCCGCGGCGGGTGGGGATGGCGCGGAAGCGGCCGCTGGCCTAGGCGGGCGGGTCTCCCGCCGGCGTGCCGGGCTTGCTCGGGCGAACGACGGGCATTGAGGGGGTGCTCTGCGAGTTAACCGCGCATATCGCGGTCAAGGTGAAGAGGACCCCCCAGCAGACGTCGATTCGGCACCATTACCGCTGCCGTTCGCCGGGCCAGGCAACGCGCCAGGCGGAGATCAACCCGGGCTGTCAGCAGGACTTCACCGTTCGCCCCCGAACGCCTTTCCGACCGATCCGAACCGTAGGTTCGGCCTCGATGGGCACCGTTCTCGCAGTCGCAAATCAGAAGGGCGGGGTGGGCAAGACCACCACCGCGGTCAATCTCGGCGCCAGCATCGCCGACGCCGGCTACCCCACGCTGCTGGTCGATCTCGACCCGCAGTGCAATGCAACGGTTGCACTCGGGTTGCCGAAGGACGGAGGGGGGAGCGTCTACGACTGCCTCTCGGGCGAGCTCACGCTCACGGCCGCGGCGATCCCGAGCGGCATCGACCGGCTCGACGTCGTGCCCTCCACGCCCGACCTCGCCGGCGCGAACGTCGAGCTGCCGCGCATCGAGGGCTCGGAGACCACGCTCCGGGATCGCCTCGGCAGCGTTCGCGACCGCTACCTGTTCACCCTGCTCGACTGCCCGCCGTCGCTCGGCCCGCTCACGGTCAACGCCCTGGTCGCGGCCGACCGCGTGATCGTCCCGGTGCAGACCGAGTACTTCGCGCTCGAAGGGCTCGCCCAGCTGCTCGACACGCTCTCGCTCATCCAGCGCGAGCTGAACCCGCGGCTGACCGTCCTCGGGATGATCCTCACGATGCACGACGGGCGCACGCGCCTCGCGCGCGACGTCGAGCGTGAGGTGCGCGAGCACTTCCCGACGCTCGTGTTCGACACCGTCGTGCCGCGCAACGTCCGGCTCGGCGAGGCGCCGAGCTTCGGGCTGCCGGTGCTGCGGCACGCGCCGCACAGCCCCGGCAGCGCGGCCTACCTGAAGCTGGCCAAGGAGGTGGCTGCCCGTGGCTGACGCGCAGCAGCGCGGAATGGGCCGGGGGCTCTCGGCGATCCTGCCCCGGAACGGCAAGGTCGAGGACGGTCTGCGCGAGATTTCGCTCGACCTGATTCAGCCGAATGCGCGCCAGCCGCGCCGTACGTTCGACCAGGCGCGGCTCGCGGAGCTGGCCGAGTCGATCCGCACGCGCGGTGTGCTGCAGCCGATCGTCGTCAGGCCGCTCGCCGGCGGGAGCTTTGAGTTGGTGGCCGGCGAACGCCGCCTGCGCGCCGCGCAGATGGTCGAACTGGAGACGATTCCCGCGCTCGTGCGCGACGCGGACGATTGGGAGCGCCTCGACCTCGCGCTCGCGGAGAACATGGCGAGGGTCGACCTGAATCCGATCGAGGAGGCGCGAGCGTGCGCGATGCTCGTCGACGACCTTGGGCTCACGAAGCAGGAGGTCGGCCGAAGGGTCGGCCGCAGCCGCGTGGCGATCTCGAACCTGATCCGCCTGCTCGAGCTGCCGGAGGAGGCGCTCGAGCTGATCGAGCGCGGCGAGCTCACCGAGGGCCACGGCCGCGCACTCCTCCTCTGCAAGGACCACGCCGCCCGCCGCAGCCTGGCCCATGAGGCACGCGACGGCGCCTGGTCGGTGCGCGAGACGGAGCGTCGGGCACGCGAGGCTGAGGGTCAGCCGGAGCCCCAGCCGAAGCGCTTCACCCGCGCACCCCACCCCGACCTGGTCGAGGCGCTCGCCGCCGCCGAGGACAAGCTGTCAGAAGCCTTCGGACAGCCGGTGACGGTGCGCGCCCGCGGTGAGGGCTGCCGGGTCGAGCTCGATCTCGACAGCCCGGCGGAAGCGGTGGCGCTGGCAGAGCGCATTCTGTCGCGCGCCCACCTGCGGGCGGCCTGAAACAACGGAGCCCCCGATCCGGGGGCTCCGGCACTCGCCTGTTGAAGGAGATTCTATGGGCGATCCTGGACTCGAACCAGGGACCTCGTCCTTATCAGAGACGCGCTCTAACCGACTGAGCTAATCGCCCGGCGGTGGACGATTGTAGCGTCGGCGTCGCTCCTTCCATCCCGCTCTAGACTGTCGAGGCGGATGCAGGAGATGGTCATCTACGGCGTCAGCTTCGACATGGTCGGCAAGCAGCCGATCGTGCTTCTGAAGACTCGCGACGGCAACAAGTTTCTCCCGATCTGGATCGGCCACCCGGAGGCGGCCGCAATCCTGATGAAGCTCCAGGGAGCCAACACGCCGCGACCGATGACGCACGACCTGATTTCGGAGATGCTCACGGAGCTCGAGGTGAGTTGCACGCGCGTCGCCGTCACGGAGCTGCGCGAGAACACCTTCTACGCCGAGGTCACACTCCAGCTGAACGGGCGCGAGATCCCGATCGACTCGCGCCCCTCCGACGCCCTCGCCCTCGCGGTGCGCACCGGCGCGCCGATCTTCGCCGCCGAGGACGTGATCACCGAGTCCGCCATCGAGTTCGAGCACGAGGTGGAGGACACGGAGGAAGTCGTCGAGAAGTTCAAGGACTTCCTCGACAACGTCACGCCCGAGGACTTCGCGAACGGCGAGGACCAGTAGCCGAGCGGTCGGGCATCTGAAGGATGTCGGCGCCGCCCTCCTCGACGGGCGGCAGCTCAACCGCCTGGTGCTCCCCGGTGAGCGTGCCGTAGAGCTGCACCTGCTCCGTCACCACCTCGCCGATCCGGCGGATGCCCTCGCGGATGGCGTCCTCGTCCGAGCCTGAGAAGTTCAACCGCATCGCGTTGCGGCCACGGCCGTCCAGGAACGCCGCCTCGCCCGGGACGAATGCCACGTTCTCGTGCAGGGCGCGTGCGAGCAGATCGGTCGTGTCGATGAAGTCGGGCAGCGTCGCCCAGATGAAGAGGCCCCCCGACGGCCGCGTCCACTCGGCCTGCGGCGGGAAGTGGTCGGCGAGCGCGTCGAGCATCGTGTCGCGCCGGCCGCGGTAGATCTCCGTGAGCGAATCGACGTAGTCGCGCCAGTGCCCCTCCGCGAAGTACGCCTGGACCATGAGCTGCGAGAGCGTCGAGCTGCAGAGGTCGGCCGCCTGTTTTCCCAGGTTGATCTTCTCGAGTACCGGCGGCGGCGCGACCACCCAGCCCAGGCGGATCCCGGGCGAGAGGATCTTCGAGAAGGTGCCGAGGTACATCACGTATACGCCGCCGTCGAGCGAGAGCAGCGGCAGCGGCGGGTCGCCCTCGTAGCGCAGGAGCCCGTACGGGTTGTCCTCGAGCACCAGCAGCTCGCGCTCGTGCGCCACCTCCACGAGCCGGCGCCGGCGCGGCTGCGACATCGTCACGCCGGCCGGGTTCTGGAAGCTCGGCACCGTGTAGATGAACTTCGGCCGGCGCCCTTCGCGGTCGAGCCGGTCGAGCGCGTCCTCGAGCAGGTCCACGCGCATGCCGTCGGCGTCCATGTCGATCTGCACGACCTCCGCCTGGTACGCCGTGAAGACCGGCACCGCGCCTGGGTAGGTCGGGCCCTCGGCGACGACCACGTCGCCCGGGTCGATCAGCGTCTTCGTCACGAGGTCGATCACCTGCTGACCGCCGGTGGTCACGAGCATGTCCTCGTGGTCGACGTGCATCCCCTCGGCTGACATCACCTCGGCGATGCAGGCCTTGGTCTCGTCGAGCCCCTCCGTCGGCCCGTACTGGAGCGCCTTCGCGCACGACTCGGAGGCGATCCGCTGCGCCACCGCCGCGAACGTGTCCGGCGGGAAGGTGCTCGTGTCGGGCAGGCCGCCGGCCAGCGAGATGATCTCGGGGCGGGCGGTGACCGCCATCAGGTCGCGCATCGCGGAGGACTTCATGACCTTCGTCCGCGAGGCGAACAGGCCGGCGTAGCGCTCGATGTCGCGAGAGGAGCTCATGGCCTTGCGCGGCGAGGCTTTCGCCGGTCCCCCGGCGTTAACCTCCTCCGCGGCAGGGTACCGACCCCTCCCATCGCCCCCATGAGCCTCTTCCTCGACATCGGGACCGGCGCCGGCCTGGCGTCGGCGACGGGCGTCCGGCCCTATCTCCCGCCGCTCGTGGCCGGAGGGCTCGCGCGCGGCGACGTCGCTATCGACTTCGACGGCACCGACTTCCGCTTCCTGGAGTCAACCGCGTTCCTGGCTGCTGTCGTGGCGGTGGGCGTCGCGGCCTTCCTCGTGGAGCGTTCGGCGGGAAATCGAGCAGGACGCGGTCCCGCCGAGCTCTTCGCGGGGGTGATCGGGGTCGTGCTCGGGGCGCTGCTGTTTGCGGGCGCGCTGGCGGACAACGGGCACGCCGTCTGGGTCGGCCTCGTGTTCGGCCCGCTCTGCGCCGCGCTCGCCTGGGTAGCGATCGGCGGCCTCGTCGAGCGGGTCCGCTCGCGGCTCGAGCCGGCCCAGGCCGCGCTCCTCACCGCGTACGCGGACCTGGCCGCGCTCGTGCTCGCGGCGATCGCGGTCTTCGTGCCCCCGGTCGCCCTCCTCGCTATCCCGGCGTTCGTGGTGCTGCTCGCCCGCGGCCGTCGCCGCGAGGGCCAGAAATACGCCGGGCTGAGGATCCTTCGGTAGTGCCGAAGAAGCTCGTCCTCGCGGTCATCGACTCCCTGAAGCCGGACATGCTCGACCAAGCGGTCGCCGAGGGCGAGGCGCCCGCCCTCGCCGCCCTGATGGAGTGCGGCACCTACATCCGCGACTGCGTCTCGACCTTCCCGTCGGTCACGCCCGTGGCCTCGGCGGCGATCGCGACGGGCTGCGGTCCCGGCGAGCACCACATCCCGTCGATGAACTGGTTCCACCGCGGCGAGGAGCGCTACGTCGAGTACGGCTCGTCGTTGCCGGCGACGCGAGCGTTCGGGATCGTCCGCTCGCTCTACGACACCGTCTACAACATGAACCTGGCGCACCTGAGCCGGGCGCACAGGACCGTCTTCGAGCACCTGGACGACGCGGGCTACCGCACCGCCTGCACGACCTACCTGATCTACCGCGGCCGGACCCGGCACGACCCGTCGGGGGCGAGCGTCTACAGACGCATCGCCGAGGCCGCGCAGTTCCGCCATCCCGTCTACGGCGCGCGCGAGCTCTTCTACGCCGACCTCTTCGACTCGCGCGACACGGGCTGCACCTCGGCGCTCGGCATGCCGGGGCAGCGAGACCGGCACACAGGCTGCGTCGGGGCATACCTGGTCGAGCACGACCTCTTCGACTTTCTGCTCTTCTCGCTCCCCGACAACGACACCTACTCGCACAAGGTCGGGCCCGACGGCCAGGTGCGCTCGATCGCCGAGGCGGACCACGCGCTCGAGCGGATCATGCACGTGGCGGGCGGGCCGGCGGCGTTCCTCGAGGAGCACGCGGTGATCGTCATGTCCGACCACTCCCAGACGATCGTGGAGACCGGGATCAACCTCTCCGAGGTCTTCGCGGACGCCCGCGTGCTCACGCCGAGCGACCCGGCGCCCATCGAGGCCGAGCTCGCGGCCTGTCCGTCGGCGCGCTCGGCGATGATCTACGCCCTGGACGACGGGCGCCGCGACGAGCTCGTCCGGAGCGCTGTGGACACTCTGCTCGAGGCGGACGGCGTCGAGCTCGTGATCACGCGCGACGACGGCGCTGCGGTGGTCCGATCTGCCGAGGGCGAGCTGCGGTTCGGGCCAGGGGACGACCTGACCGACCGGCGCGGCCGCCGCTGGACGCTTCGGGGCGACGAGGCCGTGCTGGAGCTGAGCACCGCACGGGGCCAGGTGGACAGTGTCACCTACCCCGACGCGCTCGCGCGCCTGTGGTCCGCGCTCCAGTGTCCGCACTCCGGCGACGTGCTCGCGTCGGCCGAGCTCGGGTACGAGTTCGTCGACTGGGGCGGCGCGGACCACGTGGGCGGCGGCAGCCACGGCTCGCTCCACAGGGACGACTCCGAGGGAGTGCTCCTCCTCTGCGGCCTGGGGCCGCCCGCGCACGCTGCACCGGGCGCGGCGGAGCCCGCCCAGCGGTCGCTCGCCGACGTGACTCCGATGGTGCTCGAGCACTTCGGTGTACCGTTGGGCCGGTGACCGACGAGGCCAGGGCAGCCATCGCCGACCGCCCCCACGCCGTGCACCTGCGGGTGCGAGCCGGGCTGCGCCGTCCCCACAACTGGGTGCAGCTGTTCAAGTTCTGCGGGGTCGGCGCCTCCGGCTACGTGGTGAACCTCTGCGTGTTCGCCGCGTTCGTCGAGCTGCTCGACGCGCACCACCTCGTCGCTGCCACGGCCGCCTTCGTCGTCGCGGTGCTCAACAACTTCTGGTGGAACCGCCACTGGACGTTCCGTGCCCGCGGCGGGCACGCGGGCTTCCAGGCGGCGCGCTTCTTCACGGTCAGCATCGCGGCGTTCCTGTTCGCGGCGGCGGTGCTCGAACTGCTGGTGAGCGTGGTCGGTGTGGCGGAGCTGCCCGCCCAGGCGGTCTCGATCGTCGCCGCCACCCCGCTGAACTTCATCGGGAACAAGATGTGGAGCTTCCGCATCGAGCTGTCGCGCGACTAGCCGCCCTCGCGCTGGCGCTGCTCGTGTGTGCCGGCCTGCCCGCCTCGGCGACGGCCGCTCAGCTCGAGCGCCCGCCCTCCGAGACGAGGCCGCCGCGCTTCTTCGAGCGGAGCGCGCGCGAGGTCGAGCGCATCGCCTCGCAGACGGACAAGGTGCGAGAGGCGAGGCGCGACGGGCCGCTCGCCCCGACCGCCTACACGAAGGGCATCGGCCGCTGGCAGGTGAGCTTCTTCCGCGACGACGACGAGGTCGTCCAGGTCCAGGTGGACGACCTGAGCGGGGCCGTGCTCGAGCAGTGGTCGGGCGACCAGGTCGCGTGGTCGATGGCACGCGGCTATCCCGGCGCTTTCGGACGGAAGCTGAACGCACCGTACGTGTGGATCCCGCTGTGCGTGCTGTTCCTCGTGCCGTTCCTGGATGCGAGGCGCCCGTTCAGGCTGCTGCACCTGGACCTGCTTGTGCTGCTCGCGTTCGGCGTCTCGCACTACTTCTTCAACCGCGGCGAGATCGGCGTGTCGGCGCCGCTGGTGTATCCGGTGCTGCTGTACCTCCTCGGGCGGGTGCTCTTCGCCGCGTTCCGCCCGCGCCGCGCCGCCGGCTCGCTGATACCGCACGCGCCCCTCACCCTGCTCGCGGTCGG
>JBKPBS010000077.1:0-15532 GCA_046726915.1 Actinomycetota bacterium
TTACGCGAATCCTCGTCGCCGCGGATGCCGGCGTCGATCCGCATCGCCTCGTCACGCTGTGCTGCCAGCGGCCGGACAGCGACTTCGTCAGCGTGTCGCTGCTCGTCCCGCTCGCCGCCGGGACGGAGGCGCGCTCCCGCGGCGGCTGGGTGCGCGCGGCCCTGCTGCGCAAGACCTCGGCGCTTCTCGACGCTGCCGGCGTCCGCCTGGAGGACTTCGTCCTCGCGGACGAGGATGCCGGCGCGCTGGACGATCTCGTGGGATCGGGGGAGTTCGACGCGGTGGTGATCTGCGCCGCCAACGAGGACGTGTCGTCGCCCGTGCTTCCTCTCGTCGCGCAGCTGGGGACGGGCTGCTAGCTGAGCCCATCCCTCCTTCTCTCCTTCGACGGTAAGAAAAGCACGCGCGAGGGCGCTAAGGAGACGTGGATCTCAGAACCGGAGGACACCCCGGAACCGGCGGTCAGGCGCCGGCGGGCCGAGGAACCAACGACGCGGTCGCCTGGCGGCGCGCCCGGCTGCGCAAGGCCGGTTTCGGCACCGCGCTGACTGAGGAGCTGTCGCGCGAATGCGCAGTTGACCTACACGCGCTGATCGAGCTCGTCGAGCGCGGCTGTCCTCCGCCGCTCGCGGCCCGCATCATGGCGCCGCTCGACCACGAGAGGCGCGCGTGTTGAGCACCTCGACTGTTAGCCTCGCTCCGGCGATGAGCTCGCGCTTGCCCTTGAGCGCCGCGGCCAGCGAGCACGATGACGCGCTCGCCGACTCGACCGCTTGGATTAGTGCGCTGCGCCACCCGGTGGAACGCGACCGCGCGATCGCTCGCCTTCACGAGCTGCTGTTACGCGCCGCTCGCTTTGAGGTCTCGCGCCGCCGCGCGGCGCTCTCGCACGTGCGCGGCGAGGAGCTCGACGATCTGGCGCTGCAGGCCGCGAACGATGCGCTCGTCGCGGTGCTCGGCAAGCTCGATGACTACCGCGGGGCCAGCCGCTTCACGACCTGGGCTTACAAGTTCGCCCTGCTCGAGGCCGGGGTGCGGCTGCGCCGACGGGCCTGGCAGGAGCGCGAAGTGGTGCTCGAGCCGGAGGTCTGGCCGCTAATGGCCGATGGGGGCCAGGGTCCGGAGGGTGACGCCGAAATGAGTGAGCTCATGGGTGCGATCACGGGCTCAATCGACGGCTGTTTGACAGGCCACCAGCGCGAGGTTCTCGTTGCACTCGCGCTCAACGGCGTGCCGCTCGACGTGCTGGCCGACCGGCTGAACACGAATCGCGGCGCGCTCTACAAGACGCTTCACGACGCGCGGCGGAAGCTACGTGCCGACCTGGCGAAGAGGGGCTTTACGCTCGACTCGATCTAGCGGAGACGATCATGGACAGGCTCACAAACGACGACACGCTCAAGCGGGTTCTCGGCCCGGCCGAGCCCGAGCTTCTCTGCGATGAGTGCTTCGAGAAGCTCGACGAGTACGTGGAACTCGAGCTGGAGGGCGCGCCGGCCGACGAACGCATCCCCGGGATGCGCGCCCACCTCGAGGGCTGCCCTGCCTGCCACGAGGACTACGACAGCCTGCGTGACCTCGTCCAGAGCGACGACTCGACCCCTTAGAGCCCCCGCCGACTGAGCGCCGCAGCCCGAGTCCCGACGACTCCAAGTAAGAAGTCCCAAGCGCGATGGCGCTAATCCGGGTGACGCCTACCGACCGGAGAAGATCGTGGACTTTCAAGCGCATCCAAGCCGAACCGAGCTGTCCCGCCCACTTGTCGCTGCGGATGCGCACATCGATCCGCACCGGCTGGTGACACTCTGCTGCGAGCATGCGGGAGACGATCCGCTCAGCGTCTCGCTCGTGATCCCGGTCGAAGACGAGTCGCGCCCGTGGTCCGAGAGCACCGGCGCCGCCGAGCGGCTGTTGCACAAGGCCGATGTGCTCCTGGGCGCAGCGGGTGTCCACCTCGAAGAGGTGGTAATCACCGACGGAGTCGGCGGAGAGCTCGGGGAGCTCGTACGGTCCGGTGGGTTCGACGCATTGCTCATCTGCGCAGGAGACGAGTCGACGTCATCGGCCGTGCTGCCGCTCGCTGCCCGACTTTCTCGCGCGCATGGTCTGGTCGTGCTGGAGGGTCCTGACCCGCCCGGTCACACAGGCTGGCTCCGACGCGTGGTCCGATCGCTCACGCACTGGCCGAGCCTTTAGGGGCGTCCGCCGGGGCGGCCTGGCGGTCCCGGACTCGGCCGCCGGTCGCGGGATGACAATCGAACTGAACCGAAGTAAGGCGCTATCCCGCGGACGCTTGGGCTTCTAAGCCGGGCTGCAACGCAGAGGTAAGTTTGGCGCCGCTGGAGGCGCTAAGTCGGTATGGCTGTTCTTTCCACCGCCTCCGATGTCTCGCCGCGCACGCCCGCTTCGGGCGTGCACACCGGCGAGCGGAGTCGCAGCCATCCGCAGGCAAACGTCTCCCAAGGAGGAGCACCATGAGCAACGCCATTGCCGCGACTCTGCGGCCGATTCCAATTCCGGAGCGGCAGGTACTGCGCAGCGACCCGGCCGCGCAGGCCTTCATGCTGCTGCGCATCGCGTTCGTAGTCGCGCCGATTCTTTTCGGGCTCGACAAGTTCGCTGAGGTCATGATCAACGACTGGCCGAAGTACCTGGCGACCGAGTTCAACGACATCATCCCCGGGAGCGCCCAGGATGCCATGTACATGGTCGGCGGGATCGAGATCCTGGCCGGTCTTGTGGTGGCCATCTCGCCGCGCTTCGGCAGCCTGTTGGTGGCCGGTTGGCTCGGTGGAATCATCGTCAGCCTCCTGCTGGTCGGCGGCTACGCGGATATCGCGCTCCGCGACTTCGGTCTGCTGCTTGCCGCGCTGACCCTGTTCCGGCTCGCAAGCGCCTATTCCGGCCGCGCACCCAACGTCGATCACCTCCGCTAGGGCGAACGTGCGCAACGAGCTCAGCCGGCCACCGGGTCGGCTGAGCTCTGAGTGCCGCCTCTGAGGGCGGCTAGCCCTCCGAACTCGGAATTCGCACCGGCTACCTGAACGCGACCCTCCTGGCGTGGCCGCCCGGTCATGAGCTGGTCGAAGACACGAACTCCGAGCTCGATGTCCTCCTCATCGTGCTGGAAGGCGGTGGGGTCGCGACGGTCGACAAGAAAGAGCACGCGCTTGTTCCCGGGAGTGCGCTGCTAGTTGAGAAAGGGAGCTCAAGGACGATCCGTGCCGGCGCGGACGGCGTCCGCTACGTCACGGTTCATATACGCCGGGGGCCCTTGCAGATCACCGAGGCACCCGAGCGGCGCTGATCGCGAATGGATCCCGCTCCCGTCAAGCGTCAGCAGCGGCCACGGATAGCGTTGGCACTATGAAGCGCAGCAAGGCTCTGCGAGCGTTATCGCACCAGCACCATCAGGGTCTGTTTGCGGCGCTCCAGCTCAAGCGCGCCGGGCGGGAGACTGCGGTCGAGGCACGCCAGGTCTTTCTCGACTTCTACGCGCGGGAGGGGTCGCGCCACTTCCGAGCTGAGGAAGAGTTGCTGCTGCCGGCAATCGCCCGGCACACGGGCGTCGACGACCCGGCAATCGTGCGTGTGCTGACAGAGCACGTCGACCTGCGTGGTCGCGGGCAGGACCTGGAGCGGAGCGCGGATCCCGATCCCGCCACGCTCCGCGAGCTCGGCGAGCGGCTCGAGAGTCACATTCGCTTCGAGGAGCGCGTGCTCTTCCCGATGATCGAAGAGGCTCTGCCAGTCGACGAGCTCGAGCGTCTCGGTGCAGCGTTCGCACGCGCCGAGGCCGACGGCGAGTGACGTTCGTCCGCTACCTGCACCTGCTCGCGATGGCGTTCTTCGTCGGCGGGCAGCTCTTCCTGGTAGCGGCGGTCGTGCCCTCGCTTCGCGCCGACGATGACCGCGACCGCCTGCGCGCGATCGCGCGCCGCTTCGGCTGGGGCACGCTCGCCGCGATCACGGTCTTGATTGGAACCGGCATCCCGTTGGCCTCGCATTTACATCAGTGGGAGAGCGGCACCTTGCACGTCAAGCTGGCGCTCGTGGCCGTCGTCGCTGGGCTGGTCGTCTGGCACATGCGTCGCCCTCAGGTGCACGCACTCGAGGGCGCGATCTTCGTCGGATCGCTCGCGATCGTGTGGCTCGGCGTCTCGCTCGCGCACTAGTCGGAGCCCGTGCCTCCTCTCCAACGAGACAAGTGCTGCTTCTCGCATGGACGGAGGCTGTCGCACAAACCCGTCGCGGCCCGCTCCGCCAGGCCCTCTCGAAGTCGTCCGAGAGCGGCTAGGTGCGCT
Organism: Actinomycetota bacterium; assembly: GCA_046726915.1. Lineage (GTDB taxonomy): Bacteria > Actinomycetota > Thermoleophilia > Solirubrobacterales > Thermoleophilaceae > JACVRW01. The sequence goes on from JBKPBS010000077.1 coordinate 4,305, forward strand.
TTGCGCGGCCGAGATCAGCCTCCATGTCCTCGACGGCAGCGCCGCTGCGCTCCACAGGGCTGAGGCCGTCCGCCACCTGGCTGTCCGGACTCGAGCGGGAGAGATCAGGCTCAGCAGATGGCGACCGGATGATCCGGACTTAGCCCCGGACCTCGGTGATCGCGAGCGTGTTGCCGTCGGGGTCCTTAACCCAGCTGGCCCTGAAGCGGCCGGCATCAATGACGCCGCGCTCGTCGGTCTCGATGCCGGGCTGGTCGTACTGCTCGAAGACCACCCCCCGCGATGCGAGCTCGGTCATCGTCTGGTCGAGGTCGTCGACGAACCAGCCGGCGAGCGTCGCCGACGACTTGCCCGCGTTCTCTGGTGAGAGGTAGACGAAAATCCGGGTGCCCTCCGCGCAGGGATAGCGCACGCTTTGCCCTTCTTCTTCCTCCTCCCCGGGAGCAAGCCCGAGCTGGTCCTCGTAGAAGCGCCTAGCCCCGGCGAGGTCGGACACGGCGATGACGGCCTCCACCCTGCTGTCGCTCAATCCCACGGGAACCTCCTTTGGATCGATCGCTGCATCCCACTCAGACTCAACATCAAAGACCCCCAGGAGCGCCGGGACTCATCGACCGGGCCACCAGGAGCAGAGCGCCGCCTTGCACGAGACGCCGTAGCGCGCCGGCGACAGTGAGAGACTCTTCACGTGCCGAGCCAGCTCTTGCCCTACCTCGTGGCGGTCGCGCTGATCACGATCACACCGGGTGCGGACACAGCCGTGGTGATCCGCAACGCAGTCGCGCGCGGAGCTCGCGCGGGCGTGCTGACCGCGCTGGGCAGCGCGGCGGGCCTCTTGGTCTGGGGTGCCGCGAGCGCAATCGGGATCGCCGCGCTGCTTGCAGCCTCGAGCGTTCTCTTCACAGCGGTCAAGCTCGCGGGCGCCGCTTATCTGATCTACCTGGGCGTGCAGTCGTGGCGTCTCGCGGGGCATCGGGGCGAGCGCGCCCCGGCGGCCCGCGACGAGCGTCGCGACAAAGGCCTGCGCTCGTTTCGGCAAGGCCTGCTCACGAACCTCTCGAATCCGAAGGCTGCGCTCTTCTTCACCGCACTGCTGCCGCAGTTCCTGAGCGCGAGCGATCCGCCGGTAACGGCACCGGCGGTAATGACGCTCATCGCCGCCGGGGCGTCGGCTGGGTGGCTCTCGCTCTACGCGTACGGTGTCGGGAGGTTCGGCGACCTCCTTCGTCGACCGCGCGCGCGGCGAGCGATCGACCGCACCAGCGGGGTCGTGCTTATCGCGCTCGGCGTTCGCGTCGCGTTCGAGCGCCGCTGAGGCGCGATTAGGGACTCGGTTTCACCGAGGCGAGGCTGAGCATCTCCGGCGGACCCTTGGCGACCACCGGGCTCGAGCCGCGTCTGCTCGCTCATGATGAGCACGTTCGAGAACCGCCCGTAGGGGGGTGGTGACCCGGGGCCGAGAGGTCGAGGATCTTGTAGCGATCCTCGGCCTTGCCTTGATCGTCTCGCCGAAGTACCAGACATTGCCGCGGCGATCCTGGCTGTACCAATCGTGGGCGATCTCCTCCAGCCGACCGTCCACGTAGAGCCTGTCCACTACGACCGTGTTCGTGACGCCCAGGATCTTCTTCGTGCGGTGGGTCACCGTAAATACGTCGACCGCCCGCCTGCCCTCCATCACGCCCTCGTGCCGGTGGTCAAGATCATGTGGCGGCGGATGCTCGCCGCCGGTTCTGAGATGGGCATGAGACTCGGCGGACGGCGTCGCGCGCAGGCACGAGACTGCCCGGGATGCTTACGGTCCGGCGTTCGAGGCAAGCGGAGGAGCTGGGAGCGGTCGCCGTGTGGCGCGCGGCGACAGAGGCCCGCGGGCGGGTCGCCCCGGCCGCTCGCGCAAGGCGGGTACGCGAGAAGCTCGCCGACCCGGCCGCGCTCTCGATGGTCGCGCTTGATCAAGAGCTGGTCGTGGGTATGGCGCTCGGGGAGCCCGGACGGCACGACGACGGCCAGGGCCCGGTCGATCCGCAGCTGCTCCACGTGTCCATGGTGTTTGTCGATCCGGCGTCCTGGGGCGCTGGGGTCGGTCGCGCGCTCCTCGACCAGCTCTTTGCTGACGCGATGTGCGCGGGATATCGACGAGCGTCGCTCTGGACTGCCCGGGAAAACGAGCGCGCACGCCGTCTGTACGCGAGCGCGGGGATGCGACCGACTGGCCGCATCAAGAGCCTTCCTACCCATGGGGTAGTCGTCCAGTTCAGTGCCGACCTGCGCCCGTAGCGGTGCATGTTGCGCGCGCGGCGACGCTTGTCGCGGCATCGAGCAGGGGTCCAATCGCGACGACGGCGATCAGCGTGCCGGCCCCGATGCGGCCGCCGAGCAGGGTGCCCACGCCGAGAGCGCCTCCCTCGACGATCGCGCGGGCGATGCCGACACTGGTACCCGCGGTACGCGCGAGCGCGAGCATCAGGCCGTCGCGTGGTCCGGCGCCGAGGCCCGCGCCGAGGTAGAGCGCCGTGCCGATTGCGACGAGGCCGATGCCGACGATCAGGCCGCAGGCGCGGATCGCGGCGTCGCTGCCCGCCAGCGGCTCGAGCAGCGCGCTTGCATGGGCGGCATCGATCGTCAGCCCGACGACCCCCACATTGATGGCGGTCGCGACGCGCGGGCGGATCGAGAACGCCGCCGCCAGAGCGAGGACGCATAGGCCCGTCAGCCAGACGGCAGCGCCGAAACTGACGCCCGCGACCTGGTGCAGCCCGTCGTGGAGGACGTCCCAGGGGCTGAGCCCGAGGTTCGCGTCGATGGAGCAGCGCGTGCCGACGCCGACGAGGACGAGCCCCGCGAGCAGCTGGCCGATTCGGGCAGGGCTAGGAAGCCAGCCAGCCGTCGAGCAAGCCCAGGAAGGCGTCGAAATCCTCGCGGAAGGCGGCGTGACCGATCTCGGGCAGCGTCGCAACTGCGAAGCCCGCTCGTTCGAGTTGGCGGGCGTCGACGGGCAAGACAAACTCGCTCCCGTCCGCGGCGATCACCAGGACGCGTCCCACCGGGGTCGTTGGCATGTAATCGTGGCCTCCGCCGGGGACGAGCCCGTCGATGCAGTCGGGGTCCATCGCCGCGAGACCGCGCATGCGGGCATCGAAATCGCCTGCCGCCCACGTCGGGAAGGCCTGCTCCCAGCGCTCGCGGCCCCAGCCGAGCTGCTGCCGCCACAGCTTCCCGAAGCGGCGATGCTGACCGGCGCTCATCCTCCAGGTCGGATCAAGGAAGACGGAGCGCTCCGGCGCGACCCGTTCGGCGGCCAGTGCGAGCACCAGGCCTCCCAGCGAGTGCCCGATCGCGAGCGCAAACGCACGGTCACCCACGCGGTCGACGAGATCGTCTGCCCAGCGCTCGGGCGTGTACGGAGGGCTGCGCGCCGCTGTCCCGTGACCGAGCAGATCCGGGGCAACGACCTCGTAACCACGCTCGTCGAGGGCTGGGGCGACCCGCCACCAATTCGATCGCTCGGCAAACAGGCCGTGCACGAGCAGTGCGCTCGGGCGTGCGCTCACCGGGCGCCGCTTCCGGCGCTGCGGCGCCGGTAGGCGCGCGTCTTCGCGCGGTTGCCGCACGCCTCCATCGAGCACCAGCGGCGCCGGCCGGCGCGCGACTCGTCGACGAAGAGCAGGCTGCAGTCCGGGCGCGCGCACTCCTTGAGCCGTGAGGTGTCGGAGCCGAACAGAGCCACGGCATCGCGCGCGATCGCGGCGAGCGCGCCGCGCACGCCGGCGTCTATCCAGGTGACGGCGGCGTCGGACGTGAGGGCGGGCGTGCGGACGGGCGCCGCCGCCACGTCGTTGAGCGTGCGGAGATCGCGCGCCGCGAATCGACGTCCGTCGAGCACCGCCCGCGCCAACCGCCAGATCGCCTCACGCAGCTCGTGCGCCTGCTCGAGGTCGGCCGCGCTGGGGCGCGTGCCCGCACGCGTGAGGTTGACCGCGGAAAGCCAGCGCCCGAGATCCGCAGCCGTGCCGAGACGCTCGACCGGGACCGGCCGGTAGCGCCACCCGACGGTGGCGACGAAATCGAGGCAGACCCGTCCGCCGCGGAACCGGAAGCCGAGTTCGTCGTCGAAGCGGACGGGCAACGCCATTCTGTGACACTATATAAACCGGTGTCGCAGCGGACGCAGGACTCGAACCCCCGAGGGCCCGATCGGCTGTCTCCTAGCTCCGGCCTGCGGGTGGCCGGACCGAGCGCGCGGTGCCACACGAGGCGGGCGTCGCCATCGCCGGCGCACTCCTGGCCGCCGCGCTGCTGCCGGCGCAGCCGCCCCTGGCGAGCCGGGCGAGGGAGACCGTCCAGGATCCCCTCCCGCCGCGCATCCACGCACGAGGAGCTCGAGAATGACTGAATCAGGGCAGGTAGTGATCGGGGTGATCGGCGAATTCGACGCCACGTTCGCCCCGCACCTAGCGACAAACCTTGCGCTTGCCCATGCCGCCAAGCAGCTCGGCGTGCAGGTGGACGTGCGCTGGCTGTCCACTGACGACCTGAACGACGATCTACGGCAGGGGGCCGAGGCCCACGGGTTGTGGTGTGCGCCCGGGAGCCCGTACAGAAGCATGGACGGCGCACTGCGGGCGTTGCGTTTCGGTCGCGAACGCGGAGTGCCCACGCTGGGCACGTGCGGTGGCTGCCACCACGCCATCATCGAGTTCGCTCGCCACGTCCTGGGCTATGAAGACGCCCAGCATGCAGAGCAGGATCCCTACGCGTCTCGGCTCGTGATCAGCCAACTCGAATGCTCGCTCGTCGGTCAGACGCTGCCGGTGATGTTGGAGCCGGGCTCACGGGCGGCGGAGCTCTATGGCGCAGCCGAGGTGAATGAGCAGTACTACTGCAACTTCGCGCTGAACCCCGACTATCAGAAGCCGCTGGACGAGGCGGGCATGCGGGTGAGCGGATATGACGACGAGGGCGACGCGCGCGTCCTCGAAATTCCGGAGCACCCGTTCTACCTTGCGACGATCTTCGTCCCACAGACACGGTCCACGCCGGAGCAACCGCATCCGCTCGTCGTCGGCTTCGTACAAGCCGCGAGCCAACGTGCGGCGGTGGCAGCGGCCATGGACGCTGCCTGATGCGCCGGAAGCGCGGGGGTCCCTTCAAGCTGGCTCAGGGGTCTGGGCGATGCAGAAGCACAGCGAAGGCATGAGCGACAGGCTGTTTCAGTCGACCAGTGACGTGGTCAGCGGCTTGAGGCGCGGTGAGGTCTCTTCTCGCGAGCTGACCGAGCTGCTCCTGGCTCGCATCGATGCCGTCAACCCGGAGCTGAACGCGGTTGTCGAGCTGCGGCGCGAGGCGGCGCTGCAGGAGGCCACCATGGCCGACGAGAGCATCGTCGCCGGGCCCGTGGGGCCGCTTCATGGGGTGCCGATGACGATCAAGGAGGGCTTCGATGTGGCGGGCCTGCATACCACGTGGGGCAATCCGGCGTTCAAGGATCATGTGGCAGGGCGGGACGCGGAGGTGGTGCGGCGTCTGAGACGCGCGGGCGCGATCCTCGTCGGCAAGACGAATGTGCCCTTCATGCTGGCCGACTTCGGGCAGACCGCCAACGAGCTGTACGGCGCCACCAACAATCCCTGGGATACCGCACGTACGCCCGGGGGCTCGAGCGGCGGGGGCGCGGCCGCGCTCGCCGCTGGAATGACCTTCCTGGAGTACGGCTCGGACCTGGTCGGCTCGATCCGCATACCGGCGAGCTTTTGCGGCGTCTTCGGGTTGAGGCCAAGTGTGGGGATCGTGCCGCTGTCCGGGTTCCAGCCGCCAGGTCCCCCGCCGCTTCCGAGCGAGATGAGCTACATGTCCGCGGTGGGCCCGCTCGCCCGGTCGGCAGGCGATCTGCGCACCGCCCTGAAGGTGACCGCCGGGCCGGAGCCACCCCAGGCGAACGCATACTCCTGGCGCCTGTCAGAGCGGCGCCACAGCCGGCTCGAGGATTTTCGCGTGGGCGTCGTGCTCGATCATGAGCAGGCTCGTGTCTCGAGCGAGGTCATGACCCCGCTCTCCGACGCTGTCGATGCCCTTGCGCGCAGCGGTGCGCGCGTCATCGAGGGATGGCCCGAGGGCGTGGACCCGGCCCGCCAGTTCGAGGCGTTCGGGTTTCACGTGGACCTCTTCTTCGCGTATCTCGAGCCTGGCGCTGAATTCGAGCGATCCTCCGAGTTCATCGAGCAGGAGACCCAGCGGATGGCTGCGCGCGCGGCTTGGAGCCGCTACTTCGATGAGGTCGATGTCTTCCTCTGCCCGGCGAACTTCACGTCCGCCATTCCCCATGACGAGAGACCGTTCGGAGAGCGCACGATCACCACGCCCGAGGGCGAGCGGCCCTACGGCGACCAGGCGTTTTGGATCTCCCTTGCATCCCTTCCGGGCCTGCCGGCCGTAGTGGCACCGATCGGCGAGACGTCCGCGGGGCTCCCCGTCGGGGCGCAGATCGTCGGTCCCCTCTACGAAGACGACACGGCAGTCACATTCGCCGAGCAGCTATGCAGCGTGGTCGGCGGCTACGAAGTGCCTCGGCTGTGATGAGCGGAGGCGGACTACACCACGACCGGGGTCGACGGACCACGAGGCGAGACGATGACTGAACACCGCGTCGGTACTCCTTCGATACAGCGTCACCAACCGCCCGGCCCTGGAGCGTGCAAATGCCCGACCGTGAACGGAAGACAGACGTCCACGCCACCGTCACGGCCTACGCGAGCGTAGCCGCGGCCTACGAACGCGGCCGCCCCGGGTACCCTGCGAACGCCGTCGCCTGGATTACCGCGATGGCTGGCCTCGGTCCCGGAAGCGCCGTCCTCGACCTCGCAGCCGGCACGGGGAAGCTGACCCAACAGCTGACCGGCACGGGAGCCCGCGTGATCGCCGTCGAACCGGTCGCTGCGTTCCGCGCGGCTCTGGGCAGGCTGCCCGTCGACATCCGTGACGGCAGCGCCGAACGGATCCCCCTAGCCCGCGCCTCGGTCGATGCGGTCGCGGTCGCCACGGCGTTTCACTGGTTCGACGCGCCGCGGGCGCTCGTCGAGATCCGCCGGGTCCTTCGCCCTGGCGGCACGCTGGCGATCCTGTGGAACGAGCGCGACCCGCGCGACGAGACGCAGCGGGCGCTGACCGCGCTCCTAGAGCCGCACCGCCACGACGAGCCGCGCCAATCAGACGAGGCGTGGCTCACGGCGTTTGCCGGACAGACCGCCTTCGAGCCGCTCCGCAAGCGCGACTTCTTCCACCACCACAGCTTCACCGTCGAGACGCTAGTCGAGCGGGTCAAGTCGATCAGCTTCGTCGCCGCGCTGTCCGACGAGACCCGCGCGTCGCTATTGGAAGAGGTGCGCGAGCTGGCGAGGCGCCGCGGGCAGGCGTTTGCGCTGCCACACCTGACGCATGTCTACCTCGCCAGGAGAAGCCATCAAGCAGATGCGTAGTGCAAACGCGAAAGTCCGAACCTCATGAGCGCTCAGCCGCTTCCAGTCGTCTTTGTTCACGGCCTGATCGGCACGCTCGGCGACCCCGATCTGTTGCGGCGCTTCGCGCCCCGCCTGGCGCTGGCGCCGGACCTCTTGGGCTACGGCGCCCAGGCCGGCGTCTCGCCCGCCTTGATCGACCTCGACGCGCAGGTCAATCATCTAGCAGGGATTGTCGACGGAGCGGATGCAGGGCGCGTGCATCTCGTCGGCCATTCCGTCGGTGGCGTCGTCGCCGCGCTGTTCGCCGACCGGCATCTCCGTCGGGTCGCGTCGCTGGTCAGTGTGGAGGGCAACTTCACGCTCGCCGACGCCTTCTGGTCCGCCGAGGTGGCGCGCATGGCGCCCGACGAGGTCCAGCGGATGCTCGCCGCCAGCCGCGCCGATCCCGCGGCCTGGCTGCGCGAGGACGGCGTTGCGAGCGACCGTCGTCGGCTTGCGCTCGCGCGGCGCTGGCTCGACGATCAGCCGGCGTCGACCGTACAGGCCATGGCCCGCGCGGTCGTCGAGACCACCGTCCGACCCGATTACGAGGCGACATTGCGGCGGGTCTTCGCCGTCACGCACGTCGAGCTCGTGGCCGGTGAGCGCTCGCGCGGCGGGTGGGACGTGCCCGACTGGGCTCTCGCCGACGCAGCGCTCACCGTGATTCCCGACGCGGGACATCTCATGATGCTCGAACGGCCGCAGAGCTTCGCAGAGACGATCGCCCGGCTACTTGCGCAAGCGGAGGCCCGGCAGCCGCAGGGCTGACACCGGCCACCGGAACCACCCCACGTTCGGTCCGTCGCCAGCCGCTGACGGCCAGACTCGGGCGGGCGCCGTGCCTGGTGCAGGTTGACGACCGCCGGCGCGACCTTTGGCCGCCGGCCACGAACATATTGCGCTCGCCGTTCACCCCGACGAGTACTGGTAATCGGGTGCGGCGGTGGTTGAGTCGCGCCTTCGTGAGCTCGGCGCGCGCTGTACGCGCATCGACGTGACTAACCAATCGGGTTCCGCAATCGCCTCAGTGTCCGGTCCTGCAATGGGTCTAGCCCCCTGTTCAGGTGGCGGCTCACACTGACGCGTCCCAGCGTGATCGCGTCACCGTGCTTCGCGAAGAGCCCTTCGGCGACTCGGCCACGTCTACTTGTGCTCGCCTAAGAGCGCCTGGAACCGAGCGAGGCTGACGTTTCTGCCCGTCGTCACCACGATGGAACGTGAACCCGCGAACTTCGACGAGTGAAAGAGGACGGCCGCGACCGCCGCAGCGCCGGACGGCTCGACCAAGTACTGGTGCTCGTCGAAAACGAAGCGCATCGCTTCGACGATTTCGCGGTCTGTGACGGTTATGACCCGCTGGACTAGACGCTTGATGATCGGGAAGGTGATCGTCTCCGGATCGATCGGCCCGCTCAAACCCTCGGCGATCGAGGGCTCGAGCGTCAGGTCGACAACCTCGCCTGCGTCAAGCCAGCGCGCGATCGTCGGGCTAGCCGTGGTTTGCGCACCCCAAACTTGCACGCCCGGCTTGAGTGCGCCGATGATGGTGGCGATGCCGGCGATCAGGCCGCCGCCGCCGACCGGGACGACCACTACGTCGACTTCCGGGTACGCCTCAATGATCTCGAGACCGACCGTTCCCGCCCCAGCGATCATCGCAGGATCGTTGTAGGCCGAAACGAACGCTTGTCCGTCCTGGGCGGCAGCTGTCAGGGCAGCTTGGCGAGCCGCCTCGATGCTCGGAAAGCGCCGCACCTCTGCCCCGAGACGCCCGAGCCTGCGGACCTTCTGCGGATCAGCGGTCTCAGGAAGGAAGATGGACGCCCTCGTGCCGAGCGCCGCGGCCGCGTACGCGAGAGCTAAGCCGTGATTGCCAGCCGTGGGCGCGACGACCCCGCTCAGTCGCTCGTCGTCGCTGAGGCTGAGCACTCGATTCAGCGAACCACGGGCCTTGAAGCTTCCTGTTACCTGCAGATGCTCCGGCTTCAACTCAACCGTCCCGCGGGCACGCTGACTCAAGGCCGGCGAACTCTCTAGCGGAGTGCTTCGGATCCAGCCGGCGATTCGACGAGCCGCCGCGACCACATCCGAGGGGGCAACGACCTCTCCGTCCGACCGAGCCGACTCCGTCACGCGACGAGGTACCTCCTGCTGAGCGGATGCGAGTTCGTCGTCCCGAACTTGGCGATGGTCACGTGAGGAAGGGTGGTGACCATCAGCTGCGCCCGGCCGCGAACGTGTCGGCGTGCCACTGCAGAGCCGCGAACTCCGCCGGCGCCAGGCCGAACGCTCCCGGGCCCAGATCGGCGGCGGCGTGCCCGGCGCAGGGTGGCCAGGCGGGGCATGTGCCGAAGCTACGCCGGAAGCGACGGGTTTGCAAACTCGGCTCAGAAGAGCCCGGCGGCCGCCAGTGCCTCATCCGGGCTCCGGTAGACCTTCAGCCAGACGATCTTCGCCTCACGGAGCTTGAACACGAAGCCGGCGGGGTCGTCGGCCACGATGTTGTCGCGGCGGGCATAGATGCTGCCGGTAGCCACGACATGGTCGCCCTCGACACGGAGCTCCTCGACCGTCACCTCGAACTCCTGCCAGGTCGCGTCCAGGTCGTTCAGGTAGCGTCGCAGCCCGCTCACTCCCAGGTACGGCGTCCGCCGTTCCACAGGGGTCGACAGCGGCTCGATCATCACCCCGCGGTCGACGAGCCCCACGGTCCGCGCCACGTCGCGTGCGGCGAAGGCGTCGAAGAGCTCGCGTACCGCGCGGAGATTGCGCTCGCCGGCGGCGGCGGAGTCGGCCTCGCGGACCGGAGGCGCCGTGCCGGGCAGACGCTTCGCGAGCCGCAGGATCGTCTCGCCCTGTCGGGCGTCGAGTCGCACGTCGTCCATCAGCAGGTTCATGAAGGCGAAGCCGCGGCCCCGCTCGGCCACGGGATCCGGCAGCAGCGAGGCGGCGTCTTCGAACTCGCCGCAGTCCCGCACAGAGAACACGAAGGAGCCGCGCTCGACGCTCGCAGCCAGGTGGTAGAGGCCGTCGTCGCAGGGAGCGCCGTGCTCCATGGCGTTCGAGACCGCCTCGTTTGTGGCGACCGTGATCTGGTAGCGGGTCGCTGCGTCGAAGCCCGCTGCCGCCAGCGCGCGGTCGATGAAGCCGCGACCCTCGGACAGGCCGGCGGGACCGGGGGAGATGGCGAGAATCTCCGTCTGCACGGGCAGCACGTTAGAAAATCTCCGAAAAAACTCCCATCGTGCACGGTTTTTGATGCATTAGTCGACAGCGGCGCCAACTGCCCGTACTCTCGGGCTTATCCGTTGGCCAATACGGAAATTGGTGACGGTTGCCCCGCCCCTCTCGCGGCTGCATCTGGTCCCCGCCCTGATCGGCACAGCGCTGCTGTGCGTGGCCCTCGCATGGCCGGTTGCCGCGGAGCCGCCTGCCGGGAAGGGCCCCGCCGCGCTGGCGCCGCCCGGGCACGCGAAACGGGCGGCAGGCGGAAAGGCCAAGAAGAGCACGCCGCGCGGACAGGCCAAGACGAGCGCGACAGCTCGGCAGGCCACGAAGAGCACGGCGCCCGGGCAGGCCAAGAAGAGCGCGACGTCTGGACAGACGGGCACGCCGCCCGGGCAGGCCAAGAAGAGCGCGACGACGCAGGCGGTAGGGAGCCCAGCCCTCGCCACCAGTGCCCCCGCCGGGTCTCGCCGGAGCGCAGTCGGGGCTCGGGCCGCGGCCGCCGGC
>JBKPBS010000078.1:0-13836 GCA_046726915.1 Actinomycetota bacterium
GCGCCGGGACGAGCGCGCGGCGGCGCGACGCGCGGCCCAGCGCCGCCGCTTCGCCAGCTTCCTCGCCCTGCTGGCCGTGATCGCGGCGATCGCGGTGGTTGCGGTCGCGCTGCTCTCCTCGTCCGGCGGGGGCAGCGTCGACCCGGTCGACACGGGCAACGTCCAGCAGCAGATCGACGGCCTGCGCGACTTCATCTCCCAGCACTCCCGCTGAGCACCCGCTCGGCCTCGGCGGCGTAGGCCCCGGCCGAGATCGCCTCGCGCAGGCGCCGCATCAGCAGCTCCATGAAGGTCAGGTTGTGCAGCGTCAGGAGGCGCTTGGCAGTCAGCTCGCCCGCGCGCGTGAGGTAGTGCAGGTAGCCGCGCGTGTGCTCGCGGCAGGCCGGGCACGGGCAGCCCGCGTCGATCGGCTCGCGGCTGGTCCTGTGGGCGCTCTTTGTGAGGTCGAGCCGCCAGCGCCCCTCGGGGTCGTGCACGAGCGCGCATCCGTGCCGGGCCAGGCGCGTGGGCGTCGCGCAGTCGAACGTGTCGACCCCGGCACCCACCGCGTGGACGATGTCGTCCACGTCGCCGATCCCGAGCAGGTGACGCGGCGGACCCTCGGGCAGGCCGGCGAGCGACCAGCCAACCACCTCGCGCATCTGCTGCTTCTCCTGCCCGAGCGAGCCTCCGATCGCGATGCCGTCCACGCCCGACGCGGTGACGTACGCGGCCGACTCCGCGCGCAGGTCCTCGTACACCCCGCCCTGCACGATCCCGAAGAGCAGCTGCCCGGGCGGCGCGTGCTGCCGGCACCAGGCGACGCAGCGGTCGAGCCACCGGTGCGTGCGCTCCATCGAGCTCGCGGTGTAGTCGCGCTCCACGTGGAAGGGCGTGCACTCGTCGAAGGCGAGCGCGATGTCCGAGCCGAGCGCCGCCTGAACCTCCATCGAGGTCTCGGGCCCCATGAAGCGCTCGCGCCCGTCGGCGTAGGAGCGAAAGCGCACGCCCTCCTCCTCGATCGAGACCACCATCGACTTGCGCCTGTCGCGTCGCCGCTTGATCTCCTCGGCGACCGACCCGTGGCCCATCGAGAACACCTGGTAGCCGCCCGAATCGGTGATGATCGGCAGCGGCCAGCCCATGAACTCGTGGATGCCGCCCATCTCCGCGATCAGCTCGTGCCCCGGCCGGATGAACAGGTGGAAGGTGTTGCCGAGCACCATCTCGTAGCCGAGCTCGGCGACCTCGCTCGCGTGAAGCGACTTGACTGTGCCCGTGGAGGCGAGCGGAACGAACGCCGGCGTCCGGACCGGGCCATGCGGCGTGTTGATCACGCCCGCGCGCGCGGTGCCGTCGCGGGCCGTGATCTCGAACGTCGTCACCGCGCCGCAACATAACGGGGCCGCCCCGAAGGGCGGCCCCCTTGGCCGGCTCTGTGGGCGCCGGTCAAGCCTCGGCGCCTCCCGTGGCGTTGTTGGCTACGCCTCCTTGGCGCTGCCCTCGACGGCGGCGGGCTTCCCGTTGCCGTCGCCGGTCGAGCTCGAGATCGAGATCCGGCGCGGCTTGCGCTCCTCCGGCTTCGGGATGCTGATCTCGAGAACGCCATCCTTGAAGGACGCGTCGATGCCGTCCGGGTCCACCCCGTCCGGCAGCGTGAGCGAGCGGTTGAAGCTGCCGAACGAGCGCTCGATGCGGTACCAACCGCGCTCGCGCTGCTCGTGCTCGGCCTTCCGCTCACCCGAGATCGTGAGCGTGCCGTCCTGCACCTCGATGTTCACGTCCTCCTCGGCAAGGCCGGGAAGGTCGGCCTTGAGAACGAAGTGGTCCTCGGCCTCGACGAGGTCCATCGGCGGCACCCAGCGGCGTCCCTGATCGGTCTGTCCAAAGAACGCGTCGAAGACGCGGTCGATCTCACGGGTAAAGGGCTCAGGCTTTACGAGTAGGGCCATCTCTCATACCTCCGTCTTGCTTGCGCCCTGCCGCGCCGAGGGCGCGGCATCGGGTTATGTGACGATGGCAAGGATAAAACCTAAGTCTCTATTTGTCAAGTTTCCTACTGGCCCTCCTGGGGTGGGGTCAGACCCCTTGCGGTCATTTCTGGGGGCTGCTCCTCGCCCAGCAGCGCCAGGATGGTCGGCGCCACGTCGGCCAGGGTGCCGCCGTCGCGGAGGTTGCCCACGTCGGCTGTCACGATCAGCGGCACCGGGTTCATCGAGTGGGCCGTGTTCGGGCTGCCGTCCGGCTCGAGCATCTGGTCGGCGTTGCCGTGGTCCGCCGTGATCACGCACACGCCGCCCGAGTCGTGCACCGCCTCCACGACCTCGCCGAGGCACGCGTCCACGGTCTCGATCGCCTTCACGGCCGCCTCGATCACGCCCGTGTGGCCGACCATGTCCGGGTTCGCGAAGTTGATGATCCCGAACGCGTAGTCGTCCTCCCGCCAGCGCTCCGTGAACGCCTTGGCCGCCTCCCTCGCGCTCATCTCCGGCTTCTTGTCGTAGGTCGGCACGTCGCGCGGGGAGTCAACGAGGCGCCGCTCCTCGCCCGGGTACTCGTCCTCCTCCCCGCCGTTGAAGAAGTAGGTCACGTGGGCGTACTTCTCGGTCTCCGCCACGTGCAGCTGCGCCTTGCCCCGGTCGGCGAGCGTGGACGCCAGCGTCACGGATGGCCGCGCCGGCGGGAACGCGATCGGGTAGTCCCAGTCCTCGTGGTACTCGGTGAGCGTCGTGAGCGGCACTCCGGCCTCACCGAGCTTCTGGGTGAGCTGGCGAGCCCGGTCGGGCCGGAAGTTGAAGAAGATCGCGGCGTCGCCGTCGCGGATCCGACCCTCGGCCCCTACCAGCGTGGGCTTGATGAACTCGTCGGTCTCGCCACGCTCGTACGCGGCCCGCACCGCCGCCTCCCCCGTCTCCGCGCTGAACTCGGCCTCACCTCCCACGATTGCGTCGTAGGCGAGCTCGGTCCGGTCCCAGCGCCTGTCGCGGTCCATCGCGTAGTAGCGGCCGGTCACCGTCGCGACCCGCGCGCCGCCCCACGACTCCACCTCCGCCAGGTGGCCCGCCCCGCTCTCCGGGCTCGTGTCGCGCCCGTCCGTGAACGCGTGAACCACGACGTCCGGAACCTGCTCGCGGCCCGCCAGCTCGATCAGCGCGCGCAGGTGCTCCATGCTCGAGTGGACGCCCCCGTCCGAGACGAGCCCGAGCAGGTGAAGGCGCTCGGTCCGGCACGCCGCCCTCAGCGCCTCGTTCTCGTAGAACGAGCCGTCCGCGACCGCCTCGTCGATCCGCAGGAGGTCCTGCTTCACCACCGTGCCCGCACCCAGGTTCAGGTGCCCCACCTCCGAGTTCCCCATCTGCCCCTCGGGCAGCCCGACCGCGGGGCCGTGCGTCGTGAGCGTCGTGTGCGGGTGCTTCTCCCAGAGCTCGTCGAATACGGGGGTGTCGGCCAGCTCGACCGCGTTCCCGGGACCCGGCTCCGCCAGTGCCCAGCCGTCGAGTACCACCAACAGGACGCTCGGAAAGCTCACGGCGCGGAGGCAACGATCTCCGCGAACCCCTTCGGGTCGAGGCTCGCGCCGCCCACGAGCGCCCCGTCCACGTCGGGCTGGGCAAGGATCTCGGCGGCGTTGTCGGGCTTCACGCTGCCCCCGTAGAGGATGCGCACCCGTTCGGCGGCCTCCTTCGAACGGTCGCCGACCAGAGCCCGGATGAACCCGATCGCGTCCTGCGCGATCTCGGGCGTGGCGACCTTCCCGGTGCCGATCGCCCAGATCGGCTCGTAGGCGATCACCACGTCGGCGAGCCGATCGTCCGCCACCTTCTCGAGCCCCTCGCGCACCTGGGTGCGGAGCTTGCGCTGGGTCTCGTCGCGCTCGCGCTCCTCCTCGCTCTCCCCCACACAGAGGATCGGCGCCAGCCCGGCGGCGAGCGCGGCCGGCACCTTCTCCTGCAGCGCGCGATCGCTCTCGCAGTTGTACTCGCGGCGCTCGGAGTGCCCCAGCACCACGCCGCTCACCCCGAGCTCCGTGAGCATCCCGGGCGAGATCTCGCCGGTGAACGCGCCGGTCTCCTCCTGGTGCATGTTCTGGGCGAACACCGCCACGCCCGCGTCCCGGAGCGCCTGCACGCACCCCTCGAGCGCGGTGAACACCGGGCAGACGCCGATCTCGGCGCGCCGCTCGGCCTCCGGCGGCAACAGCCCCGGGAGCCGCTCGCAGTACTCGGCCGCCTGGGCCTTGGTGCCCCAGAGCTTCCAGTTGCCGGCTATCAGGGGCCGGCGCGCGCTTGTGCCCCGGGGGGCGGCAGCCCCGACTTGGGTAGCCTCAGGCGTCATCCAGGACCTCCAGGCCCGGCAGCTGCTTGCCCTCGAGCAACTCGAGCGACGCGCCGCCGCCGGTCGAGAGGTGGTCCACATCCCCGGCGAGGCCGAACTCCGCGAGCGCCGCGCCGGAGTCGCCCCCGCCGACGACGGTCGTGCCGGCGGCGCGCGCCACGGCCTCGGCAACCGCGCGCGTGCCCGCCGCGAACGGCTCCAGCTCGAAGGCGCCCATCGGGCCGTTCCAGAACACCGTCCCCGCCTTCGCGACCTCCTCGGCGTAGGCCGCGGCCGTCCGCGGCCCCACGTCCAGGCCCATCCAGCCGTCCGGCACCTCGACCCCGTCCAGCTCGCGGTGCTCGGCGCCTGCGTCGAAGCGGTCGCCCGCCACCAGGTCCACGGGGAGCCGCAGGCGGCAGTTCGAGGCGTCCGCCTTCTCGAGCGCCTGCCGCGCCAGCTCGACGCCCTCGTCCTCCACCAGCGAGTCGCCCGTCGGAATGCCCTGCGCGCGGAAGAACGAGAAGCACATCGCGCCGCCGATCAGGAGCGCGTCGGCGGTGTCGAGGAACCGGTCGATCAGTGCGATCTTGTCGGTGACCTTCGCCCCGCCGAGCACCACGACCAGCGGCCGCTCGGGAGCGTCGACGATCGAGCGCAGCGTCACCACTTCGCGCTCCAGCAGCAGCCCGGCCACCGCGGGCCGCAGGTATTCGGCCACGCCGGCGGTCGAGGCGTGGGCGCGATGCGCGGCTCCGAAGGCGTCGTTCACGTAGGCGTCGCCGAGCGAGGCGAGCTCGCGCGAGAGCCCGGCGTCGTTCTCGGTCTCCCCGCGCTCCCAGCGCGTGTTCTCGAGCACCAGAACGGAGGACGGCTCGAGCCGGTCCACACCCCGCCGGACCTCGGGCCCCACGACCTCGGGGGCCTGGTGAACCTGGGCGTCGATCAGCTCCCCGAGCCGCGAGGAGACCGGCGCGAGCGAGGTCTCCGGGTCGCGGCCCTTGGGGCGTCCCAGGTGGGAGCACAGCACGAGCCGCACGCCTAGCCCCAGCAGCAGCTCGATCGTGGGAAGCGCCGCGCGGATGCGCGCATCGTCCCCCACGCGGCCGCCCTCGAGCGGCACGTTGAAGTCCACGCGCGCGAGCACGCTCTGGCCGGTGGTCACATCGAGGTCGCGAACGGTGCGCTTGCCGAGGGTGGATCCCGTGGCGCCTCGATCGCCCACCTCAGGCGACCGGCGAGCCCGCCAGCACGCGCTGCGCGAGGTCGACCACGCGGTTCGAGTAGCCCCACTCGTTGTCGTACCAGGCCACGACCTTCACGAGCTTCTCGTCGATCACCATCGTCAGCGGCGCGTCGAACACCGACGAGTACGACGAGGTGACGATGTCGGTCGAGACGATCGGCTCGTCGCTGTACCTGAGGATGCCCTCGAGCGCACCCGAGTCGGCCTTCTCGGCGAACGCTGAGTTGACCTCGTCGGCGCTCGTGGAGCGGGACACCTCGCAGACGAGGTCCACCACCGAGCCGGTGATCACGGGTGCGCGCACCGCGATGCCGTTCAGCTTGCCGTCGAGCTCCGGCACGACCAGGCCGATGGCCTTCGCGGCGCCGGTGGAGGTGGGCACCAGGTTCGCGGCGGCGGCGCGCGCACGCCGGAGGTCCTTGTGCGGCCCGTCCTGGAGGTTCTGGTCCGCGGTGTACGCGTGGATCGTGGTCATGATCCCGCGCTCGATCCCCACGGCGTCGTGGAGCACGCGCGCCACCGGGCCGAGGCAATTCGTAGTGCAGGACGCGTTCGAGATGACGTGGTGGTTGTCGGGGTCGTACGCGTCGTCATTCACGCCCAGCACGAGCGTCACGTCGGGCTCGGTCGCGGGCGCGCTGATGATGACCTTCTTCGCGCCGGCCGCCAGGTGCTTCGCGGCGTCGTCGCGCTTGGTGAAGAGGCCGGTCGACTCGATCACGACCTCGGCGCCCACGTCGCCCCATGGCAGCGCGCCCGGGTCGCGCTCGGCGAACACCTTCAGCTCGTCGCCGTCGACGATGATGCTGTCGTCGGTGTAGTCGATCTCGCCCTGGAACGGGCCCAGGATCGAGTCGTACTTGAGGAGATGGGCGAGTGTGTGCGGGTCGGTGAGGTCGTTGACCCCCACCCAGTCGATGTCGGCGCCTCGCGCGTGGGCCGCGCGGAACACGTTGCGCCCGATGCGGCCGAAGCCGTTGATGCCGGCCTTCAAGGCCATATCTCGTCGTCCCTTCCTTCGCGTTTGGTGCGGGAGTCTGAATCTATCGGCCCGCTAGGGCCGGTGTGGAGGCTTGTCCACGTCGCGGTGGACCACTTCGACCAGGAAGTCGCCCCTGGCCTGATATTCCCGCGCCAGGTGCTCGGCGATCACCACCGAGCGGTGCCGCCCGCCGGTGCAGCCGATGCCGACGGTGAGGTGCGACTTGCCCTCCTGCTCGTACGCCGGCAGCAGGTAGTCGAGCAGCGGCGTGAGGCGGGCGTAGAACTCGCCGATGCCGTCCGAGTTCTCGACGTAGTGGATCACGTCCGCGTCGAGCCCCGTCTGCTCGCGCAGCTCGGCCTCGTAGTGCGGATTCGGCAGGAAGCGCACGTCGAAGGTGAGGTCGGCGTCGCGCGGCGAGCCGTGCTTGAAGCCGAAGGTCATGAACGTCACGGCGAGCTTGCCGGGCCGCCCATGCGGGAGCATCTTGTCCGCCACCACGCGGCGCAGGCGGACGGCCGACAGGTCGGTCGTGTCGATCGAGACGTCCGCGCGCTCCTTGAGCGGCGCGAGCAGGGCGCGCTCGTGGGCAAGCGCCGCCTCGACGGAGCCGCCGTTCGCGAGCGGGTGGCGCCGGCGCGTCTCCTTGAAGCGGTTGATCAAGACGCCGTCGTCAGCCTCGAGGTAGAGGACCCGATAGGGAAGGCCGGCGGCGTCGAGGTCGTCGAGCACCCGGACGAGGCCGTCGAAGTACTCGCCCCCGCGTACGTCGGAGGCCACGGCCGCGCGCTCGACGTTGCTGCCCTCGTGCCCGAAGAGCTCGGCGAGCGAGCGGATCATCCCGGGCGGGAGGTTGTCGACGCAGAAGTACCCGGCATCCTCGAAGGTGGCCATCGCCTGCGACTTCCCGGCGCCCGAGAAGCCGGTGATCACGACGAAGTCCTCCATGCCGCGGTCGGTCATCGCACCTTGTTCACCTGAGCGTAGATGTCGCGGGCGACCTTTCCCGGGAGCCCCGGGACCGCCTCGAGCTCCTCGCGGCTCGCCCGCAGGAAGCGTTCCGGCGACCCGAAGTGCTGGAGGATGCTGCGCTTGCGCGCCGGCCCCACGCCGGGCAGCTCGTCCAGCACGGAGTGCGTCATCGCCCTGTCGCGCTTGCCGCGGTGGAACTCGATCGCGAACCGGTGCGCCTCGTCGCGCACCCGCTGGAGCAGCTGGAGCTCGACGGTGTCGTGCGGTAGCCGGAGCGGCTCACGCCTGCCGGGGACGAAGACCTCCTCGATCCGCTTCGCGAGGCTCACCACGGTCACTCCGAGGTCGCGGAACTCCCCGAGCACCGAGAGGCCGGCGGACAGCTGGCCGCGGCCGCCGTCGATCACGATCAGCGCCGGGAGCGACGCGAAGCTGTCGTCGTAGTCCTTGTCGTGCGGGCTGCGCTCGCGCCCGTTCACGTACTGGGCCATCCTGCGTGAGAGCACCTCGGCCATCGCTGCAAAGTCATCCTGAACGGACTCCCGGATGGCGAAGCGCCTGTAGTCCGACTTCTTGGGGGCTCCACCCTCGAACACCACCATCGAGGCACCGGTGTGGTGTCCCATGAGGTTCGAGATGTCGAAGCACTCGATCCGCATCGGGATCTGCTCCATCCCAAGCGCTCGCTGGAGCCCGTCGAGCGCCTCGATGCGCTGTGAGCGGCGGCGCTCGGAACGCAGCTTGTCCTGGTCGAGCGCCAGCCGCGCGTTCCGCTCGGCGAGCTCGAGGATGCGGCGCTTGTCGCCGCGCTCGGCGTGGCGGACGTCGACCGGGGCCCCGCGCCGCTCGCTGAGCGCCTCTGCGAGGGCGTCCAGGTGCTTCACCGACCCCTGCACCAGCACCTGCGGCGGCACCGCGATCGCGCTCGCGTAGTACTGGAGCACGAACTCCTCGCCGACCTCGCCCTCCTCGCGCTGGCCCGCGTTCTCCAGGTAGAAGCTCTGGCGGTCTGCGAGGACGCCGTCGCGGACTTGGAAGACCTGCGCGTTCGCGTCCGTTCCCTCCTCGGCGACCGCGATGGCGTCGAGGCTGCCGACCGGCGCGTTCGAGATCCGCTGGCGCTCGAGCAGCGATCGCACCGCCTTGAGCTTGTTGCGGAACTGGGCGGCCTGCTCGAACTCCTGGTCGGCGGCCGCCTTCTTCATCCCCTGGTCGAGGGCCTTCTCGATCTGCCGGTAGCGGCCGGAGAGGAAGTCGATGATCGTCTCGACGTTCTCCCGGTACTCCTCCTTCGAGACGTAGCCCACGCAGGGCGCCTGGCAGCGCTTGATGTAGTAGTCGAGGCACGGGCTGCCCGAGGCGCGGCCGGGCTGGGGGCCGTCGCAGGTCCGGTACATGAAGACCTTGCCGAGCAGGTCGAGCGTCTCGCGTACGCGCTTCGCGTTGCTGAACGGGCCGAAGTAGACGCGGTTCTTGCGGTGACGCTCGCGTGTGAAGTAGATGCGCGGGAAGTCCTCGTCCATGCTGATCCCGATGTAGGGGTAGGACTTGTCGTCGCGCAGGCGGACGTTGAATACGGGCCGGTGGCGCTTGATGAACTCCTGCTCGGCGAGCAGGGCCTCGGCCTCGGTCTCGGTGGCGATGAAGTCGATGTCGGCGATCTGGGCCACCATGTCGGTGGCTCCGCGACCGCCCGGCTTCGAGAAGTGGCTGGCCACCCGCTTCCTGAGCGAGCGCGCCTTCCCGACGTAGAGGACCTTTCGCTTCCCGTCCCTGAAGATGTAGACGCCAGGGCCGTCCGGCAGCGCGCGGCGCTGCTCGGTGACGCGGTCTGGTGCCTCGGTGGCCACTGCCACCGAGGATAGGTGTCGACTAGGCGAGCAAGCGGACCACCGACTCCGCAAACAGCGCGGGCTTCTTCTGGCCCTCGATCTCCACGGTCCACTTCTGCACGAGCTGGTACCAGCCGTCGCGCTTCTCGTCGACGGAGAGCGTCTCCAGGCTGGCGCGGATCCGCGCGCCCGCCGGGACCGGCGCCGTGTAGCGCACCTTGTTCCAGCCGTAGTTGATGCCCATCTTGAAGCCGTCTTCGGCCTTGAAGAGCTGGTCGCGGAAGCTGTCGCAAAGGCAGAGCGTGAGGTTGCCGTGCGCGATCGTCGTTCCGAACGGGCTTTCGTTCTTCGCGCGCTCGACGTCCACGTGGATCCACTGGTGGTCGCCCGAGACGTCGGCGAACTTGTCGATGTTCTCCTGGGTGACCTCGCGCCAGTCGCTGGGGCCGATGGTCTGCCCGACGAGCGCCTTCAGCTCGTCGATTCCGTTCACGGTGGTGGGTGTGCTCATGCGCTGGAGCCTACCCGTGGTGGTACCACGGCCTCGCGTTCAGAGCCGCGCGTAGTGCGTTCCTCCCACCCTCGAGCACCGGTTGCCCGTGCGTGACCAGGACGGCATCGAAGTCGAGCTCGAGGAGGGGCTCCAGGGTGGGGTTGAACCGTTCCCGGTAGAAGCGCTCGACCTTCGCGTCCACCTTGTCAGTCGCCCACACCACCAGCCGCCCATCGGTTTCCGCGACGGCATCGCCGAATACGAGCGCGCCATGGCTCGGGACGTGAATCGGCATCTCGTATCGGCGCGGCTTGCCGATCGTGTGTGCCGTCACGCCGCCCGGCAGCGGCACGCCCGGCTCGATCGCGCGGAAGGCGGAGCGGTCCTTCAGCCGCTTCGCGGCGGCTGGGTGGCCATGGATCGTGGTCTCGGCGTCCTTGCGGTAGCGCCGCCAGAGCTCCTCCGAGCTGCGCACGTGGTACGGGATCGAGATGAGGATGGCGAGGCGGTCGTCCAGCGCACCTTCAATCGCGTCCAGCACCGGCTGGGGGTCCGGTGGCAGCAGCGGATCGATCAGCAGCGTGGTGTCGCCGGCCCGCGCCGCGAAGCACGCCACCTCGGCGCCGAACTCGCCGGGGTGCCACTCGGGATGGCGCGCTGTCCAGCGCCAGAGGCCGTCGCTTAGCTCCTCCACGCCAGCGACTATAACCGATTATGAGCTATAGACGGTTACGCTCACACCGAGGCGACCTGGGTTGGGCGTTTTTGTTTCCATTTCGCAACGGAAAACGCCCAACCTCCATCTGACACCGCCGGCGTCGTCGCGCCGCCGCCGCTGATCTTTCTCGCCGGGCTGGCGATCGGCTTCGCGCTCGAGGCCCTGCTACCTGGCGCTTCGCTGCCGGCCGCGGTCCAGTGGGTCCTCGGTGCCGCGCTCGTGCTGGCCGGCGCGGCGTTGCTCGCCTCCTTCAATACCGCGTTCACCCGGAAGGGCACGGCGGTCGAGCCCTGGAAGCCCACGACCGCGATCGTCACAACCGGGCCATACAGGCTGACGCGCAACCCGGCCTACTTGGGAATGGCGCTCGTGTACATCGGCATTGCCCTGCTGGCGGAGGCGCTCTGGGTGCTGGTCCCACTGCCGTTGGTGGTCGCCCTAATCGACCGCGCGGTGATCACCCGCGAGGAGCGCTACCTCGAGCGCAAATTCGGCCGGGAGTACCTCGACTACAAGGCGACCGTTCGGCGCTGGGTCTGATCTCGGCCTACTCCACGAGCCGCACGGTCAGCGTCACGGCCGCGATGTCGCCCGCGCCTCCGAGCAGCCCGAGGATGCGGGCCACGTAGGCGCGCGTCTCCGGAAAGGGCGGGATGCAGCCGCAGGCGCCCACCGCGCCGGCGCCGGCGTTGTACGCCGCGAGCGCCAGCGGCACCGAGCCGAAGCGGCCGAGCAGGTCGCGCATCAGATGGGCCTGAGCATTGATGGCCGCGTCCGGGTCGAATGGATCGAGCAGGCCGATCGCGGCCGCGGTGCCCGGCATGAACTGCGCGATTCCCTCGGCACCGGCCGGCGAGCGGGCGAACGGGTTGAAGTTCGACTCGGCATAGAGCTGGGCGGCGAGCAGGTGCGCCGACACGCTCCACCGCTGAGCGGCGCGGATGATCAGCGGTGCGAAGCGGGCCGGGACGAATGACTGGACTGCTCGGGTCGCCCGGCCGTCACCGCCGTGTTCGCCGAAGCCGACCGACGAGCTTCCCGGACTCCGGGAGTAGCCGAAGTGCCAAGCTTCCCAGGCGTACCTCTTAACGAAGCCGAACCGTCCGGCGTTCGCCGCTAGCCAGCCGTAGGCAGCGGGCGGTCCGAGGTCGAGCTCGGTGGCGTAGCGGTGAAGGCTCTCGCCGGGCGGGGCGACCCACTTCGGGTCGGGATGGGCGGCGAACAGGGCCGCCTGCTCGGCGTCGGAGCGAAAGCCGCTCGAGATGCTGATGAAGAGCCCAGCCTCCTCGCGCGCGGCGGCCGCCATCCGGTCGAAGGCGAGCGCGACGTCGGGCCGCATCGGTTTGCCTTGCCTGTACGCGAGCGGGCCGTCGTAACCGCCGCCGCTCGCATGGCCGGGCACTCCGCCGCCCGCGTCGGGCAAGAGCTCGGCGGTCGCGCGCGCCCGGATCGGGATGCGGGCGACGGCGGCATGGCCTGAACCGGCATCGACGCGTGCTTCGCCTCGTATACGCACCGTCACGCGCGTGGGCGCGAAGCCGGTTCCGCCAAAGCTCACGTCGCTCGGGCGCAGATGGACACCGTTTCTCTGCGACCCTCGCACGGCGGCAGTTACTGCTCGCTCGCGGTACTCAGCGTCCTCCAGGTGCCGCGGGTTCGGAACGTCGGGCCCTACGAAGGGCGGCACGAAGAGACGCGGGTACAGCTCGCGCATCACCTGAGCGGCGCTGATCGCCGCGAGGTCGGCCGCCCGCTGGTGGCGCCCCTTCGCACCAAACGCGTTGCCAAACGCGAACAGAAGCACCGCGCCGGCGAGGACCGCCGCCACGATGGCCAGCATCATCAGCGTGGCCTGGCCCCGTTCCTCGCGGGCTGATTGCAGCTCGACAGCGTCGCGCCAGATCATTATGCGCGAGGCTGCCGAGCGCCCCCTTGCGGCTCAACGCACGCCGGTAACGAGGCCGCGACGGGCCGGTGCGGACTTAGGTCCGGCTGCGATTGAGAAAGGAAGCTGCCGCGGGAGATGCAGGTAGCGCATATGGATCATATATTGGTCTAGATATGTTGACTACAACCTAGGCAGCCGCATAGGCTGCGCGCGACTCGCACCTCGCCGCAAGAGGTATCCGACGCGCCCACGCTCCTGACAGAACCCCACACGAGCGCAGGTGACTAATGGGAGGCGTGTGCCGCGGCGGCCGCCGCAGGGGCAGGCACGCTCGCGATCTTGCTGGCCGTAGCCGACACTCCCGCTAGTGACATCAACCTTGCATGGCTCCAGGCCGATCTGCTCAAGGAGACCCCGGCCCCTGGCACGCCTCCGAGTCCCGACAATGCCAAGGCGCCGCGGCCCCTGCCCCCACCATTGCTTCCCGACGTCCAGAAGCTCGCTGACAAGCTGATGGGCCAGAACCAATCGATCGAGCAAGAGGTAGCCGACGACGTCGCGACGCAGTGCAGCTTCTTGCACTGGCGGGCAGGAAGGAGCCCGGCACGCTGCTCCTCGCTACCGATATTCGCATCTGGGAGCGACGTCGCGGAAGCGACGGATCACGATCTACGCGCGCTCGCAGAGGTTGGATATGCGCCGTGGCTACTGCTCAACCGCGAGCAATCGAGCAACAAGCCCGGCGACGGTTGGCAAACCACGGGCGGACGGTGCACCCCAACGGAGCTTCGGGCATGTCATGAGTACCCGTTCTTCAGGACAGAGCAGGGGGGCCCGCTCGCGTACAAGCATGGGCCCGAGCCAATCATTGGCCTGGTTCTACGTGAAGAGAACAGTTTGCAAGGCACTCGGTACAGCCAATTCATTTCGCAAGGGCAGTGCAACATGAAGACAGGGACACCCGACCCCACCGGACAGGAGAACTCGACGGGCGGAGATCCATTTCTCTCAATTCCCCTTCCGCCCCAGTGGCAGCGGCCTACGCTTTGGCTCTGCAACGGCAAGAAGTGAGGCAGTGTCAGAGGCGCCAGCACTTTCCTTCATGCAGCTGGTGCGGCTGGAGGCGCTCTGGGCCGAACAAGGCGCTCCGCTCGTGGAGCATCTCCAGCCGGGCCTTACGGCCGAGGAGACCGATACCGAGTTACGGCCGTTAGGGCTACGCCTGCCATCCGAGGCCGCGCTCTGGTGGGGGTGGCACAACGGCGTCCCGCGTGGCCAGCCGCGCGACATGGGCGGCCCGGTCTTCTTGTTCCTCACCCTTGAGGACGCAATACAGGAGTACGACTCGAGCCGGCGGATGGCGGAAACGGCCGCCCGTACCGAAGACGAGGTCGACCGCCTGTGGCATCCAA
>JBKPBS010000079.1:0-12527 GCA_046726915.1 Actinomycetota bacterium
CGCGCTCCGCTCGCCCTCGGCGGAGGTGGTGCCGGCCAAGCACACTGACCACGACGTCCTGCTGGTCCGCGCGCACCGCACGGCACCCGAGTAGACGCACTCCCAGACGATCGGGGAGCGGTTGTCGGGCGACGCCCTTCCGCATCCGCCGGGCTATCGCAATGCGCGAGGAGCGGCTGTGGCGGACGCGCCTCAGCCCCGGACCCGTATCTTGACCATGAGGATCGGCTGGGGATTCGCGCTCGTGCCAGCTCTGCTCGCCGGAGGCTGCGGGGGCGACGAGCCCACCGCCACGCGGGTCACTGGAGGCCAAGCCTGCTGCCGGCGCCGGCGGCCGTGGCCAAAGCGTGCCGGCGGGCCGCCGGCCCCGCCGTCTTTCCCGTCCTCTGTCCGAGCCGGTGGCCGCCGCACGGCGGCGGAGGCCAGCCGAGGCTGCGTCCCTTGGCACGGACCTCGAGCGCATATCTGTTGGATGCGGAGAACGGGTTCAGGCGCCCCGGGGGCCACGTCTTTCACCTGCTCGTGGGAGGCCAGCGCCGACCCTTCGGGCGCTGGCCCTCGGGCGTGGACCCGGATCTACGCGTCACCACGCACAAGGTGACCGTCCCGCAGCGAGGCGGCGGCATGTTCGTCCAGCAACTCCCCGCTCGGCGCATCGCCGTCGCTCGCGTCCATGGTGCCCGCGCCACGGTGCTCCGAGAGCCTCCCTATCCGGCGGGCGGGCTCCAAGGCCGGCATGTTGTCGTGCTCTGGAACGAGGACGGCCATGGCTACCTGGTCTCCGTGCACGGCGAGCGCCTGTCTCGACTCGCGCTCGTACCCGTCGCGCTGGCGATGGCGCGCTCCGCGCGCAGAGGCTCCTAGCAGGGCTCGAGTGAGCGTGAGCGATCGGGGCAGACGCGGTCGGTCATTTCGTCGAGGTCGCCGAGGCCGCGGACCGAGTCGCGCAGGACGCTGCGCCCGTTCGCAGAGACGGGCTGTAGGTTGAAGACGAGCCGGGCGAGGTAGCGCGCGCTCATTCGAGTACGAGGCGCCTGCGTCTTCGCGGAAGCGCTCCTCTAGGAGGCGCGGCACCTGAGTGCTCGCTGGAAGGGCTGCGGGTGGTGCGGACGAAGTGCCGGCAGCAGCGTCGCGAAGTATGTCCCGCTCGCGGACGACCGACTGTGCTCCAAGCGTGAGCGTGAGTCGTCCGGCCCGAGCCAGAACGGAGACGCAGTCCCTCCGGATGGCGGTGATCGACCGGCTCGAGGTCGGCTGGAGCTATCGCACGCGCGAACCGAGACCCTCCGCTGGTGCGCGGCGCTTGCCGGCGCCCGGCTCGACGTCGCCTTCCGGCTGGATTATGGTCTTCTCGCGGAGACCTTGCCGATGAGACGAGCCGGGCGGAATCGCCGCGCCCGCGCGTGCGCGGCGATTGTCTGCGCGGCGGTTTCCCTCGTGGCGGCGCCCGGGGGAGTCTGCGCGGCAGCTCCCGCGACGCTCAAGGGCAGTCTCATCGGTGCCCACCTGCCGGCCGTCGGCAGGGGTGTGGCGAGCGTGCGCGCCGTGCGGCTTGGCAGCGGCGTGATGGCGGCGGCGGACTACACCGGCCGCCATGGGAGCTGGCGGATCCGAGCGCCAGCGGGGAGCTATGCGCTCATGGCCGCGGTGATGCCGTTCAACGGTGGGAAGGTGCTGAACCGGCCGGTGGCGCTGGTACGCGCCCGCTCGGGACGAACACGCACGCTTCGGCTCAGCCTCAAGCGCAGGCCGCAGAAGCGGCGGGCGCGAGCCGCGGTGAGCCCGGGCTTCGGCGACGTGAGCGTCAGCTATCCGGCGATTTGGGTGCACGACTTCAACGTGAACTCGACGGACCCCGAGCTGGGTGTTCTCCGCAAGGGCCTCGCGGCCATGGTGATCACCGATCTCTACGACAACATCCGCGCGTTCAGGCCGCGCTGCCGTGCCGTGCTCGTCGAGCGGGAGAGGATCGGCGATGTCGTGAACGAGCAGAGGCTCCAGCAGCTGCCAGGCTTCGACCCGAGCACCAGGGTCCCGACCGGCCGCCTCATCAGGGACAACTCGTCGGTCACCGGGACCCTCACCGACCGCGGCGGCCAGGTGACGCTTTCGGCGACGTACGTCAACAGGAGGAGCGGCAAGCGCGGAACCGTCGGTGTCCAGGGCTCTGTGAGCCAGATCTTCGAGCTCGAGCAGGAGCTCGCCGGCAAGCTCGCGCGCCTGATCTGCGACGAGAGCCCGCTGTACCTCGGCGAGGTCAGCGGCTCGCTGCGCATCGACGAGCAGGGCGAGTGCGCCGACCACGAGCAGTACAGCTACAGCGCGAGCCTGCGCGACTTCAGCTCGAGCGGGTCCGCGCGCCCCTTCGCGATCGTCCAAGGCTCCGGCGCCGAGCTCGAGGGTGGGGGCGCACAGGCCTACAACGAGACTGGGAGCGGCACGTACATCCTGGACCCGTGCGAACCGGCGCAGACAGCTGGCTGCTCCACCGGCATGCAGAGACGCGCGGACGGGTCGGAGGGGGTCGTGTTCTTCGACGTCATGGGCTCAACGGTCGAGGCGACCGTCATCACCTTCGGCTGGCAGAGCACCAGCAACGGCTGCGGCACGATCACCCGGCTCGGCGAGGTCACGACGATCGGCGTGGCGGGGTTCCCGTTGAGCATGATCGGCGCCGAGACGATCACGGCGCCCATCTCACGGCGAGACGAGACACCGAGGCTGGCGGTCGGAAGCGGCACGCTGACCCTGCGACGCGCGGAGTAATCGACTCGCGACCCCGCGATCTCCGTAGCCGCCAGGTTTCTGGCGGCCGGCGGCGGTTCGAGACTGCGACGTCCCGCGCTTGCTCCTCCTCTCGTGGACGGAGGGAGGACCAGTGGGCACACGACATCGACGCAACCGCGCTCGAAGCGCAACCGGACAGGTCGCAGTGGCGGCGAACCGAACCAAAGCCCGGGCGCGAAGCCCAGCGTCCAACCGGCCTGCGCATTTTGCGTTCTCCCGGAAGCCCCTGTCCGGGTCGCCCGACCGTAGGGTTAGGACCGGGCCTCAGCTTCCGGGACCGATTTCATCTCCCGAGCGGCAGTCGTGTCAGCTGACGCCGACCCGGCTTCTGGTTCCGGCCCAAAGCAATCACGCCGCTACCGGCGGTGGAGACGCCTGCGTTGGCCGAGGAGCAGGCGTCTTGGTGTCCTCGCATTTCAGAACACCGGCGGACCCTCGACATACAAAACCTTCGGTCCGGCGAGCCGCGGGCTGTGGAGCTAGCTCGTCTGGCGGGCCGGTTTAGGGCTGGCTCCCCGCCGGCGCTCGGCTCCCTCGACGTGGACGTCGGGAAGCCAGCGAAGCCATGTGGGGAGATACCAATTGCGCTCGCCGAGCAGCTCCATCGCGGCCGGGACGAGCACCAGGCGTACGACGGTGGCGTCCAGCAGCAGGGCGATGGCCACGCCGAAACCCATCTGCTGGAACATGACCAAGTCGCCGCGCGCGAAGCCGCTGAAGACGGCGATGATGATCAAGGCCGCGCCGGTGATGATGCGGCCGGTCGAGCCGACGCCGTGCGCTATCGCATCGCTGTTGTCGCCCGTCTGACGGAACCGCTCCCGGATGCGGCTGAGCAGGAAGACGTGGTAGTCCATCGACAACCCGAATAGAACCGCGAAGAGAAACAGCGGCACCCACGATTCGATCGTGTCGACCTGCGGGAAGCCGAGGAGCTCGTTCCCGATCCCCTCCTGTAAGACGAGGACCAGCAGCCCGTAGGCGGCTCCCACGGACAGCAGGTTCACGGCGATCGCCTTGGCCGCGACGATGAGCGAGCGGAAAGCGATCGTCAGCAGTACAAAGCTGAGCGAAAGGACGAAGGTGAATACGATCGGGAGCCAGCCGTTCATCGTGTCCGACTGATCGATCGATTCCGCCGTGTCGCCGGCCACGAGCACCTGCACCCCGGCATCCGCGAAGGCGTCGGGAACGTGCTCGCCGCGCAGCTCGCGTACCGCGTCGACCGCATCCTGGTCGAGCGGATCGCCCCGGACTGGCACGGTCAGAAGCGTGAGATCACCGGCGTGATTTCGCTCTACCTCGGGCCGGCCGAAGAGCTCCTCGCTCGCGAGCCGCTCCCTCAAGCGCGCGATCCCGTCCTGGACCGCCGGCGCGGCGGCGTCGCCGTCGATCACTATCTCCACCGGCTCCGTCGTCTCGCCCGGAAACTCTGCATTCAACGCTTGATATCCCGCTTTGGCGGCCAGCCGATCCGGAAGGGTCTGGACTCCAGACTCGCCCGACTGCAACTGGAGCACGGGCACAGCCATGGCGAGCAGCAGCCCCGTCGCGACCGCGAGACTGGCGACTGGGCGCCTCATCACCCCTCGCACCGTCCGAGACCAAAACGGACTCTGCTCGCGGGCCGCGGTTTGGCCGAAGAACGGGATGCGCAGCGCATTGACGCGATCGCCCAACAGACTAAGGAGCGCCGGCAGGAGCGTCAGCGCCGCGGCCACCGAGACCAGTCCCGCCACGATCGCCCCGGCGGCGAGGCTTCGCATGATCGTATGCGGCACGAGCAGGAGCCCGACCATGGCCAGCGTGAAGGCGATGCCGCTGAACAGCACGGCGCGGCTGGCCGTTGCGCCGACGGCGCCTATCGCGTCAAGCTTCGCGCGCCCGTGGAGGCGCTCCTCGCGGTAGCGGGAAAGCACGAACAGCGAGTAGTCAATCCCGAGCGCGAGCCCCATCCCGGTGAGCATGTTGGTGGCGAAGACCGAGAGCGGAAACACCTGTCCGACGAGCGCCAGCAGAGCGAGCGCGACGGTGATGGAGACGATCGCGAGCAGCAGCGGGATCAATCCCGCGACCACAGAGCCGAAGACGATCAACAGGACGATCAGCGCGGCCGGCATTCCGAAGCCCAGCTCGCCGTTCTTCAGGTCCTCGCCCGCCAGCGTCGAGAAGTCGTCGTC
Organism: Actinomycetota bacterium; assembly: GCA_046726915.1. Classification (GTDB taxonomy): domain Bacteria; phylum Actinomycetota; class Thermoleophilia; order Solirubrobacterales; family Thermoleophilaceae; genus JACVRW01. The sequence goes on from JBKPBS010000079.1 coordinate 4,968, forward strand.
GAGCGTGAACTCGCCGGTGATCGTGACGTCGAATCCGCCTCGACCGTCGGCGCCCTCAACCGTCTCGACGATGCCTCCGATGTCGTCCTCGGCGTCGGGACCGGCGGCCACGAGCATCGCCGTGGCATCCCGGTCGCCTGAGACCAGCCGCCGCTCGCCCGTGTCGTAGAAGTTGATGACCTGCGTCGCACCCGCTACTTGCAGCTCTCCCGCGAGCGCGCGTACCCGCCGCTCGAAACGTGGCTCATCGACCGTCGCGTCCGAGGACCGAACGATGACCACCTCAGTCGCGTCCTGCCCGAGTCCGCCCCGCTCCGCGGCAAGGCGCTCGGACACCAGCTCGTCGGCGCGCCTGGAATCCGTGTCGCTCGTCACCTCCTCGTCGCCCGACAGCGCGTCACCGAGAAACGCTGCAGTAATCGCGATCGCCGCCACCAGCGCCAATGCCCAGCCCGCCAGCGCCAGCCACGGTCGGCGACTGCTCGAGACCGCTAGGCGCTCGGTCATCAGGCTGGGCTTCGCTGCATGGAACCGAGGCTTGGCTCGCCTCCAAGCGTGTCCGATTGTCGGCGGCTGTTCATGGCGGGAGTCCTCCCCTGGGTAGACCGCTAGTCCGCCGAGGACTCATCGCCTTCCGGGTTCGCAATACCCCCTGTAGCCGCGCCCGGTGACTCCGAAGATGTATGCGAGAACGCTGCCCGCCAGCAGCAGCTTGGCCGGTTGTGTCTGCACGACCGATCGGAATTCACGCTGGCGTGCCCATCCCTATCGCCATGGACGAGGAGCAGGTATCGCAGTTCGTCTCAAGGGGCGTCTCGCGAGGGCGTTGAGGGAGCGCTTGCCAGAGGCGGGTGGAGGCGTCGATGGTCGCGGCGCGATACTGGGAGCCTCGCCACCGGTTCGGAGTTATGCGGCGAGGCCCTTGTCGAGTGTCGGTTCGGTCTCACGGCTCATGCGTTCGAGCTTGCCCGCAGCGCCGCCGCGAGCTCGCGCACGCCGGGCTCGATGGCTGGCTCGGCTATGCGCCCGTAGCCGAGGAGCAGCGCCGGGCCGGCCGGCCGGACCGCGTGCTCGGATAGCCCCGACAGGCCGATGCCCTGGTGGCGTGCCTGCTCGAGCAACGCGCGTTCGTCTGCCGCGGGCGGCAGGCGCACGATCAGGTGCAGGCCCGCGGCCACGCCTTCGGGGATGCAACTGGGCAGGTGACGAGCGAGCGCGTCGACTAGCAGGTCGCGGCGCCTTCGGTAGACCACCCGCGTGCGGCGCAGGTGGCGGTCGAGCTCGCCGCGTTCGATGAAGTCGGCCAGGGCGAGCTGCTCGACCACCGGGGTGCCGAGATCGTCGCGTTGCTTGGCGGCGGTCACCTCGGCCGCGATCTGCTCCGGGGGTGCGACCCAGCCGAGGCGCAGGCCCGGCGCCAGGGTCTTGGAGACCGAGCCGGCGAGGGCCACGTGCTCGGGGGCGAGGCCCTGCACAACGCCCACCGGAGGGCGGTCGTAGCGGTACTCCGAGTCGTAATCATCCTCAAGCACGAGCCCGCGGGTCTCGATCGCCCACTCCACGAGCGCCGCACGACGCTCGGCTGAGAGCACCACGCCGAGCGGGAACTGATGCGCTGGGCTGACCATTACGGCGTCGACGCCCTCCAGCAGGTCGACGCGCAGGCCCTCGCCATCCACCGGGAACGGCACCACTTCGAGACCCGTGGCGGCGAGCTGGTCGCGGCCGGGGCCGGTACCCGGATCTTCGAGGCCAATCCGCCCTCGTCCCTGCGCGATGAGCGCCCGGCCAACCAAGGCCATACCCTGGGCCATGCCTGAGGTGATCACCAAGCGCTCCGGGTCGCTGGCCGCGCCGCGCACGCGCCCCAGGTAGCGTGCCAGCACGTCCCGCAACTCGGGCGCGCCGCGCGGGTCGCCGTAGTCGAGCCGCACATCCGGCGCCTCGCGCAGCGCCCGCCGCAGCGACGCGAGCCAGGCTGGGCGCGGGAACAGCGAGACGTCGGGACCGCCCGGCCGGAAGTCCCAGCGGGGCGCAGGCTCGGCAGGCCGCCGCTCGTCGAGGGCGCCGGCGGCCGGCGAGGTCGCCTCGGCCACGCGCGTCGCGGCGCCCTGGTGCGCCACGAGATAGCCCTCGGCCGCGAGTTGCGCGTATGCCTCGACGACCACGCCGCGCGAGATCCCGAGCTCGCGCGCCAGGCCGCGGCTCGACGGCAGTGCTGTGCCCGGCGCGAGCGTCCCGGCGCGCACGGCCACCCGCAGCTGCTCCTCCAGCTGTGCCCGAAGCGGGCCCGACCGGTCCAGGGAGACGAGCAGATCGAACGGGCTCAAGAATCCAACTGGTACATGATCCGGGTAGCCGACTGGTCCTACCATCAGGACCAGCTGGATCTTACGCTCGCACGACCATGCCCGAGCCGTCCACCCTCGCCCTTTTCGCCCTCAGCGCCCTCGCGCTCGTCGCGATCCCCGGTCCCAACCTGATCTACATCGTCACGCGGAGCATCGACCAGGGTCGCCGCGCCGGGCTCGTCTCGGCGTTCGGAGTGGAGTCGGCGACACTGGTTCACGTTGCGGCCGCCGCCGCGGGGCTGTCGGCAGCCTTGGCGTCGTCCGCCACCGCCTTCAGCGTCGTCAAGTACGCGGGTGCCACCTACCTCCTGTACCTCGGCGTGCGCACCCTGGCCGCGCGCGGCACGACAAGCCACGGCGACGCGCGCACGCCGGCGCCGGCCAGCCGCGTGGCCGGGGAGGGCTTCGTGGTCAACCTGCTGAACCCCAAGGTCGCGCTGTTCTTCCTCGCCTTCCTGCCGCAATTCGTCGACCCGGACGGCGGCCCGGCCTGGGCGCAGGTGCTCGTGTTGGGCGGCGTGCTCGTCCTCATCGGGCTGACGATCGATCTCGTCTACGCCGTCGCCGCCGGCTCGATCAGCGCTTGGGTGCGCGGGAGCGCCAGGCTGGAGCGCCGCCGGCGCTACACCACCGGTGGCGTCTACATTGCGCTCGCCGCCGTGGCCCTGACCGGAAGCCGGCGCGGCTCGTGAGCACCACGCTGCGTGGCGCGCTGCAGGCGACGCTGGCGCTCGCCCTGGTCGGCTCGCTCGTGGCGGCCTCGGACGCGGTCGAGAGCTACCCGCTTGCCGAGGCGCAGTTCCTCCGCTACCTGCTGGCCGCGGCGATCCTGTTCGTGCTCGCGCGCTGCCGCCTGCCCCGGCTCAGGCGCCCCGAGGCGATCGGGCTCGCCGCGCTGGCAGCCACGGGCCTCGTGCTCTTCAACGTGTTCGTGATCGAGGGCGTGCGCGAGACCGATCCGGCCACAGTCGGCGTGATTGTGGGCTGCGTGCCCGTGGTGCTCGCAGTGGCGGCCCCGCTGCTCGAGCGCCGCCCGCTGAGCGGGCGTGTGCTGGTGGCGGGGGTGGTGGTTTCGATCGGCGCGGCCGGGGTCCAGTGGACGGACGGCGGCATCAGCTCGCTCGGCCTCAGCCTGGCTCTGGGCGCGCTGGCGTGCGAGGCCGCGTTCTCGCTGCTCGCCGCTCCCCATCTCGAGCGGCTCGGCCCGCTCGCGGTGTCAACCTACGCTTGCCTGTTCGCCCTGCCGCTGTTGGCGGCCTGGAGCCTTGTTCGCGGCGGCCCAAAGCTGCCGGCGCCGACCACCGACGAGCTGGCCGCGATTGTCTACCTTGGGGCGGCCGTCACGACCAGCGGCTTCGTCGCCTGGTACTCCGCCGTTCGCCTCCTCGGCGTCGAGCGAGCCGGCCTCTTCTCGGGTGTGCTGCCAGTCAGCGCACTCGCCTGCTCGGCCGCGCTGGGAGTTGCCGCATTCACCCCCGGACGGCTTGCCGCCGTCGTCGTGGTCGCGGCCGGCATCACCCTGGGTGTGCTGACCAGGAGCCGCGCTCCTGCCGCCGCCGCTAGCGCCGTTTCGCCAGGTTGCCTGGGGCACCCGGGAGCCCCGCCCCGATCCTCGGCCGCATCGGTGCAGTCGGGTAGGGCTGGGAGCGTGGCGACGAGGAGGACGGTCCCGAACAATCAGTGACACCGCGAGCTACGAGCGAGCGGACCTCACCGATCTCGGGCCTTCGAGACGCGGGTCACGCCGGGCCTAGAGTGATCCAAGCGCGCTCGACAGCCGCGGAGGGCTCCTGCCCCTCGTCCCATGCGAGCGCGAGCGGAGCCGCCGTCGACACGCCTGCTCTTGGCTTGAAGGAGCGGCGACGCGGCATGATGCGCTCGCATCCGAGCTCGGCGCCACGCGTGTCGTCGACACCGGCCGCGAATCCGTGGCCGCGGTCGTGCGGGAGCTGACCGACGGCCGCGGCGCGTAGACGCACGGTATGCCCGCCGGCATGGGCGCAACTGGATCTAACGCCAGGTGAGCAGCGCCCACCGTCGGGGCTACCGATCCGGCGACTCGGCGACGGACCGGGGCGGTAGGGGCGACCCGTCGGTGTTGCAAAAGCGATGCTCCGCTGACGGGGCCGGAGCGGGCGCACGCTGGGCGTCGGCGCCGAGGCCCCGCGTCGCAGTCTGGCGCCGTCGATCTCGTGTTGCCGTGTCGCAGCCGAATTAGGACTCGGCTCGTCCGGGTCCCGACAGTCAGGTGGCTTTGGTCGTCTTTCGACGGCCGTCGTTACTGCGCCAAGCGGTTGTCATGCCAGGAGCTCCCCGCTGCTGGTGCGTTTCGTCCCGAGCAGGCGTGTGGTCCGCGTCAAGTGAGGCGCCTGCTTCTGCGCTAGACGGGCGCTGCTGGCTCGGGGTGGTCAGGCCGCGCTCGCTGCTTCCTGGGCTTGGCGCGCGGCTTGTGGCGAGTCGGGCGTTTGCTCGGTGCGCGCTTTACGTGCGCGGGCGGATCGTCTCGGCGCCGGTCAGCGCCGGCCACAGGGTCAGGCGCTCACGTAGCCGACCGGCGGTAGGCGGCGACCGGGTCGCACCAGGCGTCGGCGCCGAACAGCTCCCCCCGCCCCGCGCTTGGACGGTGCAGGCTCAGCAGCAGCCGGATCGTCGTCTTACCGGCGCCGTTCGGCCCAGGTAGCCGACACCTCGCCCAGCTCCACCGCGAGGTCCAGCGCGTCGAGGGCGGGCGTGTCGCCGTAGCGCTTGGAGAGCCGTTCCGTCCGGATCGCCTTGGTCTCGCTTGCCACGCCGATCATCGTTGAGCCAGCTAGTCGCCTTCCTCAGCCCGCCACAGCGGTTGCGGCGGCGCTGTGCTGTTCGCGAGCCGAAGCAACTTCAGCAAGTCGCGACGCTGGCCCGGGGTGAGCCCGCCCAGCACCTCGTCCTCCACCTGACTCGCCATCTGCCGGCCGCGCTCCCGCAGGCGCCGGCCCTTCGCCGTGAGCACCACCTGGCGCGCGCGGCGATCCCTGGGATGGGGCCGGCGCTTGGCGAGCCCCGCTGCCTCGAGCTCGTCGATCAGCTGGACCATGGTGCTGGGGTCGACGCCCATCGCCGAGCCCAGCTCCTGCTGGTTCGCTCCCTCGAGAGCGCCGAGCAGGTTGAGTAGGCCGAAGCGCGCCGGCGTCAAACCGACCGATTCGAGCGCCGCCGCGATGCGCGTATGCGAGGCCCGCCACAGCCGGAAGAAGAGCTGCCCGGCGAACTCGGTGAGCGCGGTCTCGGGGGTGGGCTCGGCGGGCATCTCCGTGATCTTTATCACACTTACTTGGAATCGCCAATAGTTTGTGATATCAATTATCGAGCTTACAAACGATCAGCGAGACCTGGAGGTTCGCCCCATGGGCACAGACGCCCCTCAACCGTCCTTCCTCGCGACCGCCCGCGGCAAGCTCACCCTGGCCTTGCTCGCCGCAGTCGCGTTCATCGACTTCGTCGACGCCTCGATCGTCAACGTCGCGCTCCCCTCGATCAGGAGCGACCTTCATTTCTCGGAACAGGCCCTGCAATGGGTCCCGAGCGGGTACCTGCTCACCTACGGCGGCTTCATGCTGCTGGGCGGCCGTGCCGCCGACCTGCTCGGCCGCCGCCGCGTGCTGGTCGCCGGCACCGTGCTGATCGGCATCGCCTCGCTTGTGGGCGGCCTGGCCCAGAGCTCGGGGCTGCTGGTTGCGGCTCGTCTCGCCCAGGGCGTCGGCGCGGCGGCGATGCTCCCCGCCGCTCTTTCGATCCTCACCACGACCTTCAAGGAGGGCTCCGAGCGAACCACCGCACTCGCGGTCTGGGGTGCCATGGGCGGGCTCGCTTCCGCCGCGGGCGTGATCCTTGGTGGCCTGCTCACAGAGGGGCCGGGCTGGCGCTGGGTGATGTTCGTGAACCCGCTCGCCGCGCTGCTCGTGCTCGGCGGGATCTTCATGCTGATCAGCGGCGAGAGGCATAGCGCTCGTCTTGCTGACTTTGACCTTCGCGGCGCCATCATTGCGACCGGCGGAATGCTGCTGCTGGTCTTCGCTCTCGTGGAGGCACCCGACCAGGGCTGGGGCGCAGCGAGCACGATCGCCGAGCTCACCGGAGCGCTGGTGCTCCTCGGCGCGTTCGTCATCAATGAGCAGCGGATCAAGAACCCGCTTCTGCCCCTGTCGATATTCCGCGTCAGGGGCCTCGCGGCCGCCGACACTACGCAGCTGGTGGCCTTCGCCGGGTTGCTCTCCATGTTCTTCTTCCTCACGCTCTACATGCAGAACGTGCTCGGCTACTCGCCCATCCAGGCGGGCGCTGCCTACCTGCCGCTCACCTTGGGCGTCATCGTCTCCGCCGGGGTCAGCTCGCAACTCGTACCGCGCTTCGGTACCCGGCCGGTGATCGTGGTGGGCGCGCTCATCGGTTCGGGAGGCGTGTACTGGCTGTCTCGGATCCCGGTCCACGGCTCATACGTCTCCGACCTCCTGCCGGGCCTCGTGATCGCGTCGCTCGGCCTCGGCGCCGCGTTTGTCGCCATCCTTACCGCGGCGAATGCCGGGGTGGATGCCCAGAGGTCGGGGCTAGCGGCAGCGCTGCTGAACGCCTCGCAGCAGGTCGGAGGGGCGCTCGGACTAGCGATCTTCACCGCGATCGCCACGTCGCGCACCAGCGACCTGCTCGCGAGCCACACCGGCGCGCCCGAGGCGCTGACCTCGGGCTTCCAGCGGGCGCTGCTCGCGTCGAGCGTCTTCCTGCTGGCGGCAGCGCTCGTTGCGCTACGGACGACGAACACCCGCGGCGAAGGGGTAGAGCCGGCGCCTGGCGCCGCCGACTCAGGCGCCCTCCCGCAGGCAGCGAGGGCGTGAGGTCATGGCACCCAGCCGGCCGAGCTGGCCGAGGAGGCTTCGGCCTGGGCGATCGGGGGAGGAATCCTCACCTTCGCCCTGTTCCCCCTCGTCCTGCCGATCCTCCTCCTGACCGCGGCTTGTGTGCTTCCGTTCCTGCTGGCCGGCCTCGCGATCGCCCTGGTGGTTGCCGTGGTCGCCGCGCCGATCCTGCTGGTGCACCGTCTTAGGTCGGCGACGGGTCGGGGCGCCCCAGCGGATCCCCATCCCCAAACGCCGTTGCTGCTCTCGCGGTGATCGCAGAGAGACAGGTCGCCGACGTGCACTGCGAGGAGTGCAGGGCCGGCTGAGGCAGCGCGGGC
>JBKPBS010000080.1:0-19937 GCA_046726915.1 Actinomycetota bacterium
GTGCTTGCCGCTCTGTTCGTCGGCAGCGAGTACGCAAGCGGGCTCATCCGCACCACGTTCGGAGCGGTCGCGCGCCGGACTCGCGTGCTGCGAGCGAAAGCGATCGTGTTCGGCGGCGCCGCCTGGCTCGCCATGACGATCGGCGCCTTCGGCGCCTTCTTCGCCGGCAGCGCGGTCTACAGCGGCAACCTCCCCAGCTACTCCATCGACGACCCCGGTGTGTTGAGAGCCGTGCTGTCCGCCGGCTTCTACGGCGCCTGCGTTGCCCTAATAGGGATTGCCGTCGGCTTCCTCGTACGCAGCACTGCGGCGGCGATCGGCGTCCTGCTGGGACTGCTGATGGTGGCTCCGCTGTTGGCGGAGCTTGTGCCGGGCACGGTCGGTGACACGCTCACGAAGATCCTGCCGAGCAACGCCGGCGACGCGATGATGAGCGTCACGTCAGGTGACACGCTTCTCTCACCGTGGCTGGGCTTGGCCGTCCTGGCGGCCTGGGTGGTCGGGTTGCTCGCCGTCGCGGCCGTGACTTTGCGCCGTCGGGACGCATGAGGTAGACGTGGCGACGGATCCCCCACGCGGGGTTGGCAAACAGGCCGCAGCCACCCGGCTGCGGCCCAAGCCCCTCGACGTGTTGTTCGCCGTCCTTTGCGTGCCGGCCACGATCATCGGAGCGCACGTCAGCGGCTACAGCTTCGGCGCCATCGAGATCGCCGTCATCGTGGTGAGCGCGACGCTCATCGTCCTCCGGCACTACGCGCCGATCCCCGTCCTCGCCGCGGCGATCGGCGCGTCGATCGCTTCGGTCGCGGTGATGGACCACCCGAACGTGTTGATCGCCGTGGTCGTGCTTCTCGTCTTCACTGTGGCCGTCGAGCACGACCGGCGTACCGGCGTCTACGCCGGCCTCGCAGGGGTCGCCGGCCTGCTCGTGGTCGTCGTCATCCAGAACGCCCCGGAGGAGCTGCCCGGTCCGCTGCTCGCAGCAGTGGCATGGCCGGGACTTGCGGTCGCAGCCGGGGACCTGCTGCGGACCCGGCGCGAGGCAATCGTGGCCGCGGAAGAGCGCGCGCGCCGAGCCGAGGAAACGCGTGAAGAGGAAGCCCGCCGGCGGGTGGCCGAGGAGCGATTGCACATCGCTCGCGAGCTCCACGACGTGGTCGCCCACCGCATGGCGGTCGTCAACGTGCAGGCCGGCGTCGCCGAGCACCTGCTGCGCTCCCGGCCCGACGATGCCGCGGCCGCGCTCCGCATCGTGCGATCGTCGGCGCAGGCCGCGCTCGACAATCTCGGGAGCATCCTCAACGTGCTCCGCTTCGCCGGTGAGAGCGACGCCTCGGTCGAGCCCGCGCCGATGCTGACCGAGCTCACCGCTCTGATCGACTCCTACCGAGACGCCGGCCTCGCGGTCGAGTACGAGACGAGCGGCTCACCGCGCCCGCTGGCCGACACCACACAGCTGGCGCTCTACCGCACCGTGCAGGAAGCGCTCACCAACGCGCACAAGTATGGCGACGGACACGTGCGGCTCCGGATCAGCCACGCCGCCGCCGGTGTGGCCGTCGAGTTGATCAACTCGGTCGCCGTGCCCGCAGTCGGGGATCTCACACCACGATCCGGCGCGGCCAGCGAGGCCGGGGGCTTCGGGCTGATCGGCATGCGAGAGCGCGTGCTGGCCGCGGGCGGCTCGCTGCACGTCGGCCCCGACGGCGAGGGCAGGTTCGCCGTCCGCGCCCACTTCCCGAATGCCGAGGAGCAGCGGTGACCATTCGGGTGGTGCTCGCCGACGACCAGGCGCTCATCCGCTCCGGCTTTCGCGTGCTGATCGACTCCGCCGACGATCTCGAGGTCGTGGGCGAGGCCGGCAGCGGCGACGACGCCGTCCGCCTCGCCCGTTCGACGCGCGCCGACGTCGTGCTCATGGACATCCGCATGCCCGGGATGGACGGCATCGCGGCGACGCGGGCGATCACCGGCGACGACGACCTGGCGGGCGTGAAGGTCGTGGTGCTCACGACATTCGAGATCGACGCATACGTCATCGAAGCGGTCCGCGCCGGCGCCAGCGGCTTCCTCAGCAAGAGCATCGAGCCCGCCGACCTGCTCGACGCGATCCGCACGGTCGCCGGCGGGGATGCCCTCCTCTCGCCGCGAGCAACCCAGGCGCTCTTGGCTGAGTTCGCGACGACCGCCACGCCCTCGATCCCCGACGGAATGCTCGATGCCCTGACCACCCGGGAGCGCGAGATGATGACCCTCGCCGCACATGGTCTCTCGAACGACCAGATCGCCGAACGGCGGTTCCTCTCACCGCTCACGGTCAAGACGCATATCAACCGGGCCATGATGAAGCTCGCCGTCCGCGACCGGGCTCAACTCGTCGTGCTCGCCTACCAGACCGGCCTCGTCCACCCCGGCGACAGCATCGACTAGCCTCAGTCCGGCGGCTCCTATGCCGAATTGCACAAGTGCCGGCCGAACTCGTGGTGTTGCGATCGATCGCACCCGGGCTTGCACTCCCGAGGGGCTCCGCCAACGAGTTCGTACACGGTCGCGCTCAGACGCAAGGCGGACACACCTACCGTCCCCGGCACTACATCCACCCAGCTCTCACAGCAGGTGGACCGAAGAGCGGGGTCCGGCCAGTCGGCGCCCTGTATTTCGCCGACGCCGAGGACACGGCGTGGGCCGAGTGGTACCGCGCGCTCGCCGAGCTCGCTATCCCACCCGACCGCCAGATGCCGCGAGATCTCTGGCGTTGGGAGATCGAGGTGACCGACGTCGCTGACCTATCGGACGACGACCGGCTCGCCGCGGTCGGTCTTTCGCCACCCCAACCAGCGCAGCGAACATGGCCAGCGTTTCAAGAGATCGGAGAGCGGCTCTGGCGAGACGGATATCGCGGCGTCCTCGCCCAGAGTGCTGCGCGGCCGCGGCATCGAGTCCTCTGCCTCTTCCGCTATGCGGATGAGGTTCCCGGCGCGGTCGCCGTGCGCCCGCCGCTCACCTATCGCCAAGCACCGGCACCACCCACCGGCATGAGTACCTGAGACCCGCAGCGCGTGGCGCACGACGCCGGATGCGCAAGTTTTTCGCCCCTTTGGGTATGTAGTGCGCGGGGTGAAGGCAGGGAGGATGCTTCTGGCACCGTTGGCGGTGCTCGTGGCGAGCGCGCTGTGCGCGCCGCCGGTCCATGCGGGCAGCTTCAACGTGCTCACGTGCTCGATCGATGGGGCGTTCTATCCGAACCGGGCATGGACGTCCGCGAGCAACCCGGCGGGGAACCCCGCGTACCAGACCGACACGTCCTGTCCGCAGGCTGGCGATCCGTTGAGCGCCTCGCTCGCGCCGAACACCGCCTACGGGGCGGGAACCTTCGCGGCGCTGTCGTTCAACGCCCCGTCGGGGACAAGGATCTCCGATTACGAGCTCGCACTGAAGCACTACTGGTACGCGCCTGCGCTCCCCAACTATCCGATCGAGCGGACCTATACGCTCGCGAGCTTCGGGGACATCCCTTTCTCGGGTACGGGTCTCTACCTGCAGTCGGACCAAGACGCGCTGGCGGTCGAGGCGCACTGGTACGGGTACCGTGGCAACAACTCGTCCGGGGCCGCCCAGACACCAGTGATGACGGTCACGCGCGCCAGCTCACCGCGCGCAACCGCTGCGCCGAACGCGCCGAACATCACGCTCTCGGCTGGTTGCTGGTCCGGCGACGGAACCGCGTGCTCGCTCGGCAGCGACGGCAACGGGATCCCTGGGACTGCGTTCGTCGAGCTCTACGGCTCGCGCGTCACGATCACGGATAGCACCGCGCCCGCCCTCACTGGGCCTAACGACGATGTTGGACTCCGAGCGCCCGGCACGCGGTCAGGCGACGAGCCGCTGACGTTCAGCGCGACCGACAACGTCGGCATTCGCCGGGCCGAGATCGTCGACGTGACCGATGCGGCCAACCCGCGTGTGGTCGCCACCGAGGACTATGCATCCACGCAGACCGCGCAGAAGACCGGCTGCGACTTCGCGCGCCCGCGACCCTGCCCCGACCTGAAGAGCGAGACGATCGCCGCGTCTCCAGCGATCGCCGGCAAGCGCACCCTGCTCCTACGGGTGACTGATGCTGCAGGCAACCAGACGGTCTCGCCGCCGTTCGCGCTCGTGGCGCGAGGCCCCGTCAACGGATCTGGTGGCGGCGACGGCGCGCGACTCGTCGCGGGCTTCCCAGGCCATGCGTTTCGCGGGCACGGCAAGAAGCGCCACCGTGTCGGCGTCTTGCGGCCGACCAAGACGGTCGGCTTTGGTCACGGCACGACCGTGCGCGGAATCCTGCGCAACGCCGCCGGCCAGCCGGTCGCTGGCGCTGACCTCCGCCTGCTCGTCCGCGAGCTCCGGCTCGGCTCTCACTACACGGATCGCGGGGGAGTCACCAGCGGCGCCGACGGGCGCTTCACGTTCAGGATCACCCGCGGCGCGTCGCGGCGCGTCCGGATCGCGTATCGCGCTTACCCTGGCGACGATCACCTGACCGCCAAGTCCGACGTCACGTTCAAGACCAAGGCGCGCATCACCGTGCACGTGCCAAGCCACGTTCGCTCACGCGGGTCGGCCCGCTTCCGCGGCAGCCTTAAGGGTCGGCCGCTGCCCCCTGGCGGCGTGACGCTCGAGCTCCAGGCACACCAGCCCGGTCGCGGCTGGCGGACCATCAAGACGACCCGCACCCGCAAGGGGGGCCGCTACTCCACGCGCTATCGCTTCAACTCGCTCGGAGGACGGTTCTCATTCCGCGTGCGCCTGCGTCCCAACGACAGCTACCCCTACTCGCGCGGAGCGAGCAGGAACGTGAGCGTGCGAGTCGGGTAAGGGCGCGACCCTCGCGCTGGCGCGACCATTGAGGCACTCGTGGCAGGTCTCGCCCGCCGCATCACCTCTGGAAGTCTATTTGTGGATGCGCACGTCCGCCGCGGCCGCGGCGGTGCCCGGTGAGAGAAGCCGCGGGCCGTCGCTCGTCCTCGCGCGATGCGCGGCGTCGCCGCAGCCAATCGCGGCGCAAGCGATGAGGGCGATGCCGAGCGCGGCGGGACCGCCACGGGAGAGCCGCCGCGCGGTGACGCCCCGTTGCGTGTAGGCGAACCACGTGAGGCCCGCGATGCACAGCAGCGAGGCGACGAAGAAGTTCAGGCGCAACCCGAGGATGTGGTGCGAGGGGTCGACGCGCAGCAGCTCTTCGAAGATGCGAAAGCCGGAATAGCCGGCCACGTAGAGGGCGAACAGTCCGGGGGCGCGAATCTCGCGTCGGCGGCCGAGCCAGACGAGGGCGGCGGCGAGCGCGAGGTCGAAGATGAGTTCGTAGAGAAAGGTGGGATGGAAGGTGGCGTACCGCTCGTAACCGTCGGGACGGTGGGCGGGATCGATGTGAAGGCCCCAGGGCAGGCTCGTCGGCCCGCCGAAAAGCTCCTGGTTGAAGTAGTTGCCCACGCGACCGCAGGCCTGCGCGACCAGGATGCCGGGCACAGCAGCGTCCATGAAGCGCGCAAGGTCGACGCCGCGGCGACGCAGCACCCAGAGGCCGGCGAGCGTGCCGGCCGCGATGCCGCCCCAGATCCCGAGGCCTCCCTGCCAGACCGCCAGCCACCCCCACCACGTGTGCGGGACCTCGTTCCAGCTCGTGATGTCGTGATACAGGCGCCCGCCGAGGATCCCCGCGGGGACGCCGCAGACCGCGACCTCGTAGACGAGGTCGGGATCGCCGCCCTGCGCCCGCCAGCGCCGACGAGCGAGAAAGATCGCCGCGGCGATGCCGACCGCATAGGACAGGCCATAGAAGTGCACGAACAGGCCGCCCAGGTGCAGCCCGTTGCTCGTCGGGCTAGGGATTGCGGCAAGCACGGCAGGGAGGGTAAGCCCCGTGCGCGGTTGCGGTGGCAGTCTGCCCGTTCGCCGGCCTGAGTCGCACGCTATGTGTTGCGCGAGGGCGGCGCTGGCGCTGGGTCGTCGGACAGCGTCAGCGTGGTGGTCGGGGTCCAGGCGACCTCGTAGAGACGGTGGCGTCCGTCGAGGCCCTTGAACTCGGCCTCGCCGGCGTCGCGCAACTCGATGTCACCGCGTTCGGCGACGAGCTCGCGCGCGAGCGATGAGGTGAGGATGTCGCCGCCTTGGGCGTGGGCGGCAATCCGCGCGGCGAGGATGACGCTGCGGCCGAAGAAGTCGCCTGAGCGGTGGATCGCCTCGCCGGTGTGGATGCCGATGCGCACGCGGATGGGGAAGTCGCTGCGGGTCGCGCGGCGGAGCAGGGCGCGTTGGATGTCCGGCTCGACGACGAGCTCGCCCGCTTCGACGTGACCGACCGGGGGATTTGATCAGGCCGATCCCGTTCGAGGGGCCGGCCTCTGGTCAACCGCTACGGCGTGAGCCACGCACTGGCCGCTATCGCCGCCTGGTAGCTGACGGGTAGTGTCGTCGCAGGGGAGGGCCTGCTGTGTGTGACCACGACCCGCTTCGAGGTCTGCGGAGGTGCCGCCCATGGCAGTGGGCGACTGTTGTCGCGCTGATAGTGCTCGGCCCCACGGCGCCGGCGGACGCGCATCTGCGCTCTGGTGTCGTGGCGACGGACTATCGCGCGAAAGTCCTTCCTCTGCCCGAGCCGTTGGCATCGGTCGCCACGGCGAGGATCTACGCCAGCGATCGAGCGCTCAAGCTCGTCATTGCAAGGGGACACTTGGTGTCGGTGCTCGGCCCGTCCGGGGCGTCGATGCTCCGCGTGGACGCTCGGAGCATCGGCTCGCGTAGCCGGGCCGTCGTCTGGCATGACGCGCGACTTCGCGGCCTTCCTGAAGGCGTGGACCAGCGCCGGTGGGTGCTGCCGCTCGTACTCGATGGCCACCCACCCGAATGGAAGGCCGGATCTGGCGCGTGCGCGCCCCGCCGGCCTGGCCCTGGCTCCTCCTCGGGCTGCCGTTCGTTGTCTCGACCGGGCTGCTCATGGGCGGTCCGCGGCGACATCAGGCCTCGGCCAGCGCCGTCTTCGCCTGTCTGGCCGCGGTCGCCACGGTGGTGATCGCAGTCGGCTTCGCCGCCAGCACGAACGCGTCGGCGGCGCGCGTGTTGGAAGGGTTCGACGAAGTGGTCTTCGCGGCTATCGGGGCGGTGTTTCTGTTGCGGGGTGGGCGAAGCCGACGGATCGCGGCGGCTGTCGCGCTCGGATTCTTGGCGCTCATCGCAGGTGGGCTGAAGGTTGCCGCGCTGAACCACGGCGTCGTGCTCTCGGCGCTTCCGGCCACGGCCGCGCGCGCGAGCGTCGCGCTAGCGCTGTGGTCGGGCGCAGCCGCGGTCGCTGTGGGCGGACGCCCGCTGGCCAAATGGCTCGCCGATCGCATCGCTGCCAGTGGCGCCGAGCCCAGCGGCATCGAGCTGATCGAGGTCGAACCTCCGGCGACCCGCGCTGATCGCAAGCGAGGACGGCGCGCCGGCCTTTGAGGCCGAATGCCGGACTGCCGTCAGGCCTGCGATGCGCTCGCCCGCCTGCGCGAGCTCGCGTGCGGAACCCGCCCGTCCAAGAACACCCGCATTATCAGCTGCCGAACTTACCGGCCTGCTCCCGGTCGTTCCGCCGGGACCGCGACCGTGGCTTCGAGCCCGAGCGCGCGGGCCTGGTCGACGCTCACGATCTCGCGCCCCATTGGAAGCAGCGAGACGGGGATCAGCTTGAAGTTCGCCAGACCCAACGGGATCCCGATGATGGTCAGGCAGAGCACGACGCCGGTGACCACGTGCCCGATCGCCAGCCACCAGCCGCAGAAAACGAACCAGATGACGTTGCCGATCCCTGAGGCGATGCCCGCGTCAGCGCGCTTTACGACGGTCTTCCCGAACGGCCACAGGGCGAAGATGCCGATGCGCAGTGACGCGATGCCGAATGGGATGGTGATGATGAAGATGAAGCAGATGAGCGCTGCGATCGCGTAAGCGATGGCCATCCACAGCCCCGCGAGAACGAACCAGATGATGTTGAGCAGCAGTCTCATCGTCGAGGCCCCTTGGACGCGGGGCGCATCGATCATTCCATGCCCTCAGGCCCAGAGGGCAGGCAGCGCTACGACGAGCGCGTCGTGGGTTGCTTCGTCGGCGTCCCGCGAGATCCGGTCTGCGTGGCGCTCGGCTGCATCCGCCACGAGCTCGAGAAGCCTCGTGAACACTGCGCGCTCATGCTCGGACAGCCCCAGGACGAGCGCGTCGATCTCCTCGACGAGCGGAGCCCAGGCCTCGGCTGTCCAAGCCCGGATCGACGGCGTGAGCGACACGAGGGTCGACCGGCGATCGCGCCCGTTTGCGGCACGCTCGGCGTGCCCTGAGCGCTCGAGGCGTTGAATAAGGCCGGTCGTGCCGCCGGAGGAGAGTTGCAGCAGCGAGGCGAGCTGGCCTGGGGTGAGCGCGCCTGCTCGTGCGAGCTGTTGGATGGCGAGGACCTCGGTGTCAGTGAGGTTGAGCCGGCGGGCCAGGGCGCTGCGTTGCCGAGCGTCAGCCAGTGCCTTGCGCAGCAGCGCGGCGCGGATGGCTTGCGGTGAGGCGTGTTCCGGTCGAGCGCGGTGCGCCGGCGGCGCGTCTATCCGGTCAAGAGGTGTCATCGCGGCACGCGCGTTGGACGAAGCGCGCTGGTGAGCGCCGAGGCCGAGCGCAAGAGCTCCTCGATGAGGTCGCGCGTGGCTGGGTGCTCGGTCGGTCGAGCTTCGGTTGTGACGGCGATCGCGCCCGGGACCTCGCGACCGGCAAAGACCGGGGCGGCGATGCCCAGGATGTCGAGCTGGTACTCGCGATCGTCGACTGCATAGCCGTGCGCGCGGACCTCGATCGCTGCGGCTTCGATCTCGGCAGCCGAGTTCAGGGTCCGCTCGGTGTACCTGGGTAGTGGCTGGGCGAGGACGCTGTCGCGCCACGGCTGGCGGTGCGCGAGGAGAACTTTGCCCGGCGCGGTCGCGTGCGCGGGCAGCAGGTCGCGCAACGCCGGCTCGGCGGCGTGTGCGCTGTCGCAATGAACGACGCAGACGGCGCCGCGGTAGCTTGGGACGACGAGGTGCACGACTGCCCCGGTTCGAGCATGGAGCTCGGCCACGAACGGGGCCGCCGCCCGCGGTAGCTCAGCGTGGGCGACGACTTGGGCACCCAGTGCTGCCAGCCACAGTGTCGACCGGTAGCGGCGGCGGCTGTCCAGGGTCTGCTCGATGTATCCCTCAGCCGCCATCGTCACGAGCAGGCGCCGCGCCGTGCGCGGGTGGATCTGCAGCGTGGCCGCGACCTGCGGTGCGGAGAGGCTGTGGAAGGTCAGCAGCTCCAGCGCCTGGAGCGCGGCTGGCCCACTGCGCACCGCCCGCGGATCGTGCGGTGCGCAGCGCGCCGAATGACGCGGGAAGAGCACCACGACCTATGTTCGGCGAACTCGACACGGCCAGGCGCGGTCAGATCTTGATCTCGTCGAACCGGACTGCCGCGCTCGAAGCGAAGACGAATCGATCGTGGCGATGCGCAAGGCCCACCGCGACGAGCTCGCGAATCGCAATCTCGACCGCGTCAAGCGGACCGAGCTTCTCTTCGTAGCCCGCGACCGTGCGCTCGACCTCTTCGATCGGGATGTGCGCGGGGTAGACGTGGAGCAGCAACCCGAGGACCGCCTGCTGCGCCTTGCGGTCCTCGGTCACCGGGTCATCAGAACGGTGACTCATGGGGCCACAGCACCTCGAATCGCCACGCCGCTGCGCTCGCGTGGACGCGATCGCCGACACGTACGGCGAGCCCCACCGTCACGAGCTCGTCGACGGCTCCCTCGACATCGGCACGCGATGCTTCGAGCGCGTTGGCCAGGTAGTCGACGTGATCGCCGTCGGCGGGAGGGACTGACACGAGCTCGAGCAGCAGCCAGCGCTGCAGCTCACGCTCGGGACCTACGGGCACCGGGACGCCGGGAGGGAAGCCCTCACCCCGGATAGGCTGATGTTGCATAGGAGCTATGCCTCCTGTGCCGGCCCCGGGGACGTTGCACCGTCGCCCGGGGCACTCTTGGTTTCTGGGTGTAAAGAGGTTTACAACGGCGACCGCGTTTGTCAACCCATTTACACTGCCCGCCGAATGCCCGACGACCGTGCCCAGCTTCGGCGCCAGCTTCAACGGCTCGGTGCGAGGCGTCGCAAGGGCCTCGACACGGCCGATCAAGCCCTCGCTGACATCGCGGACATCCTGCCCGCCGCGCTGGAGGCGGGCATCACCAAGACCGAGATCCAGCGGCTGACCGACGTCAGTCGTCCCACGATCGACGGGCTGCTTCGCAAGCGACGTTAGGTCCCATCCGGGACGCCTGACGTCTGACCGGCGGCGGGCGTCCTCGCCCGTCGCGAGCCGGGCGCGCACCAAGTGTGGCATCCCCTGACGGGGATGCGGTGCGCTCGGCCTCGGCCCCGCGACGGGCGGGGCCCGGATGGATTGGAGATCGGCATGTCCATCGCCGACGCCGCGTCTCAGCCTCGGAGCGCCCTGCCGCGACTGCCGGGCGCGAGCTTTCAGGAGCGCATGTCCGCGCTCTACCGCATGTCACCGCAGCAGCGCCGTGAGGTCGCCCGAGAAGGCGAGCTGACGTACGCAGAAGCCTGCAAATGGGCCGCGCGCTTCCCGCACGAGGTGGAGCTCGTCGACGGCGAGTTCTGGTTCATCGCGCAGCGGACGCCCGAGGCGACGGAGGCATCGTGAGCCACGTCGCTGCCCGTCGACTGGGCTCGGCCGTCGATCGCGACGCCCGAGTCTTGACGGCGTTTCTGGCGCTGCTCGTCGCGAGGCAGCGCGGCGGACTGCTGGAGGTGCGTGCGCGCCAAGCGGAGGGCGGAATGCTGCAGCGCTTCCATCGGGCGGCGCGCCTGCGCGAAGCCGCCGATGACCTGCTGGAGCTTGGTGCACGGACCGACGTGTACATCGGGTGCGCGCCGCGCCTGCGTCCCGCCGGCGACCGGAGCGCGCTCGGGGCCGTGTGGGCGCTGTGGGTCGACTGCGATGGGGTGCCCTCGGTCGCGCGGTTGGCGGCGTTCGCTCCGGCGCCGGCGGTGGTCGTGCGCTCGGGCACCGGCACGAACGTCCACGCCTACTGGCCGCTCGTGCGTCCGATCGCGCCCGACCAGGCGACGGCGGCGAATCGTCAGCTGGCCGACGTCCTCCGGGCCGACGGGCGGTCGGCGGATGCGACGCGGATCCTGCGCGTGCCCGGTACGCGCAACTTCAAGCACGACCCACCGCGTGCCGTCACGCTGGAGCGCTGGAGGCCGACCCAGCGCTTCACCGTCGCCGAGCTCATCGGCACGTCGACCGCTACAGGCGTCGCGGTCCCGACGACGGCGCCGCCGGCGACGCTGACGGCCGTGGACCGCGATCCGCTTCGGTCCATTCCGCCAGCCGTCTACGTGAACGTCCTCACAAGCAACATCGTCGGGCCCAGCCGGAAGGTCAACTGCCCGCTGCATGACGACACGACCCCGTCGCTTCACGTGTACGAGCGTCCGGAGCAAGGGTGGTATTGCTTCGGGTGCGAGCGCGGCGGGTCGATCTACGACCTAGCCGCGGCGCTGTACGGCGTCCCCGCGCGGGGTCCAGGGTTCCTGAGGCTACGCAGCCTGCTGCGCGAGCGGTTCGCGGAGTGGACTGCCCCTGGGTCCTGAAGCCGCGATCGAACCTCCGTGGAGCGGATCGCCTCTGTCCTCACGCACGATCGCCGAGGCCGGCCGTGGGCTGCAACCCACAGGGGGTTCCCCTCGCCTTGGGCTCGGTTCCGCCCGGCCGTTCCCCGGCGTGGTCGTGCTCGTCAGAGCAATTCGCACCACCAAGGAGGCCCCCGTGGCTACCAGCAACATCAATCGGGTCGTGCTCACCGGCAACCTCACCGCCGATCCGGACCTTCGCTCGCTGCCCAGCGGCACGTCGGTGTGCAAGCTGCGCCTGGCGGTCAACACCCGCCGCAAGGACTCCCCCACCGGGGAGTACGTCGACAAGCCGAACTACTTCGACGTCGTCGTGTGGGCCGCGCAGGGCGAAGCGTGCGCGCGCTACCTCGCCAAGGGCAGCCCCATCGCGGTCGACGGGCACCTCGAGTGGCGCGAGTGGCAGGTCGACGGCGGCGCCAAGCGCCAGGCCGTCGAGATCATCGCCGACGTCGTGCAGTTCCTGGGCGGCAACCGGCGCGGCGACGACGCGGAAGGGCTCGAGCCACAGCGGTCGGACGCGTCGTCCTGATGCAGCGGAAGCGCGCCCCGGCCGACGGGTCGGGCGCGCCGGCCCACGCGGCCCGTGACCTGCGCGGGTGCGCCCCGGTGCGGTTTCCATCTCGAACGGGCCTAGCAATGCCGTGATACGCTCGTAACATCTTGGCGGACGGAAAGCACACTCCGGGCGAGGCTTGGCTGCTGGTGACGGCGTCGAGCGCCGGCGCGGCCGATTCGCTACGTGTTGCGATCTGGCGCAAGCTGCGCTCGCTCGGGGCGCTGTATCTGCACCATTCGGTGTGTCTGCTGCCGGCTCGCCCCGACGTCCAGCGAGAGATCCGCCGGCTCGTCGACCGGGTCCAGGCCAACGGAGGCACCGCCCGCGTGCTGCGCATCGCCTTCGACGACGCCGACGAGGAGGGCCAGGTCATCTCCGAGCTTCAAGCGGCACGCGACGACGAGTACAGGGAAGTCCTAGAACGCGTCCCCGCCTTCCTCGACGAGCTCACCAGCGAGCGCGACCGGGATCGCGCGACGTACGAGGAAGTCGAGGAATCCGAAGCCGACCTGGAGCGGTTCCGCGCGTGGCTGGCCAAGATCGACCGCCGTGATTACTTCGGGGCGCTCGGTCGAGCCGACGCACATGCCGCCGTGCAGCGCTGCGCCGAGGCGCTTGAGGCCTTCGAGTCCGAGGCCTTCGCCCGCGACGCGCAGCCGGCCGCTGAGCACCCGCCACTTCGTGCCGTCGAGGACACATGACGCTGGTTGTCACCGTCGCCGTCGGCCTGTTCCTCAGCTATGTCGTCCTGCTCGGCGCGCTGCTGGCGACCCGGCCCAAGGGCAATCTGGTCGGCGAGACGCTACGCCTACTGCCCGACCTCCTGCGGCTGTTGCGGCGCCTGGCCGCTGACCGCAGCGTGCCCCGTGCCGCCCGCGTGCCGCTCTGGCTGCTGCTCGCATACCTCGCGATTCCGATCGATCTCGTGCCTGACTTCGTGCCGGTGCTCGGCTACGCCGACGACGCCATCATCGTCAGCCTCGTGCTCCGGTCCGTCGTGCGCCGAGCAGGCGCCCCCGTCGTCCGTCGTCATTGGCCCGGGACCGACCACGGTCTGGCCGCCGTTGGACGCCTGACCGGACTTCAGCTCAGCGAGGCGCATAGCACCTGACGGACTGGCGCCGCGAAGCGGATCGAGGACGCGACCATGCCGGCGCGGCCCGCTCACCGCGAGTCGCGCCAGGTCGCCGGTGAGCTCGGCTAGCAGTAGGCGCGCAGCATGAGCGCGACGGCGTCCGGCGAGCGGCGGAGAGCCTCAGCCAGCGCGAGCACGTAGCGGGACTCGGCCAGATCGAGCTGCCGTTCCGTCGTGACGCGCGCCGCGAAGCGTGCGGCAGCTCGCTCGAAGCGCTCGTCGCGCTTCTCGGCGAGCAGCACGAGGATCCGCAGCGCGTCCTCCAACGAGATCCGAGGCAGCTCGCGGGCGGCGGCGTAGACGAGGAGAACGTTCTTGGTGAGCAGGGCGCGCCGGAAGCGGGCGTAAGCGTGTCCATCGCTCGTCACGAACACATGTTCGCATCGGTGAGGTGCGTTTGGGATTGGCTGCCGCCCTCCCGGGTGGGGTCGAGCAACCCCGTCGAGCCTGCGGCCGGTCGCGCGGCCGTCAAGCACACCCGCCCTGCGGGCGGGCGCTGCGCGGCCCTGTCGGGCTGTGCGTTGACTGCCGCGCTTTCCCGGCCGCGGTCGCGGGGCGTGCTCGATCCCAGCCACCAGGAGGACCGGATGAGCCCCACCGACAAGCCCACCGCCAAGCAGCTGAGCTACCTGCGCCAGCTCGCCGCCCGCGTCGGCCAGAGCTTCGCCTACCCGCAGACCAGGGCCCAGGCGTCGGCGGAGATCCGCCGGCTCCGATCTGCCCAGCGAGGCCGCGATGCCGCCCTCGATCGCCAGGCCGAGCGACGCGAGCGGCGCGCCGTCCAGCGTGACTTGCAGGAGCGCGCGAGCGACGCCACGCGCGTCGAGCCCGACTACGAAGTTGCCGGCTACGGCGCCAACGCCACCTGGCGCTGAAGCGCCAGCCGACGCAACCGGAGCGCCACCATGACCGCTCTCTCACCGACCCATCCGTACGACGCGCGTCCGACCAACCCGCCACAGGAGCTCGCGCGCTACCGCGTCTCGGCCGGCGAGCGGATCGTCGTGGGCCAGCGCGTCCTGGGCGTCGTGCGCCTGACCGACGTGCCCGCCGACGGCCACGGGCGCCGCTACCTCATCGAGCGTGGCCTGACCGCCATGTCCGAGCTCGAGGCCGTGGTCGCCGACTACCTGGCCCAGGCCGAGCGCTGGGACGCCGTGCCCGTTGAGCCCTGCTGGCTCGATTGCGCTGAGCGTGGGGTCGCGCCGTGAGCGCGCCGGACGGCCTCGACGCGCCCGAGCGCGCCCAGCTCAGCAAGGAGGACCTCGTCCTCGCCGGCCTGGTCGGTGCGTACGCGGATCGCCGCGACCGCGGTCTGCCGCCACGCGCCCACGAGCTGCTCGCGTGCGCAGCCGAGTTCGGCGACGGCGCGACCGCCAGGCTGCGGACGGTTCTCGATCTCTACGAGGCCCTCAGGGCAGACGAAGACTCGCCGGCTTGACGTGAGGCGCTCGGCGCCCCTCGGAAGGCGGGGCACGGTGCCCGACGTGCTCGTCGCGTCAAGGGCACCGCCTCGGCGGCAGCCCTCCGGGCTGGCCCTGACGGGCTGCCCTTGACGCGCCTGCGCGCGCCGGGCCGCGCCCGCTCTCACCTTCCGAGGGCGGGCAGCCGAGCACCGCACAGCGACTGCCGCCTCGGTCACCCCCGACGCGAGGAGGCGTCCCGTGCCCATCCAGCTTGACCGCGACGAGCACATCGCCCGGTTCTACCTCCGCTACGCCGACGAGCTACGACGCGCGATCCGCTTCAAGGCCCGCGGCCTTGACAACGCTCTGATCGACGATGCTTGCGCCTTCGCCTGGGAGCAGCTCCTGCAGCGGCCCGACATCGAACTCGGGCGCCACCGGGCCTACCTGTGGATCTACAAGATCGCCGTGCGCCAAGCATGGAAGCTCGCACGCGCCCAACGGCGCGAGCAGCCCGCCGGCGGTCTCAGCGGCGCCGACGACGACAGGCTCGAGCCCCCGAGCACCGAACCCGACGTCGTCGACCTCGTGGCCGAACGTCTCGCGCGAGCCACCGTGCGCGAACTGCTCGGGGAACTTCACTGGCGCGAGCGGCGCGAGCTGCTCCTCTACGCCCACGGCTTCAGCTACAACGAGATCGCCCAGGTCACCGGGACCAGCTACACCGCAGTCAACAAGTGGCTAGCGCGCGGCAAGAACGCGCTGTGGGAAGCCCGGGCTCGCAGGGACTCGGGCGGGACACACCGTTCGCTGACCTAGCGCGACGGCACCGCGCGCCGCCGGGAGAGCATCCCGCCGCCGCGCCTAGTGCCGACGATGACACCGCAGGCGATCACGTACCGCGGGCGGCTCGTCGGCGCATGCACCCGCCGCCGGTTCTTCCTGACCGCCGACATCGAGCGCCGAGCGCCCAGCGATCCGTGCGGACCTTCGTAGTCCTGATGTGCACCTACGCGTGCGATGTCCTGCGCAGCGATCCCCTCGGCGCGTACCGCAACGACGACGCCCGTCGGTTCGCGCGCGCGTGTCTCATCCCAGCAGAGCTCCTCGCGCGCCCCGCGCTCGACGTCGACCGCGCCGCCAAGCCCTCCGAGTGCCGGCGTACGAGCTCCGCCCTGCGACGAGCAGCCGCCCATCGCCTGAGCTCAGACGCGGCGGTCGGGAGCCGGGGGGCGCGGCTGCGCGCCAGCGTCCGCTGCTCTGTGCTTCCGCTTGCCGTACTGGCGTCACGGACCCGCGCCGTCTCAAACCCCGACCGACATCCGCACCGCACCACTACCGCTCTCACTCCCGGCCCTTTCGCGGCCGCCGACCGACGTGCCGCGAAAGCCCGAGGCGCCGAGTGTCTACGCGCCACAAAACCGCCCCACACAGTTGCACCAACGGATGCGTTGGCGGTATTTTATAGTTGTATGAGGTTGTTAGACGGCGTTTGTATTCGCGGATCGCGAACTCGGGCGCTTCCGGGCCAGCGGGTGTCGATGGACGTGTCTGGCGGGGCACGGGCCGCGCCGACGGAGTGGTGACGCGGTGCTGTCGATCGGCAAGCTGACGCTCGAGCAATCGCGCTACTACGAGCGGCAGGTGGCGCAGGGCCGCGACGACTATTACTCCGGGCGTGGCGAGTCGCCGGGGCGCTGGACCGGCCGCGGCGGTGAGGTGTTGGGGCTCGCCGGCGAGGTCGACAAGGACGGCTTCGCGGCACTGATGGAGGGCCGCCACCCTGGTACCCGGGAGCGACTCAAGCGCGTGGGCGGGCGCTCTAAGGTCGCGGCTTTCGACCTGACGTTCTCGGCGCCGAAGTCGGTCAGCGTGCTGTTCGCAGTCGCCGAGCCCGCGCTCTCACGTGCCTTGGTCGAGGCGCACGAGGCGGCGGTCGACGCCGCGTTGGCGTACCTCGAGTGCGAGGCGTGTCGGGTGCGTCGCGGCCGTGGCGGCGTCCAACGCGAGGCCGGTACGGGGTTCGTCTCGGCTGGCTATCGCCATCGCATGAGCCGCGCCGAGGATCCGCAGCTTCACACGCACGTCGTGACGGCGAACATGGCGTGCGGCGCAGATGGTCGCTGGACTGCGCTTGATGCGACGCCGATCTATCAGCACGCGCGGGCGGCGGGCTTCCTGTACCAGGCGCACCTGCGCGCGGTGGTGCGGGAGCGGTTGCCGTGGGTTCGCTGGGGTCCGGTGCGCAACGGGATGGCGGAGATCGAGCACTTGGCGCCAGAGGTCCTTCGCGAGTTCTCGACGCGCCGGCGCCAGATCGAGGAGCGCGAACGAGAGTTGCTGGCCGCGGGCGTCGACGTCCGGCGCGCAGGCCGTGAAGCGATCGCCCATGACACGCGCGAGCGAAAGCGCTACGGGATCGACACCGCGCCGTGGCGCGATGTCATCCGCGCACGGGCCGCCGAGCATGGCTTCGGCGCGCTCGAGCTCAAGGCGATGGTTCGGGGCCGTGCGCAGGCGCTCGACCTCCCCGATGAGCTCGCGTTGAGCACCGAGCTGGCCGGAGAGACTGGCCTCACCGAGCGGCAGAACACGTTCGCTACACGTGACGCCGTCATGGCGTGGGCAGCCGCGCACGGACAGGGCGCGCGCGCAGCAGTGGTCGAGCGCGCGGCACAAGGGTTCCTCACCCGCCCGGACGTGCACCGCGCGCCAGACCCAACCGAGCGGCGGTTCACCACGAGCGATCTGCTCGGGCACGAGGAGGCGATCGTGCGGGGCGCGCAGGCGCGCCGAGGCGAGGGCACAGGCAGAGTCGATCGTGACGTCGTCGACGCGGAGCTGTCAGGCGCGCCGTTCGCGCCCACGGCCGAACAAGCGCAGGTGATCCGCGGCTTGACCTCGAGCGGGCACGGAGTCGAGAGCGTCGAGGCGCTGGCAGGCACCGGCAAGACGTTCATCGCCGGGCTGCTCGCACGGGCCTACTCGGCTGGTGGCTTCCGCGTGCTCGGGACCGCCCCGACGGCTCGCGCGGTCCGGGAGCTCAAGGACGAGGCAGGGATCGCGCAGGCTTCGACGCTCACACGCCTGGCGCTCGATCTGGACGCCGACGCCGCCGGCTTCGGCACCGGGCCGGCCGTGCTGATCCTCGACGAGGCGGGGATGGCGAGCACGCGCGAGACCGCGCGCGTGCTCCAGCGTGCCCACGCAGCTGGGGTCAAGGTGATCGCGATCGGCGACTCGGGCCAGCTCTCGAGCGTGCAGGCGGGGGGCTGGCTGGGCTCACTGACCCGGCGGCTGGGCTCGTACGAGTTGCGCGAGGTCATGCGGCAGCGCGACCCACGCGAGCGCCAATTGCTCGCGCACGTGCGCCGCGGCGACCCAAGTGAGTACATCACCGACAAGACAAGTCGCGGCCAGCTGCACATCTACACCGGCGACACCGAGACCGCGGGCACGGGCGAGCGAGCAGCGGTCGCCGCATGGCGCGAGCGCCAGGCCGAATGCGGTTGGGGACAGGCGGTGCTGATCGCGCGCGACAACGCCCGCCGTGCGCGCCTCAACACACTGGCGCGCGCAGAGCTCAGGCACGAAGGTCAGCTCGGAGAAAGCATCGACGTCGCAGGGCAGGAGTTCGCCGTCGGTGACCGCGTCATCGCGCGTCAAAACGACCGCCGGCGCGAGGTCGACAACGGCATGCGCGGGACCGTGATCGCCGTCGACCCCACCGAGAACGACGTCGTCGTGCGCACCGACGCCGGCGCCCACCGCGCCCTCGATGCCGCCTATGTTGCCGAGCACCTCGAGTACGCCTACGCCCTTACCGCCCACACGATCCAGGGCGGCACCGTCGAGTGGGCCGGCGTCGTCGGCCACCCCAACGACTTCACCCGCAACTGGTCCTACACCGCCCTGTCACGCGCCCGCGAGGGCACCGAGTTGTTCCTCATCGACACCCCGACTGAGCACCAGCTCACGCGGGCCGAAATCGCCCCTGACCAACCTGCCGAACTCGGCGATCGGCGAACCCCACTCGAACGCCTGGACGCCGCGATGCGCCAGCGCGACGACGAGGACCTTGCGCTCGACCGTATCGACAAGGGCACCAACGCCACGGCTCGCGATCACGTCTCCGCAGACAACATCCAGGCGCCGGTCGCCAGCGTCGCGCGGCTCTCCGTCAACGAGCTGCGCGCGGAGCTCGCGCAACTGCGCGAAAGAATGCGCCAATACCCCGAACACCTCGCCGACCAGCTCCAAGCCGCCCGCAACACGCGCGCAGAGGCACAGCGCACGGCCGCCGACGCGCGTGCGCGCATCGCTGAGCTCGAGCGACCAGCCCGCGGCCTGCTGCACCGCCGGAGCGACGAGCGCGCGGCGCTCGCTCTCGAGCGCGAGCGCCTCAAGCTCGCGGAGGACCAGGTGGCTCTGGCGGCCGATCGCAAACGCGCGCTTGTGCCGCACGGCCCCGAGAACACCACCTGGGAGGCGGAACGCCGCGCCATGCGAGAGCGCGCCACCGCACTCGAGGTCCAGCTCTCGGTCCACCGCCGGGAACACCTGCGCCAGGCGCTCGACCACCCAGCTGCGTACCTCACCGCAGCACTCGGCCCGCTCCCCAACCAGCCGCGCGCGCGACGCACCTGGCAGCAAGCCGCGCAACGCATCGAGGCCTACCGCTTCGACCACGGCGTCACCGACGCCCACCATGCCCTCGGTCCAACTCCCGCAGCAACATCGGCGCGCTCGCAGTGGCAGCGAGCACAGCAGGGCCTCGAACGCGCTCAGCGCGGCCTCCGGCGTGGCAAGGACCGCGGTCTCAGGCATGAGCTATGAGCGCCCAGCGGATGCGACAGACCCGCCGCCGCATGCGCTGGCCCAGAGTGCTCTCGTCCTCGATGAGCAATGTCGAGGTACTTCCGTTCATCGCCTCACCGGAAGCGCCGGCTAGTAGCGCAGACACTCGCAATCACGCGAGGCTGTCGCGTAAATGGGTCCGAAAAGCTTAGGAACCTGAGCGGTGGGAGACGTGTCGCGATTCCCGGCGCTGGCGACGGCCTCGTCCCATTTGCCTGCGATCTGGGGTCGCTTTGGACATGAGTCGTCCCATC
>JBKPBS010000081.1:0-53195 GCA_046726915.1 Actinomycetota bacterium
CCCTGGGGCAGCTTCCCCCTCTCCGAGCTCGTCATCCTGCTCGGCATCGTCCTGATTCTCTGGGGCGCCGCGCGCGGCTCCGGCGGGGAGGAGATGCTCGCTGCCGGCCTGGTGATCGCCTCGCTCGGCGGAGGCGAGCTGGCCCTCCGCGAGCACATGGCCGGCTACCGCTCGCACTCGTCGCTGCTGGCGGGCGTCACGGCGTTCGTCGCGGTCACGGTCGTCGCGCTCGGCCTCGGCCCCGTGCAGATCTGGGTGCTCGTCGTGCTCGGGGTGGCCGTCTTCGGCGCTACGTTCTACGCGATGCGAGAGCTTTTCAAGCGCCGCTCCGGGGGACTCGGGTTCCGATGAACGAGCGCCGCATGCGCATCGTGGGCCTTCACCACATCACGCTCCTGTGCGCGGACGTGGAGCGGTCGCTGGCCTTCTACCGGAACGTCCTCGGCATGCGACTCGTCAAGCAGACTGTCAACGACGACGACAGCAGCGCGCGCCACTTCATCTTCGGCGACGAGGAGGGGCGGACCGGCACGCTGATCACGTGCCTCGAGTATCCGGACCTGGACGAGGGGACGGTTGGCCGCGGGTCCACGCACCACTTCGCGCTCGCGGTCGAGAGCGAGGAGGAGCTGGCGGCGTGGCACGACTACCTCGTCTCGCGCGGCATCCCGGCCACCGAGGTGATGGACCGGAGCGACTTCAAGTCAATCTACGTGCGCGACCCGGACGGCCACATCGTGGAGATCGCGACGATGGGCCCCGGCGTCACCAGGGACTGAGGGCGGGAGGGCGGCCGGCCTCTCCCCGGCCGCCCTCGCCTTTGGCCGGTCAGGCGGCCGTCAGCGCGCGTTCGCGAGTCGCCAGCGAGGCCCGCGCGGGAGCCGTGGGCGCACGCGTCGTTTCGGCGGGTGGCACGGCGGCCGAATGTCCTGCCGGGGCGTTCTTAGCGGTGAGCACAGCGGCGAGCGCCAGGCGCTGGCGCTCGGTGAGCGTCCCAACCTGCTTGTTCTCGGGGACGCCGAGGGAGACCAGCAGTCTCCTGCATCGAGCCCGGCCCCAACGCTTTTGACTCATGAGCAGGTCGCTGATCGACATGCTGTGAGCCTGCCATGGGCAGCTGAGGATCACCTCAGCGGCAGAGAGCTCGCCCGCTGCGATCCGACGCTTCATCCGAGCTCGGGCGAGGCGTACGCGATTGGCGTACTCCAGCGCCTGCAAATGCTGCTCTTGACCAGCGTCGATCGTGGCCGACTTGCCCATCAGACCTCCCCGCACTACGTGCGATCTCGAACTACTCTGCAGATACCCCGGAGCCTCTGAGCCACCAGGGGGCGAAACGCGTGAGCGGGTGGGCCAGACACGCGATTCCGGTTGCTCTAAGGCCGTCGCCCATCAAAACGGCTCTCGCGCCGAGCGTCAACATCGGGTTATGGCTTCCGGTCGCTAAGAGCGGGCTTTTCGTGGGTAATGTCAAGACCCATGCGCTCGACGAAGATCGTCGCGACAATCGGCCCAGCGTCGAAGGACCCGGACGTCCTCGAGCAGATGGTCGCGGCGGGCATGGACGTCGCGCGGCTCAACTTCGCGCACGGCGACGCGGAGCAACACGCGGAGATCGCTGCGGCGATCCGGACAGGCGCGGAGCGTGCCGGGCGCGACGTGGCGATCCTCGGCGACCTGCCCGGGCCGAAGCTCCGGATCGGGCCGGTGTCCGGAGGTGTGGCCGAGCTGGCCCGCGACTCGCGGGTGGTCCTGACGGCGGCGGCAGTGGAGGGAACCTCCGAGCGGCTGCCGGTCGCGTGGGAGGGGTTCTCGGAGCTCGTGGACAAGGGCGACGTGTGCTACCTCGCCGACGGCGCCGTCCGCCTGCGGGTCGACTCGGTGGATGGCGGGGATGTCGTGACGAGGGTGGAGGTCGGCGGCAGCGTCGCGTCGCGCCAGGGTCTCAACCTCCCGAACGTCACGGTCTCACTCCCGGCCGTGAGCGAGGAGGACATCGGGCTGATCGACGCCGGGCTCGAGCTGGGTGTGGACTTCTTCGCCCTCTCGTTCGTGCGCCGCCGCGAGGACCTCGACCCCGTGCGGGAGCACCTGGCCGCGCGCGACGTCGAGGTGCCGCTGATCGCGAAGATCGAGAAGCCGCAGGCGGCCGCGAACGGCGAGGAGATCATCAACGCGGCCGACGGCATCATGATCGCCCGCGGCGACCTCGGAATCGAGCTCCCCATCGAGGAGGTGCCGCTGGTGCAGAAGCGCCTGCTGGCACTCGCCGGGCGCAGCGCCACGCCGACCATCACCGCGACCCAGATGCTCGAGTCGATGGTGCACTCCACGCGCCCGACCCGGGCCGAGGTGGCCGACGTGGCGAACGCGATCTTCGACGGCACGGACGCCGTGATGCTCTCCCAGGAGACCGCGGTCGGGAAGCACCCGGTGCTGGCCGTGCAGATGATGGCCTCGATCGCCCAGACGATCGAGCGCGAGCTGCCCTACGGTCGCTGGCTGGCCGAGCGTGGTCCGCAGGCGAACAACCAGTACCACGCGATCGCGTTCGGCGCGGTCGGTGCGGTCTACCAGCTCGGCCTGAAGTGCATAGTCTCGCCCACGAACACCGGCACCACCGCGGCGCTGATCTCCGCCTACCGGCCGAAGGCGCCGGTGCTCGCGCTCTCGCCGCGCAAGGAGGTCGTCCGCCGCTGCCGGCTGCTCTGGGGGGTCCACCCACGCCTGAACGAGGAGCCGATGGACACGCTTGGCCTGATCGAGGCGTGTGCGCAGGTGGCCGAGGACGAGGGCTTCGCGCAGAAGGGCGACAAGATCGGAATCACCGCCGGCCTGCCGGCCGGGAGCGCCGGCGGCACCAACCTCTTCAAGGTCCACACGCTCGAGAGCTAGTGGCCAACTAGTGACGAGGGCCGCGGTGGCGCTCGCGGAACGTCTTCGCCTTCTCGATGTTGCCGCAGGAGTCCATCGAGCACCATCGCCCTGAGCGGTTCTTCGACTTGTCGTAGAAGGCCCACTCGCACTCCCCGCGCGGACACGCCTTCAGCCGCTCCCAGCGGCCGTGCTCGACGGCGGCGGCCACGATCGCCATCAGGCGCGCGACCGCGCCGTCGACGCCCTTCGCGTCGGCGACGAGCTCGGGGTCGCGGCCCGGTGCGAAGCGGATGCGTACGCCGGCGCGCCCCACGGCACGGTCGAGGCGCTCGACTCGCTCCTCGTCGAGCGGCAGCCCGTTGTTCTGGAGCAGGACGGCGCGCAGCCCCTCGCGCACGTCGATCGCCCGCCTGAGGTCGGCCGCGCTCACCGCGTCGCCCCTGTCCATCAGTCCGCGCTCGGCGAACCAGTCGCGCAGGGCCTCCGGGCTCGAGAGCTCGTCCTCGCCGGTCTCGATGTCGACGCTGTTCACGAACCTCTGCACGAGGTAGAGCGGCTGGGGTGCCGTCTTGGCTGCTGTCGATTCGCCCGGGGCCATAACTAGCAAAAGAGTTTAGCCGGTGCTATGCTATCCGTCATAACGATTTAGGCGGTTATCTCACAAGGGGTACACGACGCGCGTTTCAACCGGAAAGGAGATCGCGCTATGAACGCCGCACTCAGCTGGGCCGTAGCCACGGCCGCACACACACAGGCAGCCCGGAGGCGCCGAGTAGCCTAGGGCGCTTCATGACCGAAGGGACCTACCGCGACGGCATCCGGGCGATCCTGCCGCTGATGCCGGCGATCGTCGCGTTCGGTGCCTCCTTCGGGGTGCTGGCGCGCGCGGCGGGCGTGGATGCGCTCGCCGCGCTCGTCATGTCGGCGACGACGTTCGCCGGCTCCGCGCAGTTCGCGATCGTCTCCGTCCTCGGCGCCGGCGGCACGGCGGCCGCCGCTATCGGCGCGGCGGTGCTTCTGAACGGCCGCTACGTGCCGATGTCGGTGGCCGCGTCGGGGGCCTTCCGCGGCGGCCCCCTGCGGCGGCTGCTCGAGGCGCAGCTGCTCGTGGACGAGAGCTGGGCGCTGTCGAGCCGCGAGGAAGGTGGGTTCGACAGGAAGGTGCTGGTGGGCGCGGGCGGCCTGCTGTACGTGGGCTGGATCGGAGGCAGCGCTGTCGGCGTGCTGGCGGGCGACAGCCTCACCGACCCCGCGACACTCGGCCTGGACGCGGCGTTTCCCGCGCTCTTCCTCGCGCTGCTCGCGCCGCTGATCAGGTCCGAGACCGACCGCACGCCGCTCATGGCGGCGGCGCTCGGCGCGGCGATCGCGCTTGTGCTGACGCCGGTCACGCCGGCGGGCGTGCCCGTGATCGCCGCGACGGCGGCCTGTCTGATCGGTTTCACGCGCCCCCGGAGGATGGCCGCTCGCAGGGCGCCTGCTCCGCGGCCACAGGAGGCCCGCTCGTGAGCGCAGTCTGGCTGTGCGTCCTCGTCGTCGGGGTGGCCACCGTCGCGATCAAGGCCAGCGGGCCGCTGCTGGCGGCGGGGCGCGAGCTGCCGCAGGGCACGGCACGCGTGGTGGACCTGCTCGCTCCGGCGCTGCTGGCGGCGCTCGTGGCCACCCAGGCCTTCGCGAGCGATGAGGAGCTCGTGCTCGACGAGCGCGCGGCGGGCCTGCTCGCCGCGGGCGTCGCGATCCTCATGAGGGCGCCGCTGCTCGTCGTCGTGCTCGTTGCGGCCGCGACCGCGGCCGGGCTGAGGGCCTTCTCGTGAGCGCGCGCGGCTGGGCGCTGTTCGCGGCGGTCTCCGTCATCTGGGGGATGCCGTACCTGTTCATCAAGATCGCGGTCGACGAGATCTCGCCGAGCGTGGTGGCCTGGTCGCGGCTCGCGCTCGCGGCGGCCGTGCTCCTGCCCGTGGCATGGAGGCTGGGCGCCCTGCGCGGCCTCGGCGCGCGCTGGCGCACCCTCACCGTGTTCGCGGCCGTCGAGATGGCGATCCCGTGGCCGCTGCTCGGCTTCGGCGAGGTGCACGTGAGCTCTTCGCTCGCGGCGATCCTTATCGCGGCGGTGCCCCTGTTCGTCGCGCTGCTCGCCACGCGCTTCGATCACGCGGAGCGCCCCACGCGGACGCGCCTCGCCGGCATGCTGATCGGCCTGGCGGGCGTCGTCGCGCTGGTCGGGATCGACATAGGCGGCAACGGCGACGAGCTGCTCGGCGCGCTGGCGATCCTGGTCGTGGCCTTCCTCTACGCGATCGGCCCGATGATCGTGAAGCGTCGCCTCTCGGACGTGGACCCGCTCGGGCCGGTCGCGGCATCGCTCGGGCTCGCGACGCTGCTCGTGACGCCCTTCGCCCTGGCGGACGTCCCCGACTCCGTGCCGTCCGCCGACACGCTCGCCTCGGTGGCCGTGCTCGGATTCCTCTGCTCGGCGCTCGCGTTCCTGCTCTTCTTCCGCCTGATCGCGGAGGTCGGCCCCGGGAAGGCCACGGTGATCACCTACATCAACCCCGTCGTGGCGCTCGCACTGGGCGTTGCGATCCTCGACGAGAGCGTCACCACCGGCGTCGTCGTGGGCCTGCTCCTGATCCTGGCCGGCTCGTGGCTGTCGACCGACGGCCGCCTGCCGCCCGGTCTCGCGAGCCTCGCCGAGCGGGTCCGCGGGCGCGCTGCACGAGGTTCCGAGGCTCCTGGCTAGACAGGGGGCTGAGCGTTCTCCACCTCGCCCTTGACGCGTTCGAAGACGTCGAGGGCGCGGTCGAGGTGCCCGCGCTCGTGCGTGGCCATAACGCTGGTGCGCAGCAGCGCGCCGCCGCGCTGCACGGCCGGGTAGATCGCCACGTTCACGTACACGCCGGCGTCGTAGAGGGCCTTCCAGAGCATCACGGCCTTCCAGTCGTCGCCCACCAGCACCGGGACGATCGGCGTGATCACCTCTGAGCCGTCGGGCATCCGGTTCGGCTGGCGCACGTGGTAGCCGAGCTTCGCCAGGCCGTCGTGCAGGTAGCGCGCGTTGTCGAGGACCTTCGCCATCAGCTGCGGGCCCTCGCCGGAGCGGATGATCTCGAGCGCGCCCATGGCCGCGCCGATCGCGGCCGGCACGGCCGCCGCCGTGAACATGAACGAGCGCGACTGCACGCGAAGGAAGTCGATGACGTCGGCGGGGCCGGCGATGAAGCCGCCGCACGAGGCGAGCGACTTCGAGAAGGTGCCCATGCGGAGGTCCACCTCGTCCTCCACGTCGTAGGCCTCGCAAGCGCCGGCGCCGCGCGCGCCCAGCACGCCGACGCCGTGGGCCTCGTCGACCATCAAGCGGGCGCCGTGCTCACGGCACAGGGCCACGATGTCGGGCACCGGCGCGAGGTCGCCCTCCATCGAGAAGACGCCGTCGACCACCACCAGCACGCCGCCGCCGTCGCTCTCGGCGCGCTTCAGCATGGACTCGAGCTTGTCGAGCCGGTTGTGCCGGTAGGGCCGGATTCGCGCCCGCGACATCGAGACCGCGTCCAGGATCGACGCGTGGTCGCCCGAGTCGCAGATGACGGTGTCGCCGGGGCCGAGCAGAGTGCCGATCGCGCCCGTGTTCGCCAGGTAGCCGGTAGTGAAGACGAGCGCGTCCTCGCTGCCCATCCAGTCGGCCAGCTTGCGCTCGAGCTCGAGGTGCAGCGAGAGCGTGCCGTTCAGGAAGCGCGAGCCGGTGAGACCGGTGCCGAAGCGCTCGAGCGCGTTGCGCGCCGCGTCCTTCACCCGCGGATCCCCGGTGAGGCCGAGGTAGTTGTTCGAGCCCAGCATGATCCGCTGCCGGCCCTCCATCTCGACCACCGGTCCCGCGGGACCCTCGAGCACCCGGAAGTACGGCATCAGGTCGTGGTCGCGAGCGGCCTGGAGCTGCTCCAGCCGCTCGTGGCGGCGAGCCTTGTCGAATAGGTCGATAGCAGTCGGCATATACAGTCCCGCGCCGTGTCAGTCGAGGTGGAGCCCGTCGCCTCGCGCAGGGACGTGCGCGAGTTCATCGAGCTTCCGTTCCGGCTGCACTCTAACGGGGCGCAGTGGATTCCCCCCCTTCGCATCGAGCGCCGGCTGTTTCTGAGCCCTCGCTTCAATGCGTTCTTCAAGCACGGCGAAGCGCAGCTGTTCCTCGCGCGGCGGGACGGCCGCGTCGTGGGGCGGATCAGCGCCCAGGTCGACACCGCGTTCAACGACTTCCACTCGAACGCCTGGGGGATGTTCGGCTTTCTCGAGCTCGAGGACGACGTCGAGGTCATGCGGGCCCTGCTGGACGCCGCCGAGGCCTGGCTGCGGCAGCGCGGCCGCGACCGCATGGTCGGCCCGATGGACTTCACCATGAACGACGAGAGCGGCGTCCTGATCGACGGCTTCGAGGTCGAGCCGATGATCCGCCAGGCATGGCACCCGCCCTACTACCAGCGACTCTGCGAGGAAGCGGGGCTCGAGAAGGCCGTGGACACATTCATGTGGTCGCTCCACATCACGGGCCGCGACAAGGTCATGCCGATCATCTGGGACCTCGCCGAGAAGCTCGAGCCCAAGCACGGCATCCGCATCAGGAAGATGAGCCGTCTGCGGCTACGGCGAGAGCTGGACGCGTTCGCCGAGATCTACAACGAAGCCTGGTCCCGCAACTTCGGGTTCGTGCCGTACTCGAAGGAGGACCTCGACGCGTACGCGCAGGAGCTCCAGCTCGTCTACGACCGCCCCTGGTTCATGATCGCCGAGGACGCCGAGGGCAAGACGGTGGGGATGGCGATCACCGTGCCCGACATCAACCAGGTGCTGAAGCGGATGAACGGCCGCGTGTTCCCGGCCGGCTGGTGGCACTACCTGAACCGGCGCCGGATCGTGAACCGCTGCCGGGTCGGATTCCTGGGCGTGCGGCCCGCCTACCAGCACACCGGGGTGGCGGCCGGCCTGTATGCCGAGCACTTCGACATGGCGGAGGTCACCAGGATCAAGGGCGGCGAGATGGGCTGGATCCTCGAGACCAACAAGGCGATGAACCGGGCCATGGAGGCGATGGGCGGCGAGATCGTCAAGAAGTACCGCGTTTACGAGCGGGTGCTCTGATACCGTCGCCGCGTGGCTGACCAGGGGGCCCTTCCGGAGCCGGAGCACCAGGCAGAGGTGCGGCCGCTGCCGGTGCTCGCCGAGCCGAGGCCGGTCGAGCGCCGCGTGGAGGTGTCGCTGCCGGCGGCCGTCGCGGCCGCCACGGGCGGCTTCCTCCTCGGCATAGCCACGTTCGTGCTGGTGCGCGTGCTGCGCCGCCCGCGCCCCGCCACCGTGAGACTCGGCCGCGGGCGCGGCCGGGGCAAGAAGGTCGACGTGGCCGGCACGCGCTCGTTCCTCGTCGACATCCACCTCCTGAAGGACCGATAGCCGCCACGCTCGAGCAGGACGTCGTCCCCGCCGGCCCGTATCGGCTTCCGGGCCCGGGGCGGGACGGGGTCATGATCGCCCGCGACGGCGCCCTCACGAGGGCGCTCTGGATCGGCGAGGAGCAGGTCGTCGTGCGCACGTGGGCCGCGGGGCACGCGGTGCGGCTCCGGGCGGAGGCCGAGTCGGCGGATGCTGCGTCGGCGGGCATCCAGCGCATGCGCTTCGCGCTCGGGGTCGACCACGACCTGCGCGAGTTCCACCGCCGCTTCCGCTGGGACCCGCTGATCGGCCCGGTGATCCGGCGCCGGCCCTGGTCGCGGCCGCGGCGCCGGCCCGAGCCATTCGAGGCGCGCGCGTGGGCGGTCTGCGAGCAGCTGATCGAGTCCGGCCGCGCCGCGGCGGTCCAGCGCAGGATCGTGCGCCGCCACGGGCGCAGGAGCGCCTGCGGCACGCTCCGCGCCCCGCCCTCGGCGCAGTGGCTGGCCGGCCGCTCCCCGGCCGAGCTCGACGCCTGCGGCCTCGCGCCGAAGCGCTCGATCGCGCTGGTGCGCGCGGCCCGCGAGGTGGCCTCAGGCCGCGCCGACCTGTCGGAGCACGAGCCCGCCTGGCGGCGGCTGCGCGCCATCCCGAACATCGGCAACTGGACGCTCGAGATGCTGGCGGTGGCCGGGCAGGGCCGCGACGACCAACTCCCGGCCCTCGACGTGGCCTACCTGAAGTTCGTGGGGCTCGCGGCCGGCCTGGGCCGGCGAGCGTCCGAAGCGGAGGTGCGCGAGTTCTTCGCGCCCTACGGCGAGTACGCGGCCGTGGCCGGTCACTACGCTCTCCAGAGGAGGTTTTAAACGTGACAGAGAAGCTCGATAAGACAGAGTCCGAGTGGCGCGAGGAGCTCTCGCCGGACCGCTTCCACATCCTGCGCGAGAAGGGCACGGAGCCGCCGTTCACGGGCGCGTACACCTATTCCAAGGCCGACGGCATGTACCGCTGCGGTGCCTGCGGCGCGGAGCTGTTCAGCTCCGGCTCGAAATTCGACTCAGGGACGGGCTGGCCGAGCTTCACCGAGCCCGCGGTAGCCGATGCGGTGCAGCTGCACGAGGACCGCAGCCACGGGATGATCCGCACCGAGGTCACCTGCGCCCGCTGCGGCAGCCACCTGGGCCACGTCTTCCCCGACGGCCCGGGCCCGACCGGCCAGCGCTACTGCATCAACTCGTTGTCCCTGGACCTCGACGAGAGCTAGCGGCGCCGGATGCAGAGCGAGGCCAGGTCGAGGCCGAAGATCGGGTGCAGCACCTGGCAGCCCATCCGGGCTGAGAGGAAGTAGCTGGCGGTCCCGGTCGCGAAGACCGCCGCCGGCACCGCATCCGCGGCCAGGTCTCGATCCAGCTTCGCGTAGGCGCGCAGGCGGGCGTCGCCGGTCAGGCCGGCCGCGTGGGCCATTCGCCGCTCGGCGTCGGGATCCTCGAACAGGCCAGGCCTGAAGCCCTCGCGAGAGAATTGCGAGTTGATGTAGCCGAACGGGTCGGGGTAGTCCACGAACCAGTTCGAGTAGGCGATGTCGAACGGCTCGTTCGGGTTCCCGGCGCGCTCGAACATCTCGGGGATGAGGAACTGCCGGA
The DNA here is from genome assembly GCA_046726915.1 of Actinomycetota bacterium. Lineage (GTDB taxonomy): Bacteria > Actinomycetota > Thermoleophilia > Solirubrobacterales > Thermoleophilaceae > JACVRW01. Next base: position 9,933 of record JBKPBS010000081.1, read on the forward strand.
CCTCGAGTTCGATGCCGATTGCGCTGAGGTTCGCCTTAAGGATCTGGCCGTGACGCGTGCAGCCGGGCAGCTTGCACGTGTACAGCACCGCGTGGCGCCGGGTGCCACCGGCAAGCCGGCGGGCCGACTCGAGGTCCGGGCCACCCAGTGGGTAGACCGCGGCGTCTTCGAAGCCGGGGAGGCCGGGTGGAATGAACTGGTCCGTCGGTCGCCCGCTCTCACCGCCGCCCGTGTGCGCGGCGAGTGCCCGGCGGTCCATGGCGAAGCTGACGGCGCGGCGCAGCCGGGGATCGGTGAACGGTCCGCGGTGGGTGTTGAACACGAACGAGTACACGCTGAGCGAGGGCTGCGTGAAGACCTGCTGGCGGCCCGTGCGCGCCGCCTCGCTGCGAGCTCCGTAGCGCTTTGTCAGGCGCCGCACGACCTCGGCCGGCGCGCCCGGCGTGAAGTCCGCCGGGTTGAGCAGGACGTAGTCGGCTCGTCCGGCTTCAACCGCCGGGACCGCCCTGTCCGCCCGGACTCCGATCGTGTAGCGGATCTCCGCAAGCCTGTGCGGCCGCGGCCCGCGGTAGTTCGGATTGAGTCGCAGCACGAGACTTCGCTCCGGAATGTGCGACGCCACGTAGTAGGGCCCGGCCGAGGGCACGGCGTCGACGCCCTTGGGCGTGATCGGAGTGTTCGGAGGGACGGCGCAGAAGTAGCGGGCCGCGAGCTGGGCCGTCAGATCCGGGACCGGGCGCTCGAGGCGTATGACCAGCCGACTGCCTCGCGCCCTCACGCCGGCGATCCGACTGGTCCTTCCAGCCCTGTACTCAGCAGCGCCCACGACGTCGCCGAGGAGCCCGCCCGCGAACGACTCCATCCTCGGGCTAAGGCCGCGCACAATCGCGCGCTCGAACGCCTCGGCCGTCACGGGCTCGTTCGAAGGCGGCGAGAAGCGGAACCCCGGGCGCACTCGGAACTCGTACGTGAGGCCGTCGGCTGACACCGAGGGCTGTCCAGTCGCAACCTCCGGTTGCAGCTTCGCGCCCTGTGGGGCCGGGCGGTCCGGATAGTTGTAGAGCAGCGCACAGGTGGCGCTGAGGCGTTGGAAGTCGGTATCCAGCGCCGGGTCGGTGGGCCCAGGGTCCCCAGGCACAAGGAGGCGTGCGACACCTCCGCGTGTCGCGGTTCGGTATTTCTCGGGCGCCCTGTCCTGGACGCTCACCCACACGAGCCCATACGCCACGGTGATGCCCTGCGGGGCCTCGCCGACCTCGACCGTCTGCACGTCGCCGCTGCCAGGGTCGATGCGGGAGACCGTGCCGCTCAGGCTGTTCGCGACCCACACCGCTCCTTCTCCCACCGCCACCCCCGTGGGACGGCGCCCCACCCGCTTCGTGTCCGTTACCGCGGCCGTATCGGGGTCGACGCGGGAGACCGTGCCGTCCTGGGTGTTGGCGACCCACACCGCCCCGACACCTGTGGTGACCGCGGCCGGGGCGCGCCCGACGGGTGTCGCGCCGGTAACGGCGTTGGCGCTCGCCGGATCGATCCGGGCGACCGTGTTGTCGACGGCGTCCGTCACCCACACACCGCCCGCGCCCGTCGCGATCGCGCTCGGGCCGTTCCCCACCGGCACGTTCTCTACCTCGCGCGTGTCAGGGTTCACCCGCGCGATCGCGGCATAGGAGCTTTCGGCCCACACTGCGCCGTAGCCGACGGCCACCATGCTCGGGCCCGAGCCCGCTTGGATGTCGGACGCGAGCCGTATGGACCGCGCCACCGGGGGGCGAAAGTCGGGATCGAGCCGGACCAGGCGGCGTGCGGCGCCGATCCAAACGCCGCGATCGTCCGCCGCCAGACTTGAGACGCTCACGCGCGGCGCCGTGGTGCTTACGACCGCCCGCCGGCGCGGGTCGATCTGCGTCACCGTGTCGTCCGCTTGGTTCGCGACCCAGATGTAGCCGGCGCCCGCGGCGACGTCGGCCGGCCGCACGCCCGTGGGGATGGTCGCCACGACCCGGTTGGACTCGGGGTCGATCACGGCCAGCGAGTTCGCCGTGGCCCGCTGCGGATGGGGGTCGTCTCCCCCGCCGGCGAACACCGCCGCCACGGCGGCAGCCAGCAGCAGGCCGCCCCCGAGGCCGACGAGCACTCCGCCGCGGCGCGCTTGCGGGGTCCCGCGAAGCGGCCGTGTGCGCGACGGAGCGTCTATCGCGGGATCCTGAGCCAGGATGGCGCGCTCGAGCTCCTGAAGCTCGCGGCTGGGCTCGAGGCCGAGCTCCTCGACGAGTGCCCTTCGGGCATCCCGGTAGCTCGCGAGCGCGTCCGTCTGCCGGCCGGAGCGGTAGAGCGCAAGGATGAGTTGCGCACGCAGGCGCTCGCGCGCTGGATGCTCACGGACGAGCGTCTCGAGCTCCGGGATCAGCGCGGCGTGATTTCCGAGGGCGAGGTCGGCCTCGATGCGGTGCTCGAGCGCGACCAGCCTGAGCTCGTCCAGCCGGGCGATATGGCTCTGTGCAAACGGCTCGTACGCGAGGTCGGCCAGCGGCGGCCCGCGCCACAGGTCGAGCGCCTGGCGAAGCAGCTCGCTCGCGCTGTGGGCCTCGCCGCGCTCGAGCGCGTCGCGCCCCTCGGCCGTGAGGCGCTGGAAGCGCTCGGCGTCGAGCTGGCCAGGCTCTATGTCCAGCACGTAGCCGCCGCCGCGCGTGAGCACGACCTCCTGGCCGAGCTCCTTCCGGAGGCGAGACACGTAGACCTGCACGGTCTTCGTGGCCGTGCCGGGTGGCCGCTCGCCCCACAGCTCGTCGACCAGGCGGTCCACGGACACAACCTCGCCGCGGTGGAACAGCAGGATCCCCAGTACAGCTCGCTGTCTGGCTCCTCCGAGCGGGACCAGCCGCCCTTCATCCTCGACCTCGAGCGGGCCCAGTGTGCGGAACTCGATCATCGTCGTCTGACCTGGGCCACGCTACCGCCAACCGGCCGTTTTTGCCCGATTGCTGCCGGATGCTGCCGGCCGTTTGCATCGCCGCAGGACGCTCCGCGAAACGGATCGCGACGCGGTCCGGGAACCGGAAGGAGCCAGCCATGACCCTCAGCCATCCCCGCGCGGTGCGCGGCCTGGCGCTCGCGGCAGTGATGAGCGCGGTCGCCGCCCCGTCCGCCTCGGCGCTTCCAGTCGAGGAGTTCATGCCACACGCTCGCGGCGAGTCGGGGGCCCGGGCGATGCCCGTGCGCGTCGTCGAGGTCGGAGCGGATCACAGCTTCGACTGGGGCGACGCGGGCATCGGCGCCACCGGCGTGGTCGCGCTCGCGGCTATCGGCGCCGGCGCTGCCCTCGTCACGGGCCATCGCCCTCGCCTCCGCCACAACCCGCAAGCGATCCGCTGAAAGGAGAGCAAAGATGACCGCAGCAGTACGTGTGCTTACAGCGCTGGCGCTGGTGGCGGCGTTCGCGGCATCGCCGGCGCAGGCGAGGGAGTTTTCGCCCTGGGCGCCCGCCGTTGACGCTGAGAGCGTGCTCGGCACGAGCGGCGAGTTGAACACGGCGGTGCAGGACGGCTGTCCGATCCAGTCGCCCGACCGGCTGAGCCTCTACATGGCGTCGACCCGGCCGCGCTTCGCAGGCGATACGCGGACCGATATCGACATCTGGGTCGCCCACCGGGTGTCGAAGGACGCTCCCTGGGGGGCGCCCGTGAACCTGGGCGAGCCGGTCAACTCGACGGCGGACGATTTCTGCCCGACGCCGATCCGCGGCGGAGGCCTGTTCTTCGTCAGCAGGCGGGTGTTGCCCGGGGTCACGTGCGGGATGGGCGACATCTACCTGACGCGCCTGAACCCCGGCCAAGGCTGGGAGCAGCCGCAGCATCTCGGCTGCGAGGCCGACGGCGGCCCGAACACGGCGCTCGACGAGCAGGGCCCCTCATACGTGACCGGCGGGCCGACGCTGTATTTCTCGAGCGGCCCCGACATCTACAAGAGCGAGCGGCACGGCGACGGCAGCTTCGGGCCGCCCGAGCCGGTCACAGCGTTGAACAGCGCCGCGATCGACGTCCAGCCGAACGTGCGCCACGACGGCCGCGAGCTCGTCTTCGCCTCGAACCGCGAAGTCGCTGGCGCGTTCGGCGGCCAGGACCTCTGGGTCGCCACGCGCAAGGACGTGAACGGCGCCTGGTCGGCGCCCGTCAATCTCGGCGCCGCGGTCAACACGGCCGCCAACGAGACACGCCCGTCGCTGTCCTGGGACGCCACCACGCTCTACTTCGGCCGCGCCCCCGGACTCCCGGTCACAGCCGACATCTACGTCACCACCCGTGAGAAGGCCGGCGACTAGCGTGTCGGAGGGCACTTAGCGCAACAGCTGGGCGCACGCCGTGTCTGCGAACCACTTCTCGTAGTCGGCGGGCGTCCAGCCGCGCTCTCGCACCAGGAGCTGCCATACGTCGGGGTGGTTGAGCGTCCAGAGGATGTCCGTGGCGCGCTCGACCCCGAGGCCGCGCTTCAGCGCCTTCTTCTTGGCCAGGCTCTCGACGATCACGCGCTGGTTCGCGTGGAACTCGCTTTGGATCCGGCTCCATAGCGCCTCGATGTCCGGATCCGTGGGCGCGGCGCTTCGGATGACCTCGAGCAGGCTCGCGATGCGGGTCTTGGCCGCCCGGGAGTTGCGCGCGTTCAGGTGGAGCTGGCGCTCCGGGTCGGGCTCCTCCACCGCCTGCCGGTACCACTCCCGCGCGGCCACCGGCACGTCCTCCGGGTCGCCGCGCAGCTGCTTGTTCCAGAGCGCGCGCAGCACGCCGCTCTTGGTCTCGCACGCGAGGTAGACCGTCTTCGAGGCCACCTCGGCCTCGGCCGCAATCGCTGCGATCGTGGTCGCCGCATAGCCCTGCCGCTCGAACAACCGGTGTGCCGCCTCGAGGATCGCGGTGCGCGTGGCGGCCGCCTGCTCGCGGCGGCGCGGGGAGTTGTAGGGACGAGTCTTGACAGGCTCCACCTATTTGTTACTCTAGCGGAGAATTCATTACTCGCTGCGGGTAGCCAAACTGTGAAGCGATCGGAAGGAACCAGCCCATGTCATTCATGCTGACCCGCATCCAGGTCGACGACTACGACGCCTGGAAGCCCATGTTCGACTCGGACTCGCCCGGAGCGCGGAAGCAGGCGAAGGGACACCGCATCCTGCGGAGCGCGGAGGACCCGAACGAGCTCTTCATCCAGGTCGAGTTCGCGTCGCCGGAGGATGCGAGCGCCGCGCGCGAGCGGCTGCTGGCCTCCGGAGTGCTCGAGCGCGTGACGGTGAAGGCCGGCCCCGCGCTCGCGGAGGAAGCGGAGAGCATCGCGTACTAGCCGGCCGCGCCCGTGGGCGAAGGACGGGCATTGGAGGGGTCCTCTTCGACTTGACCGTGTATTACGCGGCTAAGTTGAAGAGCACCCCTTCACCGCTGCCGTTCCCAGCTCTCGCCCTCCGCTCGTCCAGCGGGTGCTCCTCCCGCGCCATAATCGTGCGTAACCCCCAAAAGCCAGGAGGAATTAATGGCTCTTCAGATCGGCGACACCGCCCCCGACTTCGAGGCCGAGACGACGGAGGGGACGATCCGGTTCCACGACTGGATCGGGGACTCCTGGGCCGTGCTGTTCTCCCATCCGCGCGACTTCACGCCGGTATGCACCACCGAGCTGGGCTACATGGCGAGCATCAAGCCGGAGTTCGACAAGCGAGGCGTGAAGGTGATCGGGCTGTCCGTCGATCCGCTCGAGAACCACGAGAAGTGGGCCAGCGACATCGAGGAGACCCAGGGCTTCGCCCCGAATTACCCGATGATCGGCGACCCCGAGTTCGCCGTGTCGAAGGCGTACGGGATGCTCCCCGCCGACGTGGAGGGTGACCCCACCGCGCGCACGCCGGCCGACAACCAGACCGTGCGCAACGTCTTCGTGATCGGCCCGGACAAGAAGATCAAGCTGATCCTCGTCTATCCCATGACGACCGGCCGCAACTTCGACGAGGTCATACGCGTCATCGACTCTCTGCAGCTCACGGCGAACCACCGCGTGGCGACCCCGGTGAACTGGAAGCAGGGCGAGAACGTGATCATCGCCGGATCGGTGAACGACGAGGAGGCGAAGGAGATCTATCCGGACGGCTGGGAGTCGCCCAAGCCATACATCCGGATCGTGCCGCAGCCGAACTCGAACTGAGTCAGAGCCCCGCGCCGGGCAGGAGATCGTTGTTGAAGGAGGCCGCCGGATCGGGCGGGTTCTCGAGCAGCTGGTTGTCCTTCATCCAGGCCGAGAACTCGTCCCACTGGGCGGGATCCTGCCAGCCGAACGGCTTGCCCTCGGGTGGGAAGAACAGCGGCAGCGTCACCTCGACCGAGGCTCGCTGCAGCTCCGGGTCGAGGTCGGGGTTCGCCTCGAGCAGGCCGTCGATCGCCTTGTCCGGGTCGCGGCGCAGGTCGCGCGTGCCCCGTGAGACGGCGCCGATGAACGCGCGGATCTTGTCGCCGTCGCGCTCGAGCGCGGACTCGTTCGCCACCAGCACGAGCTCGTTGTAGGTCGGCACGCCGGCGTCCTCGATGCGGATGATCCGCGGGCGCTTGCCGCGCAGCTTCAACTCCTGGCCCTCGTAGTTCCAGAACGCGCCCAGGGCGGCGTCGATCTTCCCGGCGATCAGAGCGGGGCTGAAGCCGAAGCCCACGTTTCGGACCTTCACCGAGCTCGGGTCCACGCCCGCGTCCGACAGGATCGTGCGGAGGTAGGCGTCCTGGTAGTCGATCCCGGCCGTGCCGACGGTCTTCCCCTTGAGGTCCGCCGGCCCGGAGATCTTCGCCTTCGGCAGCGAGATGATCGAGGTCAGCGGCTTCTGGACGAGCGCGGCGACGCTGACGACGTTGAGCCCCTGGTCGCGCGCCCTCAGCACCTCCGGCTCGTACGAGATCGCCAGGTCCACGCGCCCGGCCGCCACCTGCTTGATCGGCGCGGCCGGGTCCGGCGGCTGGCGGATCTCCACGTCGAGGCCCGCCTGCTCGAAGTCGCCCCCGGCCTCGGCGGCGTAGATGCCGGCGTGATCGGCGTTCGGGAAGTAGTCGAGCATCAGCTCGACGCGCTTCGAGCCGGATGGCTGAAGCACATCCTCCTTCTCGCCGCAGCCGGCGAGCACGAGTGCCGCCGCGCACGCGAGGGCGGCCAGCCACTTCATACGGGTTGTTCCTTTCGATTCCATGGACAGGCCAAACGTTCCGCCAGCGCGACGAGTGCGAACAACGCGACCGCCATGAGCGTCAGAAGCACGATCCCGGCATAGACGCGCGGGGTCTGGAGCTGATTGTTGCCGAGCAGCACCAGCCGGCCCAGGCCCTGATCCGCCCCGGCCCACTCGCCGAACACGGCTCCGATGACTGACACCGTAGCTGCCACCTTCAGGCCGCTGAACAGAAAGGGGAGCGCGGAGGGCAGCTCCACGGAGCGGAGCGTGCGGAAGCGGGAGGCGCCCATGCTCCTCATCAGCTTGAGCAGCTCGGGCTCGACCGAGCGCAGCCCGTCGAGCAGGTTCACGGTGATCGGGAAGAAGCAGATCAGCGCCACGATGGCGAGCTTCGGGCCGATGCCGTAGTCGAAGGCCAGCACGAAGATCGGCGCGAGCACCACCACGGGGATCGCCTGCGAGGCTACGAGCAGCGGGTAGGCGGCGTCGCGCAGCGGCCGGAACAGGTGCATGGCGACCGCGCACGAGACGCCGGCCGCGGCCGAGATCGCGAGCCCGAGCAGCACCTCGTAGAGCGTCACGCCGGCGTTGTCCATGAGGAGCGACCAGTCGTCGCGCATTGCGTCGAAGGTCTCGACCGGCGAGGCGAGCGTGAGGTCGTCCACGGAGTGGAGCGACGCCACACCCTGCCAGGCGAGCACGAACAGGGCCAGCAGCCCGGCGGCCAGGCCGATCCGCACGGCGCGAGCGCGTCCGGTCCGCTGCCCGCTCACAGTCCCAGCGCCTCCAGTGCCTGACGCTTGACCGCGCCGAAGTCCGCGCTCGTGACGTCCCGCGGGCGCGCGAGGCCCACCTCGATCTCCGCCACCACCCGCCCCGGCCTCGGCGAGAGCACCGCCACCCGGTCCGCGAGGAAGACGGCCTCCTCCACGTCGTGGGTCACGAGCAGCACGGTGCGGGGCTCCTGCGCGAGCGCGTCGGCGAGCCAGCGCTGCATCGAGGCACGCGTGATCGAGTCGAGCGCGCCGAACGGCTCGTCGAGGAGGAGCACGCGGCGGCCGGGGAGGAGGGTGCGCAGGAAGGCCACGCGCTGGCGCATGCCGCCCGAGAGCTCGGCGGGGCGCGCGTGCTCGAACTCGGCGAGGCCGAAGCGCTCGAAGAGCGGCTCGGCGCGCCGTCGTGCCTCGGAGCGCCGCACGCCCTGGCACTCCAGCGCCAGCGCCGCGTTCGCAAGCGCGTCGCGCCACGGCAACAGAAGGTCGCGCTGCGGCATGTACGCGCAGGCCGCCCGCCTACCGGCGGCATCGCCGGCTCCCGCCACCGAGACCGTGCCCTCGTCCGGCTCCTGCAGGCCGGCCATCAGCTCGAGCAGGGTCGACTTGCCACAGCCGGACGGGCCCACAACCGCCAGCACCTCGTCCTGGCGCACTGCCAGCTCGACGCCCTCGAGAGCCGTGACCCTTGGGTAGCGGCGCGTGACGTTCTGAAACGAAAGAGGCTCCGTCGCGGGAGCCTCGGCCTCGATCTGCATTCGCTCCCTCCGCGGGCATTACCCCACAGGTTCGAAGGGTCAGCGCCGGTTCACTGAGCGCTATCTCAGCCCGCGTCCGCGAGCACCCCTGTTGACAGGCGCTTCGCAGCCTAGCAACGGCGCCCGTCAGGCGGCCCGTTGAGACTCGGACGCCGCGGCGCCGACCGCAGTGACCGGCTTCGACCGCGGCCGGCGAGGGGCGCCGGCCCGACCTTCGACGTCCCGCATGCCGGGCACGAAGAACGCGGCAGCGGTCACCCCAGCGCCCACCACCCCGGCCGTCACGAGCGTCCCACGCGTGCCGATTGCGCCGGCGACCGGCCCGGTGAGCGCGAAGGACAGCGGCAGGAGGCCGATCGAGATGAGCCAGTCGAGGCTCGACACCCGGCCGAGCATCGTGCGTGGCACGTGTCGCTGCTTCATCGTTGCCCAGACGATCGTCCCGGCCGTCTCCAGGGCGTTGAAGCTGAGCGCCGCGAGCATGAGCTGCCACATGGCGCTCGAGAGGCCGTAGCCGGCGACCGCGAGCGTCGCGAGCGTCCAGGACACGTAGATGAACGTGATGCCCCGCCGCGGGATGTCCCGCTGTCCCATCGCCAGCGCGCAGGTGACCGATCCAATTCCCCCGGCGGCGAAGACCATCCCGAGGTCGCGCGCGCTGCCCTCGAGGTCGTTCTTGACGAGGTAGGGAAGCAGGACCTCGACCGGGCCCATGAAGCACAGGTACGCCACCGCCGCGCTCGCGAACGTCGCCCACAGCCAGGCACGGCTTCGCACGAAGCGCCAGCCCTCGGCGAGTTCCCGGGTCACCGACCGCGCGCGCGCTGGGCCCGGCTTCGCCCCGACGCGCACGAACAGCAGGGTGACGGCTGAGAAGAGGAAGGAGGCGCTGTCCAGCGCGAAGACGACACCGGCACCGCCGGACGCCACCAGGAGACCGCCGAGCGCCGGTCCCGCCATTCTGAACACCAGCGGGCGCACGAGCTGATCCAGCGCGTTGGCCTGCGCGAGGCGCTCGGCGGGCACGATGTCCGGCACGACGGCGTCGAACGCCGGCGCGAAGAAGGCCGCCCCGGTGCCGTACATCGCAGCGAGCACCGCGATGTGCCATACCTCGAGCGCGCCGCTCAGCGCGAGTACGGCGAGGACGACGCCGGACAGAGCCCGCAGGAGGTCGGCTCCCACCATGATCATGCGCCGGTCGAAGCGGTCGCTCGCCACGCCTCCCAGCAGCAGCAGCAGAATCGTCGGCACCGTCATCGCGATGCCGACGACGGACATGGCGGTCGGGGTGTTGGACAGCTCGTAGACCTGCCACGCGACCGCTACGAGGAACGCGCCGTCCCCGAGCAGCGACACGCACATCGCCACCCAGAGCTTCCGGAACTCGCGGTCTCGGAGCGGCACGAGCAGGCCGACGCGGGCGATGCCGCCGGGCCTGTCAAGGGCCTCGTGACTATGCTGCATCGGCGCCGGGCAGCTCGGCCTCGACCAGGCTCTCGCCCAGGTCAGCCGCCGCCAGGTGCTCGAGCGCGGCCTCTGCGTCCATCGGCCGAGCGAAGAAGAAACCCTGGCCGAACTCGCAGCCGAGATCGCGCAGGGACGTCCACTGCTCCGGCTGCTCGATTCCCTCAGCGACGACGTCGAGGTTGAGCGTCGTGCCGAGCGCCAGCACGGCCGACGCGAGCTCCGACATCTCGGGGGTGGCACCGTCGCAGAGGAACGAGCGGTCCAGCTTCAGGATGTCCACCGGGAAGCGGCTCAGGTAGCTGAGCGACGAGTAGCCGGTCCCGAAGTCGTCAAGCGCGAGGTTCACGCCCAGCGCCTTGAGCTCCTGAAGCCGGGTGACCGCGAGATCGGTGTCCGCCATCAGGACGGTCTCCGTGATCTCGAGCGTGAGCGCCGAAGGCTCGATCCCGGCTTCCTGCACGGCGTCGCGCACGTCGGCGATCACGTCGCTGTGCTGAAGCTGCTTGACGGACAGGTTGATACTCATCGTCAGGGCCGCTTCGGGTGGGAGCGCGTCTCTCATCCTGCGTGCGTGCCGGCAGCCCTCGCGCAGCACCCAGCGGCCGATCGGCACGATCAGTCCCGTCTCCTCGGCGAGCGGGATGAACTGATCGGGCGGGATCATCCCGCGCTCGGGATGGCGCCAGCGCAGGAGCGCTTCGACGCCCGAGATGCTGCCATCCTTGATTCGGACGACCGGCTGGTAGTGGAGCTCGAGTTGCTCGGTGGCTATCGCGCGCTGAAGATCGGTGCGCAGCTCGAGCCGCGCCAGGACGCCCTCGTGCATCTCCGGCTCGAAGAGCCGGTAGCTGCCCTTGCCGTCGCGCTTGGCCCGGTACATGGCGGCGTCCGCATCGCGTATGAGCTCCTCGGCGCCGGCGGGCGCGTCCTCGGAGACGACGGAGATGCCGATACTGCACCGGAGTGACAGCTCCTTGTGGGCGACCCGCAGAGGCAGGGCGAGCGCCTCGAGGACGCGGTCGGCGGTGTCGGCCGCCTCCTGGACGTCCTCGATGTCCTCGAGCAGCAGTGCGAACTCGTCCCCGCCGAAACGCGCCGCGGTGTCGCTCGCGCGGATGCTGGTCGCCAAGCGCTTCGCGACCTCGACGAGCACCTCGTCGCCCGCCGCGTGACCGAGGCTGTCGTTGATCGTCTTGAAGTCGTCGAGGTCGAGGAACACGACCGCGACGCTGTGATGCTCGCGCCGCGTGCGCGCGATCGCATGGCGAACCCGCTCGGCGAAGAGCGCTCGGTTGGCGAGACCCGTGACGGGATCGTGGAACGCCTGATGTGTCAGCTGCTCCTCGAATGCCTTGCGCTCGCTGATGTCGCGGCAGTTGAGAACGATGCCGCCCACGTGCTCGTCGTTCAGCAGGTTCGTGCAGTTGACCTCGAACTGGTGCGGGGCCCCGTCACGGTGCACCAGCGTGCACTGGACGACGTGGGGCTGGTCGCGCGCGACGGCGGCGGCGTCGGCCAGCATCTCCCGGACGCGGTCGCCGTCCGAGTGGTGCAGCAGCTCGTCGAAGCGTCGCCCGACCACGTCCTCGGGGTCGTACCCGAGGAGCCGCTCGATCGAGGGGCTCTGGTAGGTGATCGTGCCATCGGGCCCGATGACGGTGATCAGGTCGCTGGCGTGCCGGACGAGCGAGCCGAAGCGTGCCTCGCCACGGCGGCGGTGCACCTCCTCTGTCAGCACGGCGCGCTCGAGCGCGAGCGCGACCTGCGCGGCAAGCGCCCGGAGGGAGGCCCGGACCGCCTCGGGAGGCGTCGTACGTCCGGCGACCAGCAACACGCGATCCGCGCGCTGAGGCGCCAGGCCGAGTACCAGAACCCGATCGTGGTCCTCGGGCAGGTCCAGGGTCCGCAGCAAGTCGGATCGCAACCTGACGACCTCGTCGCCGTCAGCAGCGCCCAGCAGCGCTGCCTGGGCGCGTGGATCGACGGCGCGCACCGCACACAACATCGTGATCAGGTCCGGCCCCGCCATCGCGCGGGCCGCCGACAATGCGACCTCGTCGATCTCCTCGCGGCGCGTCGCGGCCACCAGATCGGCGCCCGCGGCGCTCAGCATGCGCTCGCGCTCGAGCGACCGCTCCTGCTGCCGCATTAGTCCCGCCATTCGCGACACGACGAGGCCGAAGAGCACGATCGACGCTCCGCGGACCACCGCGAAGTCGTAGTCGCCCGTGTGCAGGTCATCGACTATGCCGATCATCGGGGCGATGAGCGATGCGCCCGCCAGCAGGCCGAGACGGAAGCGCGTGAGCACCCCGCCGGACTGCACCTCCGGCTGGTCGATGTCCGACATCGAGGGATGCAGGGCGGCGGCACCCCATAGGAGGTAGAAGCCGATCCAGCCGGTGTCGAGCCACAGCTGGTGGTCGTAGGTGCCCTTCAGGAGCATCAGCCCGTAGACAAAGTCCGTCACCAGCAGGCAGATGATGCTGGCGATCATGAGGTGGAAGGACAGGCGCCGCTGGCCCCCGTCCAACGCGAGTCGCACGGCCACCGCCAAGAGCAGCACGTCCGCGAGCGGATACGCCACCGAGACCAGGCGGCCGGCGGTCGAGAGGGAGTGGTCGTGGACATATGGCGCGATCAGCCAGACCCACGACGGAAGCGCCAACCCGACCGTCATGATGGCCGCGTCGATCGCGCTGCTACCGCGGTCGCCACGCCGAGTGCGGCGCCGTTGGAGGATGACGACCCCCGCGATGAGCGCCGGATACACCGCCAGGTACGCGGCATCGCCGAGCGATGGGAATGGCACCTCGCGGTCGAGCAGCAGCGGGTAGCTATACGTGTACAGGTCGCCGAGCCAGAACAGGACGAACCCGAGCGCGACGCAGGCCCATGCGAATCTCGCCTGCGGGCGGTGCAGCCGGACGCCGGCGACGATGGCGAGCACCGGCGCGAGTCCGAGGACATTGATCACGGGGCCGCTTCCCGCCAGCGGCTTCACGAAGAGGTAGAGCGCCATGATGAGCACCCCGACGGCGAGGAAGAGCATCCACGCCCACGAGGCGATGCCGGATCGAGCGGTGCGACTGGTCACGCCGCCTCCTCGAGGTTCTCGTCCCGCAACCGCAGGTCGCCGGCGGCGGCCAGGGCCTCGAGCGCAGCGATGAGCGAATCGACCTCGGCGTCAGTATTCGCCGCAGTGACCTGAACGCGGAAGCCCACCTCGTCCTTGGGCACGAGCGGATACGCGGCGAGCGTCACGTAGACGCCATGGTCGAAGAGGAAGCGCCCGACCGCGTCGATGCGCCGGTGGTCCCGCAGGGGGACCTCGATGATGGGAAGACCGGAGCGGTTGGGCGTCTCGATGCCGAGCGTTCCAAGCGCGGTCAGCACGCGATCCGTACGTCGCCACAGCTTCGTACGCAGGGCGTCGCCACGCGTCTCGTTGACATCGAAGCCGGCGAGAACCGTCGCCAAGGACGCCACCGGCGAAGGGCCCGAGTAGAGGTAGGGCGGGGCCGCGACCTTGAGCAGGTCCTTCACGTCCGTGGGGCAGGCGATGAAGGCGAGAAGCGACGAGTACGCCTTGGAGAATCCCCCGACCAGCACGACGTTCTCGTACGTCTCGCCGGCGTGGCGGACGATGCTGTTGCCGCGGACGCCATAGGGGCACGGCTCGTCCGGCGTACGTTCGCCGATCACGCCGAACCCGTGAGCATCGTCGACGTAGAGCAGCGCCCCGTGCCGGCGCGCGACGTCGGCGAAGGCGACGAGATCGGGCGCGTTGCCCGTCATGCTGTTCACGCCATCCATGCAGACGAGACGCGTCGGGTCGCGCTCCTGCGAGAGCAGGGCATCGAGGTGATCGGGATCCTCGAAGCGGAAGCGCCGCACCGCCGCCCCGCGAGCCTTGGCGATCTGGCAGCCGTCGTAGATCGTCTTGTGCGCGCGGGCGTCGAGGAAGATGGTTCCCGAGGCGGCCAGCAGCGGGATCACCGACATATGGATGTGAGTGATCGTCGGGAGGACGAGCGAGTCCTCTGACCCGAGCAGCGCCGTGAGGCGTTCCTCGATCTCCTCGTACAGAACCGGGCTGCCGAGCAGCCGCGACCAGCTCGGGTGGGTGCCCCAGCGCTCGAGGAAGCCCGGGACGCGCTCGATGATCTCGGCGTCCAGGTCGTACCCGAGGTAGTTGCATGACGCGAAGTCCGCGAGCCACTGGTCGCCGACGCGGATCATCCGCCCGTCGACCTCCTCGATCACGGCATCCATCATCGGATGCGACGCCTTCAGCGCGGACAGGTCGCTGCAGGTCGCAAGCCAGTGTTCAAGCCACGGGCGCCCCGTCACCCGTGGGGCCATGGCACGGGCCCGCGTCGAGCGGCCCGCGTCGGCGGTGTTCATACGGCTTTTTCGACCGCTTGCGGCGGGTTCTTAACGGGTGGCGGGCTAGACGGCTGTCCGATATTCGGCCACTGCGTTCACGAACGCCTCCAGCTGCTTCGTGGTCCAGCACTCGAATACGCCGTCGCAGAACGGCTCATACGCCGACATCACGGAGTCGCCGTAGTTCCAGTAGAGACGCGGTTCGGGGTTGATCCAGAACGTGCGGCCGGCGCGCTCCGCCACGTGGCCGAAGACCTGGGCGTGCGGCTCGCGGCCGTTGGTGCGGGCGTCGCCGAGCACGATCACGGTGGAGCGCGGGTCGAGGTCGTCCATGACCTTGTCGAGGAACTCGAGCCAGACGCGCCCGTAGTCGGTGTAGCCGGACACGTCCGCGACGCCCGCGTCGGTGGCGATTCGCCGCGACACGGCGGCGAATGAGCGCTCACGCTCGAACACGTCCGTGACCTCCGAGATCCGCTCTACGAACACGAACGAGCGCAGCTTTCGGAACTGGTCGTGGAGCGCGTGCAGGACCGAGAGAAAGAAGACGCTCGCGCTCGTGACGCTCGTGGACACGTCGCAGAGCACGTACAGCTCCGGGCGCCGCGGCCGCCGCGGCCGGTACTTCAGGTCGAGCGGCACGCCTCCGGTCTGGAGCGACGCGCGCATGGTCCTGCGCACGTCAACCTGCCAGGAGCGCCGGCGGCCGCGGTGCTCGCGCCCGTGCGACGCGAGCCGCTTCTTCAGCTGGGCCACCGTGCGGTGCACCTGGGAGAGGTCCTGCGCCGGGTTCGAGGGCAGCGAGCGGTCGAGCTCGCGGAGCGGCTTCGCGGGCGGCAGCGCCTGCGTGCGCTCGATCATCTGGCGCTCGAGCTCGCGCCGTACGTGCCGCTCGAACTCCTGGAGCCGGTCGCGCGGGACGGCGTCCGGATCGGCGGCCTCGGCGCCACGGGTCTCGCCCTTTAGGCCGAGCGTGCGCCGGATCCGCTGCACGTCCACGCCGATCACGCCGGAGCCCTCGCCCTGGCGCCCGAAGGCCGCGATGGCGAGCCGGGCGAGGTCGCGCATCTCGCCGTCGGAACCGGCGCGGATCGCCTCGCGGATGCGCTCGCGGAGCGCCTCGAGGTCAAGCTGGTCGCCGCCCTGGAAGCGCTCGTCGGCAAGGCCCTGCTCGAGCGCCTCGCGCTCGACGGCCCTGAAGAAGAAGCGGTCGAACAGCACGTCGAGGACATGCCGGTCCTCCTGCGACTTCGCGAGCGTCGCTGCGAGCGCCTCGCGGAAGTCCTCCCGCGACGTCCAGCTCACGGCGTCGAGCGCCTGGAAGGCGTCGAGCAGCTCCGAGGTGCCCACGGCCACGCCCTCGTTCCGGAGCTCGTCGGCGAACTCGAGCAGCCGCGGCGCCATCCCGGCCGGCCCAGGGGCCGCCGGCACGCCGCCGTACAGGGCTGGGTTACCCCGCCTGCCGCCCGAAGAGGCCATCGCCGAGCTTCACCCCCACCCGCTCCGCCACGAGATCGAGGTCGGTGCGGTGCTTGACGATGATCGACATCGTGCGCTCGAGCACCGCCTGGTCCACGTCCTGGGCGCCGAGCAGTAGCAGGGCGCGCGCCCAGTCGATCGACTCCGCTATCGAGGGCGGCTTCTTGAGGTCGAGCGAGCGCACCATGTGGATGACCTCGACCAGCTTGCGCGCCACCGCCTGGTCGAGCTCCGGCGCGTGCAGGTGCACGATCTCGAGCTCGCGCTCGACGGTCGGGTAGTCGAGCCACAGGTAGAGGCAGCGGCGCTTGAGCGCCTCGGTCAGCTCCCGCGAGTTGTTCGACGTGAGGAGCACGAGCGGGCGCGTGCGGGCCTCCACGACGCCGAGCTCCGGGATCGAGATCTGGAAGTCCGACAGCACCTCGAGGAGCAGCGCCTCGAACTCCTGGTCGGTCTTGTCGATCTCGTCGATGAGGAGCACAACCGGCTCCTCGGCGGTGATGGCGTTGAGGAGCGGGCGGGCGAGCATGAACTCCTCGCCGAAGATGTCGTCCTTGACCTCTTGCCAGCCGGTGTCGGCGGCCTCGGTCTGGATCCGCAGGAGCTGCTTGCGGTAGTTCCACTCGTACAGCGCCTTCGCCTCATCGAGCCCCTCGTAGCACTGGAGCCTGATCAGGCGCCGCTCGGTGGCACGGGAGACCGCCTTCGCCAGCTCGGTCTTGCCAACCCCGGCGGGGCCCTCCACGAGGACCGGCTTGCCGAGCCGGCCCGCCAGGAACGACACCAGCGAGGCGGGCTCGTCGGCGAGGTAGCCCACGCTCGCGAGCCGCTCGTGCGCGTTCTCGATGCTGGTGAACTCGCCGCTCATCCGCCCGGAAGGATACTTTCGCCCCCGTGCTGGCCGTCCTCGTCCTCGCGATGTCGGATTTCCTCAACCCCGACGACGGCCCGGAGCCATCCGGGGACTTCCGTGTATCGCCGACGTCTCTCCTCGTGCTGCTCGGGCTCGGCTTCCTGATCGGGACGGTCGGCCACATCGTGAAGTCGCGAACGCTTCAGGCCGCCGGCGTGCTCCTGATTCTGGCCGCCACGATCTTCCTGCCGATCGCGTACTCGATATCGAAGTGAGGCTCTATGGGCGCGGGCTGGCGGCGCGGCGCAGCGCCTCCCGCAGGGCATCGAGCGACTCGGTGGCCCAGCGGCGGAAGTAGGTCCTGCCGAGCGCGCCGTCGAAGATGCGATCGCCCAGCCGCCGAGGCTGCATGCCCATCTCAACCTCCACGAACGTGCCGCCCTGCGCGGGCGTGAGCAGCCAGTTGGCGTACATGCCGGTCAACTGGCAGCGCATCCGTATCTCGCGCAGGTCAACGCGCCGCTCGAGCAGGAAATTCGTCTCCGACTTGCCACCGATCGGGTCCTTCGTCACCTGCGCGTACTCGTCGCCCTCCTCGAAGCGCTCTCCGTGCACCTCGATCACCCGCGGCCACCACTCCGGGTAGCGGCTGGGCGTGCCGACGAGGCTCCAGACCGCCTCCAGCGGCGCATCGATGTGGGCCTGTTCACGGCACGCAGACACGGCGGGAGTGTCTCAGTCCCGGCTCAGCGAGTCCGCGAAGCCAGTGCGCCAGCTCGGGTGGGCCGGCTGCCAGCCGAGCTCGCGCTTCGCCTTTTCGTTCGAGGCCCCGCGGAGCTCGGACGCAAAGGTGCCGGCCTGCTTGCCGCCGACGAGCCTTGCCAGCCAGACCGGCACGCGCAGCGGGCGCCTCGCGCCGGCGGCGGCGGCCAGGACCGGAACCCAGTCGCTCATCGCCGCAGGCTCGTCGTCGGTGATGTTGTAGACGCCCGGGGCACCGCGCTCGACGGCGGCCACCGTGGCGTCCGCCGCGTCGTCCACGTGGATGAACGAGAAGACGCCGGTGCCCTTCCCGACGACCGGGAGGCGCCGCCGCCGGACGTCGGCCACGAGCGCCCCGTCCCGGGCGTAGTGGGTGCCCGGGCCGTAGAAGAAGCCGTATCGGAGCACCAGGCCATCGAGGTCTTCGGCGTCGAGCACCATCGACTCCATCTCGCGGAGCGCCGTGACACCGCCCTCGAACGGAGCGGGGGCGCTGTCCAGGAGCGGGTCGACCTCGGTCTTCACCCGCGCACCATCGTTTCGGTAGGCGAAGGCGATGCTCTGTGAGATGAAGCGCCGCGCGCCGGCCGCGCGTGCCCCGTCCAACAGGTTCCTGGTGCCCTCGGTCCGAAGACGGTTGGTGAGCACGTAGAGGTCCTCCTTGCGGAAATCCAGCCGATCCGGCAGCGAGGTGAGCTGGTGGACGACGACCTCGGGCGCGGCCTCGCGCATCGCCGCGCCGAGCGCATCGGCGTCGAACACGTCCACGACCGCGGCCCGCGCGCCGGCCGCGCGCACCGCCTCGGCCCTGGCCTCGGAGCGGGTCGTCCCGGTGACCTCGTGACCGGCCGTGACGAGCTTCGACACGAGCGGCCGCCCGATTGCGCCGCTGGCGCCCGCGACGAAGACCCTCATGTCGCCGTCTCTCGTCTCAGCATCCACGCAACCAACGCCGCACCCAGGGTAAGCAACACGAAATCCGCCGGACCGATCCAGCCCGGATCGGACTCGCCTATGTCGATCAGGTGATTCAGCGAGTGAAGCGCGTATTGCACCAGCGCAAGCGTGAGTACCGGCACACGCCACGACTCGCGCCGCACCGAGACCAACACAGCAGCCCCAAGTGCGAGATAGAAGGTCGCTACGTCCCCCATGTAGTGGTCGTTTTGCGCGCCGAACGGGCCGATCTCGTCGTAGAAGAACCCGGGTGTGAGCCAGAGAAGCAGGCCGAGGACGAGCTGGCCGACGGCGAAGGCGATGAGGAGCGGACGCATGACCGGATCATCGCGCCGCGGCACGGGTATAGCCAGCTCATGGCGGAGGAGGCGCTCCTGGAGCAGGTGCTTGGCGCTGCGGCGGGCTCGGCCCGTATGGCGGCCGTCGCGACCGAGGACATGATCGGGGCCCGGAGACACCCCGACGATTGGCTCGACGCGTGGGATCCCGCCTATATCCGTACGACGCTGCCGGCCCTGCGCGCGATGTCGAAGCTCTACTTCCGGGCGGAGGTGCGCGGCCTCTCGAACATACCGGCCGAGGGCCCGATCCTCCTCGTGGGGAACCACTCGGGCGGCACCCTGATCGCCGACACGTTCGTGTTCGCCCAGGGCTTCTACGACCACTTCGGCCCGCTGCGGCGCTTCCACCAGCTCGCCCACGACCTCGTGTTCAAGATCCCGGGGGCGCGCGCTCGACAAGCTGGACGACGAGCGCCGGGTGCCGGTTCTGGGCTGAAGCGAACGGCAGCGTTGAAGCAGGTGACCGTCCTGGATTAGGCGCCTATACGCCGCCCTACCCAGGACGGTCACTCACCTCAATGCCGTCGTTCGCTAGCGGCGTGCCGCGACGCCGATCCCGTCGCCCACGGGCAGCACGCACGCCAGCCAGTCCTCGGACGCGAGCAGGTCGGCGTTCAGGCGCCGGGCGGATGCCAGTGAGTCCGGGTTCCACCAGGTCTCGGCGTCCTCCGGCAATGCCACCTCACCCCGCATCAGCAGGTTGTCCACGACCATCAGCGCGCGGTCGGTGAGCTTCGGCTCCGCCAGCTCGATGTAGCGCGCGTACTCGCCCTTGCTGGCGTCTACGAAGAGCAGGTCGAAGGGACCGTCGAGAGCCGGCAGCGTCTCCAAGGCGTCGCCTTCCACTAGCCCCACCCGGTCCGAGACACCGCTGCGCTCGAGGTAGGAGCGCGCCTGCGCGGCGCGCTCCGGGTCGCGCTCCAGCGTCACGACCCGCCCGCTCTGGAGCTGCTCGGCCATGTGCAGCGTCGAGTATCCGATCGCCGTGCCGACCTCGAGCACGACCGGGTCGAGCACCCGGCACAGCACCGCGAGCAGGCGGCCCGTCTCCCAGTGCACGATCGGGATCGAGTCGCGCTCCGCGTGCTCCTCCATCTCGCGCATTACCTCGGAGCGCTCGGGGCGCAGCTCATGCAGGTAGCGCTCGACGACCTCTTCGAGAATGCGCATCGCGCGGAGCAGGCTACCCTGGATGCCATGCCCGGACGCGTAGAGGCCATTCGAATCGCCCCCGAGCACGAGGAGCTCCCGGAGCCCGTCGACAGCATCGACGTCACGGACGAGGGCCTGCCCGGCGACCGCTACTTCGGTCGCGGCGACATCACGCTGGTCGAAGCGGAGGCGCTCGAGGCCTTTCGCGAAGACACTGGGATCGAGCTGTCGCACGCCGAGATCCGCCGCCAGGTGCTCACCAGCGGGGTCCGGCTGAACGACCTGCTCGGCAAGCGCTTCCGCGTCGGCGAGGTGGAGGCGGTGGGTGCCGAGTGGTGCGAGCCCTGCAACCACATCGAGGGCCTGACCTACCCGGGCGTCCTCAAGGGGATGGTGCACCGCGCGGGCCTCCGCGCCGACATCGTGCAGGCCGGCCGGATCGTCGTCGGCGATCAGGTAGAAGAGGTCAGAGACGCCGCCGCATGAGCAGGTTCCGCCCGCCGGGCGGATCGGACCAGCTCTCGAAGCCGAGTGACTCGTAGAGGCTGAGCGCCGCCGGGTTCGCCTCGTTGACGTCGAGCTCCATGCGAGCACAGCCGCGCTCGCCCGCCCGCTCGAACGCGGCCTCCATCAACGCGCGTCCAACACCCGAGCCGCGCGCGTCCGCGGCCACGAAGATGTCCTCCAGCCAGCAGTCCTCGCTCTCGGTCCAGACCGCATAGCGGTAGCGGAGCTGGCAGACGCCCTCCGGAGGGTCGCCGGCGAGCAGGAAGTCGGTGTTCGGGTCGGCCAGCAGGCGCCGCACGCCCGCCTCGAAAGCGGCGTCGTCCGGCTCCTGCCGCTGCCACCAGTCGCGGAAGCCGATCATGAGCCGAGCGACGTCGGCGGCGTCCTCTTCTGTCGCCAGTCTCACCACAACGCGTAAGTATTCTCAGCCCATGATCGAGGTTCCGTCGGGTCTTGAGGGAGTGATCGCGTTCGATACGTCGATCGCCGAACCCGACAAGGAAGGCGGCGCGCTCCGCTATCGCGGGGTCGATATCGAGGAGCTTGTCGGGAACGTCCCGTACGAGAAGGTCTGGGGCCTCCTGGTCGACGGGCACTTCGAGCCGGGCCTCCCGCCGGCAGAGCCGCACCCGCTCGCCGTTCGCACCGGCGACCCGCGGGTGGACCTCCAGTCGGCGCTCGCGATGCTCGCGCCCGAGTGGGGCCTCGGCCAGCTGATCGACATCACTGAAGAGCAGGCGCGCCAGGACCTGGCGCGTGTATCGGTGATGGCGCTGTCGTTCGTGGCGCAGTCCGCGCGCGGGGTGGGCAGGCCGCCGATCCCACAGGCGGACGTCGACGAGGCCGCCTCGATCCCCGAGCGCTTCCTGATCCGCTGGCGCGGCGAGGCCGACCCGCGCCACGTGAAGGCGATCGACGCGTACTGGATCTCGGCGGCCGAGCACGGCATCAACGCGTCGACGTTCACGGCGCGCGTGATCGCCTCGACGGGCGCCGACGTGGCCGCCGCGCTCTCAGGCGCGGTCGGGGCGCTCTCCGGCCCGCTGCACGGCGGCGCTCCCTCGCGCGTCCTCCAGATGCTCGACGAGGTCGAGGCGACCGGCGACGCCGAGCGCTGGGTGAAGCAGGCGCTCGACCGCGGCGACCGCCTGATGGGCTTCGGCCACCGGGTCTACCGGGCGGAGGACCCGCGGGCGCGCGTGCTGCGCCGCACCGCGCGCGAGATCGGCGCGCCCCGGCTCGAGGTCGCCGAGAAGCTCGAGGAGGCCGCTCTCGCCGAGCTCAGGGCGCGCAAGCCCGACCGCGTGCTGGCCACCAACGTCGAGTTCTGGTCCGCGGTGGTGCTGGACTTCGCCGACGTTCCGCCGGACCTGTTCACGCCCTTGTTCGCCAGCGCGCGCGTGGGCGGCTGGGCGGCGCACATCATGGAGCAGAAGCGCGAGGGTCGCCTGATCCGGCCGACCGCTCGCTACGTGGGACCGGAGCCACGTGCCGCGGACTCGGTGAACGGCGCCGGCCCGGCCGTCTGATGGAGGCGGCCACAGAGCGCGCCGTCTCATCGTTCGCGAAGTCGCTGTTCCTCGGCCAGATCCACGAGGAGCTCGTCTTCCCGTACCCCAAGCCGGACCCCGAGGAGCAGGACCGGATCAGGGCACTGATCGCCGCGCTGCGCGAGCTGCCCTACGACCCCGCAAAGGTCGAGGAGGAGCGCTGGCTCGGCGACGACACCATCGCCGAGCTCGGCGAGCGGGGCCTGCTCGGGCTCTACGTCCCCGAGGAGTACGGCGGCCAGGGCCTCTCCCAGACCGGCTACTGCCGCGTGTCCGAGGTGTTCGCGCAGATCGACGCGACTCTCAGCGTCGTCATGGGCGTTCACCAGTCGATCGGGATGAAGGGAATCGCGCTGTTCGGGAGCGACGAGCAGAAGGAGCGCTTCCTCCCAGACCTCGCGAGCGGTCGCAAGCTCGCCGCGTTTGCGCTCACGGAGCCGAACGCCGGCTCGGACGTGGCGAGCATGGAGACGCGCGCGGAGCGCGAGGCGGACGGCTCGTGGCGCCTTGACGGCCTGAAGCACTACATCGGCAACGGCTCCAAGGCCGGCGTGCTCGTGACCTTCGCCTCGACGGGCGAGCGGGAGTACACCGCGTTCATCCTCGAGCAGGGGATGGACGGCCTCGAGGTGGGCAGGCGCTTCGACACGATGGGCCTGCGCGGCAACGACCTGCGCGAGCTGCGCTACAACGGCATCCGCGTGCCGGCCGAGAACGTGCTCGGCGAGCCGGGCGATGGCTTCCGGATCGCCATGCACGTGCTGAACAACGGGCGGCTGTCGCTCGGCACGGGGTCGGTGGGAGGGGCGAAGTATCTCCTCGACCACACGATCCGCCACGTGAAGGAGCGCCGCCAGTTCGGGATGCCGCTGGCGGACTTCGAGCTCGTGCAGGACAAGATCGGCTGGGCGGTCTCGTATCTGTTCGGCCTCGAGTCGATGGCGTACCTCAGCACGGGGCTGGTCGACCAGGGCGTGGAGGACTACTCGCTCGAGTCGGCGATCTGCAAGGTGGCCGGGACCGAGTTCCTCTGGTACGCGGCGAACCGCTCGCTCCAGCTGGCCGGCGGCGCGGGCTACATGCGCGACCAGCCGTACGAGAAGTACCTGCGCGACATCAGGATCTTCCCGATCTTCGAGGGTGCGAACGACGTGATGCGGGCGTTCATCGCCCTGGCCGGGATGAAGCCGCTCGGCGACGAGCTGAAGGAGATGGGCGACGTCTCACTCGCGGACCCGATCGGCTCGATCGGCGTGCTGGCGGAGTACGTGGCGGGGCGCATCGCCCGTGGGGTGAACCCGGACCGCATCACGCGCGTGCACGACGAGCTCGACGACCTGGCCGGGGCGGTCTCGGATCAGGTGAAGCGGCTGCGCGCGGTGACCGAGAGCCTGCTGCGCGAGCACCGGGGCGGCATCGTCGAACGGCAGTTCCACCAGAAGCGGCTGGCGTCGGCGGTCTCGGACATCTACGCGCAGGTGGCCGTGCTCTCGCGGGTCACGGCGCACCTCGACGAGCACGGCGTGGAGCCGTCGGGCCAGGAGCGCTACATCTGCGACACGTTCTGCCGGCGCGCCGCCGCGCGGGTGGCGCTTGCGCTCGACCAGGTCGAGCGCAACGACGACGAGCGGATGATCGCCATCGCGAAGCTCGCCTACAAGCGCGGGGAATATGGCTACGCCTTCTTCGAGGACTGAATCCGGCGCCAGGCCGTCACGGGCGGCCTCGCAGAAGCGCCTGGTACTCGTAGCGGCGATCCTCGGCACGACCGTGGTAACGGTCGACTCCACGGTCGTGAACGTGGCACTGCCCTCGATAGCCGACGACCTCGGCGGCGGCCTCGCCGGGCAGCAGTGGACCGCGAACGCCTACCTCGTCACGCTCAGCTCCCTGATCCTGATCGGGGGCTCGCTCGGCGACCTGTTCGGCGAGCGGCGAATGTTCATGACCGGAGTCGCGGGCTTCGGGATCACGTCGGTCTTCTGCGCAATCGCGCCGACGATCGAGTTGCTGGTGATCGCGCGGGCGCTGCAGGGGGTCTTCGGGGCGCTCCTCACTCCGGCCGCGCTCGCCGTGATAGTCGCCACGTTCCCGCCCGACGAGCGCGGCAAGGCGGTCGGCGCGTGGACCGCGTGGGGTGGAATCGGGACCGTGCTGGGCCCGCTGATCGGCGGGCAGCTCGTGGACGCCGCGTCGTGGCGCTGGATCTTCGCGATCAACATCCCGATCGTCCTAATCACGCTGGGCCTGGTCTGGCGTGTCATGGCGCAGGGGCGGCCACGGCCGGCGGACGCGCGGGTGGACTTCGTCGGCGCCGCGCTCTGCGCGTTCGGGCTCGCCGGACTCACCTACGGGCTGATCGAACAGCCGCGCAACGGGTGGAGCGACCCGACCGTGTGGCTGCCGCTGGCCGCGGGCGCCGTCCTGTTCTGCACCTTCATCGTGTGGGAGGCGCGCAGCCGCCACCCGATGCTGCCGCTGTCGCTGTTCCGGCGCCGGAACTTCGCCATCGGCAACGTCGAGACGTTCTCGATGTATGCGGGGCTGGGCCTGCTGTTCTTCTTCCTGGTGCTGTACCTGCAGCAGGTGGCGGGCTACAGCGCGATCGAGGCCGGCACCACGACCATCCCGGTCACGCTCGTGATGTTCCTGCTCTCGACCCGCTTCGGAGGACTCGCGGACCGTTACGGGCCGCGCTTCTTCATGGGCTGCGGGCCGCTCATCGCCGCCGCGGGCCTGGCGCTGTTCCTTCGCCTCGACGCTGACGTGGACTACGTGACGGACATGCTGCCCGGCCTACTGGTATTCGCCCTGGGGCTGTCGATGACGGTCGCGCCGCTCACCGCGACCGTGCTCGCCGACGCCGACGAGCACAACGCGGGCATCGCGTCAGGGGTCAACAACGCGATCGCCCGAGTGGCGAGCCTGATCGCGATCGCCGCGGTGGGCGCGCTCGTGGCGTCGTCGTTCGGGACGTCGCTGCGCGAGGACCTCGGAGCCGCCGCGAACCGGCCTGCCGTGAGCCGCGCGATCGACGAGGCCGAGAAGCAGCCGCTGGCGCGGGTGGCGGTCGACGACGCCCCGCCCGCGGTGCGCGCCCGGCTGGCTCGCGCGTCGCGCGAATCGTCCGTGGACGCGTTCCACCTGGCAATCGCGATCGCCACCGGCCTGGTGGCCCTGGGCGGCGCGCTGGGCCTCGCCGGGCTCGTGAACCCGCGCCGCGAGGTCAAGGCGTGCGATTGCCCAGGCGGCCAGCTGGTGGGCGCGACCGCCGAGGCGGCGCGAGCGGGCTAGGCGAGCTCTCCGCCGTCAACAGGGATGACGGCCCCGTTTATGAAGGCGGCGTCGTCGGAGGCAAGGAACGCGAACAAAGCCGCCACCTCCTCGGGCGTGCCGATCCTCCGCATCGGCACATGGCGGTCGAGATGGTCGCGCAGCACGTCCTCGGCCGGGCGTCCCTCGCGCTCGCTCACCAGCTCGAGATCGCGCCGGTTCATGCCGGTCTCGATCTGGCCCGGGGCGACCGCGTTCACCGTGATGCCGAGTGGCGTGAGCTCGATCGCAAGCGTCCGGACCAGCGCGATCACCCCCGCCTTGCTGGCGGAGTAGGCCGCCGCTTCCCGTTCCCCGTGCAGCCCGGCGATCGACGCGGTGGCGAGCAGGCGGCCCCCGCGCGGCATCGCGCTCGCCGCAGCCTGAAGCGTGAGCATCACGCCGAGCAGGTTCACGTCCACGACCCTGCGCCAGGATCCGAGCCCGCCCTCGAGGAATGGCTCCATCAGCGACACTCCGGCGTTCGCAACGCAGATGTCGAGCTCGCCGGCGGACAGGATCGCGGCGGAGAGCTCGTCGGGATCCGTCACGTCGGCCACGAGTCCCGGGTAGCCGGGCAGGACGTCGACGCCGAACACCTTCGCGCCCTCCGCCTCGAACCGCGCCACCGTCGCCGCGCCGATCCCGGTCCCCGCGCCGGTCACCAGCGCACGGCGGCCTTCGAGAGATGCCATGCGCTCGACCCTTCCAGAGCAGCCGATGCGGGCGAGGCCAGATCGAGTCTCATCCTCACAATCAACCGATCGATGGATGCCGCTCGCGGGTGTGCTCCGCAACCGTTGGCGGGTGCGCGGTGTCGGCTCGATCCTTGGCGCGGCGGCGGCGTTCGGAGCGGTATCCGTGCTGGCGAAACGCGCGTACCAGGCGGGCTCGGACCCGATCTCGCTGCTGGGCGCGAGGGTGATGGTGGCCGCGCTTGTTCTGAGCGCCATCGCGCTGCGTGTGCGGCCACGGCTGGGACGCAGCGAGCTCACGCTGTGCGCGCTCGCAGGCCTGGCATTCGCGGCTGCGGGACTCGGTGAGTTCGAGGCGCTGGCGCGTGCCCCGGCCAGCACGGTGGTCCTGCTCCTGTTCGTAGCCCCGGTCTGGGTCGCACTAGCCGCCTGGCTGGTCCGCGGCGAGCGACTCGGCCCCGGGCGCGCACTGGGCCTGGCCGGGCTCCTGTCCGGGCTCGCGCTGCTCGTGGCCACGCCGGATGGCCGGCCACTGGATCCCGCGGCGGTCGCGCTCGCGCTCGGTGCCTCTGTCATGTCGGCTGCCTTCTTCCTCAGCCTGGAAGAGGCCGGCGCGGGGACCCGGTCGCCGGTCGCGGCCTGGGTGGCGGCGTCCGTGGCCGCGGCGGCCGTGGTCCCGCTCGATCCGTCCGGTGTCGCGGATGAGCTGCGGCGGCCGGAGACGGCCGGCTACGGCCTCGCCATCGGCGCGCTGACCGCCCTCGCCCTGGTGTTGCTCGCGTCGGGCGTCCGGCTGGCGTCGGCGCTCACCGCCTCCGCCGTCATCTGCGCCGAGCCGGCGGTGGCGGCCGGGCTCTCGTGGCTCCTGCTGGACGAGCTCCTGACCCCTACCCAGATAGTGGGAGCGGTCGTGGTGATGCTGTCAGTGACCGCGGTCTCCGCGCTCAGCGATCAAGGAGTGTCTGTGCGCGACGCCACTGGTCGAACCAGACAGCCGCGACCAGGATCACACCCACCACGACGTCCTGCCAGAAGCGCTCGACGCCGCCGATGAGGAGGCCATTGGCGAGGACCACGGGGATGAACACGCCCACGACCGTCCCAGACATGATTCCCACCCCGCCGGTGAGGCTCGCGCCGCCGATCACGACCGCGGCCAGGGCGGCGATGAGCTCCGTCGTATGGCCGGTGGAGACGCTGGCGACCGCGAAGCGCGCGACCTCGATCAGGCCGGCGCACCCCGAGAGCGCGCCGGACAGCACGTACAGCAGGAAGAGGTGACGGGGGATCGCAATGCCGCCGCGCCGCGCTGCCTCCTCGTTGGAGCCGATCAGATAGTTGTGCTCGCCGTAGCGAGTGCGCGCGAGCAGAAATCCACAGGCGAGCACCAGTCCCACGGCAATCAGGAACGGCACGGGCACACCGGCGACCGTGGCCAGGCCAACCCGATCCTGCACATCCGGCGGCGCCCCGCTGACGTTCGCTCCGCCGCTCAGGAGCCGGGCGGCGCCGAGCGCCGCGCCCAGCGAGCCCAGCGTGACCACAAACGGCGGCAGCCGCGCGAACGCGATCAGGGCACCGTTGATCGCGCCCCACGCGACACCGGATGCGATGCCCACGCCGAGGCCGGCCACGGCCGCCGCGAGCTGGTGCTGACCCGACTCGCCGGCGATGTCCTTCATCACGAGCGCGGACGCGACGGCGGCAAACGTCATCACCGAGCCTATGGAGAGGTCGAGGCCGCCGCTGATGATCACGAGCGTCGCGCCCGCAGCGAGGATCAGGATCACGGACGCGTCGCCGGCGATCGTCTGCGCGTTGAAGGTGCTGACGAACGTGTCCGCCGGCAGGATCGCCGCGAAGGCGGCGACGAGCGCCACGAGAACGACGAAGATCCAGAACACCCCGCTCGAGGGGACGACGCGGACGAGCCGCGGCACGGTCACGCGGCGGTGCCGACCATCGAGTTGACTATCCAGCTTGCGTCCGCGTCGCCGCGCGAGCGCGTTCCCGCGTTCTCGCCGAGCCGCAGCACGGTCACGCGGTCCGCGATCGCCAGCACCTGCGGGACGTCGTGCGAGATCAGCATCACGCCGAAGTCGCGGCTGCGCAGGTTCTCGATGAGAGCATCCACGGCGGCCCGCTGGCGCACCCCGAGCGCCGCGGTCGGCTCGTCGAGCAGCACGACCGTCTCCGCCCAGATCGCGGCCCGCGCGATCGCAACGCCCTGCCGCTGGCCGCCGGACAGCAGCCGCACCGGCCGCTCGACATCCCGCACGGGCACTGACAGCCCCTCGAAGGCCTCGCTCGTCCGCGCACCCATCCTGGCCCGGTCGAGGACGCCGAGGCGCCCGAGCAGCCCGCCGCGGCGGACCTCCCTGCCGATGTAGACGTTCGCCACGCAGGAGCGGTGGTCCGCGAGCGCAAGGTCCTGGTACACCGTCTCGATCCCGGCGCGCCGGGCGTCGAGCGGCGAGTCGAGCTGCACATGGACGCCGGCCATCAGAACCTCGCCCTGATCCGGACGCACGACTCCGGCGGCAACCTTCAGGAGAGTCGACTTGCCCGCCCCGTTGTCACCCATCACCGCGTGGACCTCCCCGCGGAAGACCTCGAGGTCCACGCCCCTCAGCGCCTCGACCTGCCCGAACGACTTCCAGATGCCGCGCAGCTCGAGTGCCGCCCTCCGAGCCTCGCTACTGCGGTGCACGCGAGTACAGGCAGGGCGCGTTCTCGGGATCGTCGACGGTCTCTGCGGTGAACGGGCAGATCTTCGGCTGAACCCTCTTCGGCACGCTCTTGCCGCCCAGGGCGTCGACCGCCGCGCGGACCGTCGCGGCGCCGTACTCGCGCGCCGCGACCGAGACGACGGCGTCCAGCTTTCCCTCCTTGAGCAGCTTGATGTTCTGAACGAAGGCGTCGAATGCCACCGTCTTGACATCCCCGAGCTTCCCGGCCGCCTGGAGCGCGGGGATCGCGCCCTGACTTCCCAAGGCCACGCCGACGAACGCGCCCGCGAGGTCGGGGTGCCGGGTGATCGTCGTCCGCGTGATGCTGTTCGCCTTCTGGGGATCTAGGTCGAAGTACTGGATCGGCAACAGCTCGAGGCCGGGCTCGCCCTTGACGACCTCGGTGAAGCCGGCGCGCAGGTCGCGCGCGAACCCGACTCCGGGGGCGTGGTCGATGTACATGAGCTTGCCCTTGCCTCCGGTGAAGTCCACGAGCTGTTCGGCGACCACACGGCCTGCCTCGACGATGTCGCTGGAGACGTGCGTCACCGCAAAGCTCGGGTCCTCGGTCGTCGTGTCGAAGGTGACGACCTTGATTCCGCGCCCTGCTGCCTGCTCGAGCGGCGCCTGGAGCGCCTCGGCGTCCGTGGCGGCGACGATCAGGGCGTCGGGCCGGCGGGCGACCGCCGCGTTGACGATCGGGATCTGGGATGAGGGCTCGTACTTGGGCGGCGCCTGCTGCTCTATCGAGACGCCGAGGCGCTTCGCCTCCTCCTGCGCGCCCAGCCAGATCGTGTGGAAGAAGTCGTCGCCGGTGACTCCGGGGATGAACACGAGCTCGTAGTCGGAGCCCTTTCCGGAGGAGCCCTTCGCGGACTCGTCGTCGTCCCCGCAGCCGGTCTGGATCCCAACGAGGGCAACCAGCACCAGCGCAGCCGTCATCGCCATTGAGCGTCGCATGCCTACACAGCTATTCAGCGGCGATCCGGCGAACAAGGCCTCCTAATGTCCCCATGACCGTTCCGGCCATCACTGGGCCGTGAATCCTCCGTCCACCGGCAGCGCAACGCCGCTGATGAACGAGGCCGCCGGCGACGCGAGCCACACGAGCACCTCGGCGCACTCCTCGGGCCGCGCCAGCCGGCCGAGCGGCTGCTCGCTCGCGAGCGCCGCCCATGCCTCGTCAGGATTGGCCTGCGCGGCGGCAAAGGACCGCAACATGCCCGTGTCCACCAGGCCGGGGCAGAGCGCGTTCACTCGTATGCCGTCACGCGCCCAGTCGAGCGCGAGCGCCCTCGCGAGCTGGACGGCTGCACCCTTGGTGGCGACGTACACCGGCGAACCTCGTTGCGCGACGAGGCCCTTGTTCGAGGCCACGACGATGCACGACCCACGCGTTCTCCGAAGCGGCGCGTGGGCCGCCTGGGCCAGGTAGACGAGCGCCTTCACGTTTACGGCCAGCAGGCGGTCGAGCTCGGCCTCTCCGGTCTCCTCGACCGGCTTCGCAAGCGTCACGCCGGCATTCCCGACGGCCGCATCCAGACGGCCGAAGCGCTCGGTCGCGGCGCGCACCGCCGCACGGCTGACGGCCGCGTCCGCGACGTCGCCGGCGACGCCGACGCACCCGTCTCCGAGCCGCTCCTCCAGCCGTGAGAGCTCGCGCGTGTCGCGCGCCACCATCACGACCGACCACCCGCGGCGGGCGAGCAGCTCGACGCAGGCGCGGCCGATCCCACGCGTCGCACCCGTTACGAGCGCTACGCGACGCATCGCTCCGCTGCGAGCGAGAGCTCGAGCGCCGCCACGGAGTCGGCGCCCCCGACCGCGGGGCGGGCGCCCGAGCGCACGCAGCCGACGAAGTGGCGGAGCTCCTCGATGTAGGCGCTTCGGTGGCGCTGCACGTGGTCGGCCGGCAGCGGGGCCGTGCGCCCACGTGCCGTCAGGTGCTCCACACACGGGGGGCCGGCGCCCCAGCCGATCCTCAGCGTCGAGCGTTCGCCCATCAACTCGACCGCACATTCGAAGCCGTAGACGGCCGCGCGCGTGTTGTCGATCACGGCCAGCGCTCCGCTCTCGAAGCGCGCCACCACGACGCCCGTACTCGTGCTCGCAAAGGCGTTGACCTCCGCGATCTCGCCCACGAGCCAGCGCGCGGTGTCGAAGTCATGGATCGTCATGTCGACGAAGGGGCTGCCAAGGCGCCCGGTCAGCTCTCCGGCGTGTGGCGGTTCGCGGTTTCGGTGCGAGATCCGGAGGAGCTGGACCGGGCCGAGCTCACCGGCTTCGACGTGAGCCCTGGCCGCCAGGAAGTCCGCGTCGAAGCGCCGCTGAAAGCCCACCTGCAGGGCGACCGACGCGCTCCGAGCTGCCGTGGTCGCCGCTCGTCCGCTGTCCACGTCCAGCGACAGGGGCTTCTCGCAGAAGACGTGCCTGCCGGCGGCCGCGGCCTCCTGGACCATCTCGGCGTGCAACGGCGTGGGCGTCGCGATGACGACCGCGTCGACCGCCGGCTCCGCGAGGGCGTCCGCGTATGAGGACGACCAGGGCACGTTCAGCTCGCCGGCCGCGGCCCGTGCACGCGAGGCGTCTTGATCCACCACGAATGCGAGACGCGCGCCGGATACGTGCGCGACGTGGCGCGCGTGGAGGAGGCCGATCGACCCGAGGCCCGCGACGGCAACCCCGATAGGACAGAACTCGCCCTCCCGCGCCGGCGCTCTACGGCCAAGAATCGCGGGGTGGAGATCGCGCTGATGTCCGCCAGCATGCTCGACCGTCCGTGGGAGCGGATGCTCGACGCCGCGGTCGCCCACGGAATCGGCCAGATCGAGGCCTGCGGCGGCGGTCACATTCCGACGGTGCACTACGACCCCGTCCGGCTGGCGCGCGACGCCGGCGAGCTCGCGCGGTTCCGGGACAGCCTCGAGCAGCGCGGGCTGTCGCTGTGTGCGTTCTCGTGTCACGGGAATCCGCTCCATCCGGACCCGGAGCGCGCCCGCTCTGACCACGCCGACTTCCTTGCGACCTGCCACCTGGCCGCGGAGCTCGGTGTCCGGCACGTGAGCCTGCTCGCGGGGCTCCCGGCCGGTGCGCCCGGCGATCGCACGCCCAACTGGATCGTCAACTCCGCGTTCCCGGGCCTCGGCGACGTCTACCGGTGGCAATGGGAGGAGCGGGTCCTGCCGTACTGGCGCGAGGCGGCCGGTATCGCGGAGGACCACGGAGTCGTCCTCTGCGTCGAGCCGCACTCCGCCGACGTGGTCTACAACACGCCCACGTTCAGGAGGCTGCGGGAGGAGATCGGCCCGGCGATCGCGATGAACTTCGATCCCTCGCACCTCTGGTGGCAGGGCATGGACCCGCTCGCCGTCGTGGGGGCCGTTGGCCCCGACATCCGGACCTGCCACGTGAAGGACGCATGCCTCGACCGGCGCCTGATCGAGAGGGACGGCGTGGCCTCGCCGCTCGACTACGACTGCTGGGACCGGCGCCCCTGGACCTTCAGCACGCCCGGCTACGGCCATTCGGAGCTCTTCTGGTCGCGACTGGTCATCGCGCTCCGGCGGGTCGGATACACCGGCACTCTGAGCATCGAATGCGAGGACCCCTTCCTGACGCCCGACGACACGCTCGCGGCGAGCGTCGATCTGCTGCGCAGGGTGCTGCCGGCGGAGTCCCCGCCTCCGGTGGACTGGGCTTCGCGCGTGGCCTTCAAGGAGGAGGTGAGTCAAGGGCGGTCCGGAGAGCCGCCTCGGCGGCCTCCAGCGTGAGATCCACGTCGGCGTCGGTGTGGCTGTACATCACGTGGCTGCGGCCGAGGTTCTCCGGCATCTCGAAGACTCCGTGGCGCGCCAGCTCGCGCCGGTAGCGCACGAACAGGCCTGCGTCGTTGCGCAGCGTGTCGTCGTAGGTCTCGAGCGGACCCTCCATGAAGCAGAGGGCGAAGATCGAGCCGAACCCGCTTACCGTGGCGGGTACCGAGCATCGAGCGGCCACCTCGCGGAGTCCGGCGCGCATGCGGTCGCCGAGCCGGAATACGTGATCGTGCACCGCCCCGCGCTCCAGGATGTCGATTGTGGCCAGCGCGGCCGCCACGCCGGGCACGTTGCCGTTGCAGGTGCCGGCAAACCAGACGTCGCCGTGGTCGGCTGTGCAGAACCGCTCCATGTACTCGGCACGACCGGCAACCGCCGCTATCGGGAAGCCGTTCCCGAGCGCCTTCCCGAACGTGGCGAGATCCGGAGTCACGCCCGCGATGGCCTGGTAGCCGCCGATGTGGTGCCGGAAGCCGGTGATGACCTCGTCGAAGATGAGCAGTGCTCCGGCGCGGTCGCAGAGCGAGCGCAGCCCTTCGAGGAAGCCGGGGCGCGGCATCAGGCCGGCCGCGTTGTGGACGATCGGCTCGGTCACGACCGCCGCCACCTCTCCCGCCGAGGCCTCGAAGGCCCGCTCCACGCTCGCCAGGTCGTTGAACTCGCAGATCAGCGTGTTCTCGAGCGCGGCGTCGAGAACACCGGCGGAGAACGGTGCGCGGCTCTGGAAGTTCCTTGCCACGTAGTCGTGGAAGCCGTGGTAGGCACCCTGGAACTTCACGATCCTGGAGCGCCCGGTGACCGCGCGAGCGACCCGGATCGCGTGAAGCGTCGCCTCCGATCCGCTGCCGCAGAGGAGGACGCGATCCGCACACGGGACGTGCGAGACCACCTTCTCCGCCAGCTGCGCCTCGGCCTCGGTCACTCCGAGCCCGAACAGGACGCCGTGCTCGATCGCTTCGCCTACCCGCCGCACCTGCGGCGGGTAGGCGTGACCGAGCAGGACGGCGCCATAGGCGGCGTGGTAGTCGATGAGGCGCCGCCCGTCGACGTCCTCGATGTGCCCGCCCTCGCCACGCCGGACGCAGAGCGGCGGGCGCGGCCGGCGCTTCGCGGTGTTCACCCCGCCGGGTATGAAGAGCGACGCGCGCCGCAGCAGGCGCTCCGAGTGCGTCAGCGTCCGCGTCGTCATCGCAGGGCATCCCGGTTCGAGTAGATCCGCTCGTGGCTGTGCGTGTAGAGCTCGATCGTGTTCCCGAACGGGTCCTCGCAGTAGCACGTGCGGAACGGCTCGTCGGGGAAGATGTGCCAGATCCGCGAGGTCCGGCGGCCGCCCGTCGCGGCGATCCGCGCCGCGGTCCGCTCGAGGCTCGGCGGGACGAGGCAGACGTGGAATATGCCTGTCCACTTCTGCCGGGGCTCTGCAAACTCGAACAGCTCCAGTGCCACGCCGTTGGCGCTCGTCAGGTGGGCCTGCCGGAACGAACCGTCGCCGAGGACGTCCGCGGCGACGATGCCCGCGTGCCCTTCGTTCGCACGCACCGCCGTCGCCCGTCCGAGCGGCTCGAGGCCAAGAACCTCCGTGTACCAGCTGATGGCTCGATCCAGGTCCGCCACTGCGATGCCGATATGAGCGATCGCGGTCATACGTCGATGCCGCACCGCCGGAGCGCCGCCTTCAGCTCCTCGGGCGTAACGTCGTCGGCGATAACCGTCTCGCCGAGCTCAATGGGGAGCACGAAGCGATATCCACCGCCGCGGATCAGCCGGATGCGCTCCGTCGCCTGCAACAGTCGCACGCCGTCGAGCTCCGCTGGGAGCTCGAGCGCGGTCGTCGGCAATCCCACCCGCCGCAGCAATCCGAGGATCTGATCGAGGCGGTCAGCGCTCAGGATCCCGCGTGCCGCCGAAATCTGGGCTTCAACCGCCATCCCGAACGCGACCGCCTCGCCGTGGAGAAGCTCGCTGTAGCCGGTGACAGTCTCGACCGGATGCGCGATCGCGTGGCCGAAGCCAAGCGTGCGGCGCGAGTCCTCCTCGTACGGGTCACGCTCGATCAGCTCGGCCTTGATCGCGCCGGCGCCGTGGACCAGCGCCTCGAGCGCGTGCCCGTCGCCGGCCAGGATCGAATCGGCGTTCTCCTCGATCAGCCGCCAGTACGCGGGTGAGGCGATGATCGCCTTCTTGATGGACTCGGCGAGTCCAGCTCGCAGCTGCCTGGTCCCGATGGTCTTCAGGAACGACACGTCTGAGATCACCGCACGCGGCTGTGAGAAGCCGCCGATGAGGTTCTTCGCGACGGGATGATTCACCGCGAGCTTCCCGCCGATGCCGGCATCGACCTGCCCGATCAGCGTCGTGGGCAGGTTGACGTAGGGCACGCCGCGCATGTACGAGCTCGCGACCCAGCCGCCCATGTCGATCACGACCCCACCGCCGAAGTTGACGATGAAGTCGCGGCGGCCGATCTGGGTTCCGGTGAGCCAGTCGAGCAGCTCGAACGCCTGCCTGAGCGTCTTGTGGCGCTCGCCCGCCGGGACGGCGGCGATCTCCGCACCGACGCCCGCCTTCTGGAGCGCGCCGATCACCAGCGGCCCGTAGAGCTCGGCGACCGTCTCGTCGGTGATCACCGCGACGCTGGCAGCGCCGATCGTCTGAAGCAGACGCTCGACGGTCTCCTCCGGCGAGCGGGTCACGACGATCGGATATGACTCGCTCCGCTCCGCCCGACCGAGCACCTCGCTTCCCAGGCTCGGAAGGTCGATCGCGTCCACGGTGTGGACCAGGTCGCTGCTCAGGACCTCGACCGGCATGGGCGCGAGTGTGCGCCCGCCGCCTCAGCGGCAACATCCATCGATCGGCTGATTGGGTGGATGATTCCTCGAGCGTCGATCGATGGATGCGTCAGCCGAGCATCCCGCGAGACCGTCGATCGTCGCCCGAACCGGGATAGCGGTCCGAAACGCGACAGCCCAGGTCAGGTCATCGCCTCCGGGTTCAGCAGGTTCGGTGGTCGCTCGCCCGAGAGCACGCTGCGGACGCCCTGTGCCAGTGACCAGAAGACCTCCTCGTTCCAGCGCCGCGTGAGGCCGACGCTGTGAGGTGTGCAGATCACACGCGGGTCGCTGTACAGCCGGTGTCCGACCTGGGGTGGCTCGGACGGATAGACGTCGAGCGCAACCGCTGACAGCCGGCCGCTTACGAGCGCGTCGGCGAGGGCGTCGTCGCTCTCGACTATCTCTCCACGTGCCACGTTCACGAGGACTGCGCCGGGCTTGACGCGCGAGAGGAGGGCCCTGTCGACGAGCCCGCGGGTGTTCTCCGTCAGCGCGCAGTGGAGCGTGATGACGTCGGCTCGCACCACGAGCTCCGCCAGCGAAACCAGCTCGACGCCGTCAGGGTCGACGTGGACCGCGGCCGGGTCGTGGGCGATCACGCGCATCCCGAGTGCCCGGCACAGGGTCGCCACGCGGCGCCCGATCGCACCCAGGCCGACGATCCCGGCGCAGGCGCCCTCGAGGTCGAGGCCGACGACCTCGTAGCGCGAGCCCCACGCGGCCGAGTGGACGATCTGGCCGAGCTCTCGCAGGCGCTTTGCCGCCGCCAGGATCAACGCGAGCGTTCCCTCGGCCACGGGCTGGCTTCCGACATCGGGCGCGTAGACGATCGGAATCCGCCGGCGCGTGGCCGCAGCGACGTCGAGATTGTCGTACCCGGCGCCCGTGCGAGCGATGGCCCGAAGGCGCGCCGCGTCCTCGATGAGCGGCTCATCGAGGCGCGTGCCCCGGACGATCAGGATCTCGGCGTCGGCCAGGCACCGGTCGATCTCGCCGTCCACCTCGATCTCGCCGAGTGGAGCGAAGGCCTCTCGCGCCACCGGCGGCACCTCGGCAGTCGCGACGATCCGCACCGAGCTACCCGTAGTGGCGCTGGAGCGACCTGCCGCGCGCGTGTTCCGCGGACAGCCTCCGCGTTTCCGGACGCTCGGAGGCCTCGGCCACGCCCACGTCCCACCAGCACTCGGAGTCGAGCAGCAGCCGGTGCGGCTCGACCCGCGTCACGATCACGGTCGGCCGAATCTCGCCGCGAGCCTCGTGGAGCGCGTCACGGAGCTGGTCCAGCGACGACACGACGAACGCCGCGCAGCCGAGGCTGCGGGCGTTGGCGGCGTAATCGACGTCTACGCCGAACTCGAGGCCGAAGCTCCGGCCGGTGCGGGCGCGCTGCAGTCCATGGATCGACTGATAGCCACCGTTCTCGACGACGAGGATCGTCACCTTCAGGCCCTCCTGCCGGGCGGTCACGAGCTCCCCGGTGCTCCCCATGAGATAGGTGCCGTCGCCGATCACGACGTATACCTCGCCACGGCCCCCACGGCCCATGCGTACGCCCAACGCGGTTGGGATCTCTCCGCCCATGCACGAGAAGCCGACCTCCATCAGGCAGCGGCCGCTCCCCGCCGGGTCCCAGAGCTTGTGGATGTCCACGTGCGGCGTCCCTGAGGCGACCACAAGCCTGTCCTCCGGACCGGCGGCCTCGTTGAGCGCCCGCAGTGCCTGCGCCTGTGTCAGCTGCTCGCCGTCGCGAGGCTCCAGGTCGGCGTCGAGGGCCTGCTCCCAGCGCGAACGCTCGGCGAGCGCCCTGTCTCGCCACCCCTCGGATGCGTGCCAACCACCGAGCCCGCCCAGAATCGCCTGAAGTCCGAGCCTGGCATCGCCGACGACGGGGACAGCGCCGAGCTTGTGAGCGTCGCGCGCCCGGACGTTCACGCCGATGAAGCGGACGCCGGCGTCCTGGAAGAGCGAATGCGACCCGGTGGTGAGATCGATGAGGCGCGTCCCCACGTGAAGGACGACGTCGGCCTCGCGCGCCAGCGCATTCGCTGCGCGCGTCCCGGTCACGCCGATGCCGCCCATCGCGAGTGCGCCGCCGGGCAGCGCGCCCTTGCCGGCCGAGGTCTCGGCCACCGGAAGACGGCACGACTCGGAGAGCTTCTCTAGCTCCGGCAGGGCTTCCGCGTAGTGCACGCCGCCACCGGCGACGATCAGGGGCCGCTCGGCCGCTCGCAGCACCTCGACCGCCGCTCGCACGTCGCGCTCGGCGGGCGGGCGCCGCGCGACCTGCCAAGTGCGCGGCTCGAAGAACTGCTCCGGGAAGTCGCACGTCTCCGCCTGCACGTCCTGGTGGAGCGACAGCGTCACCGCCCCGGTCTCGGCAGGATCGAGGAGCACCCGCATCGCCTCTGGCAGCGATGCCAGCAGCTGCTCGGGGCGGGTGATGCGATCGAAGAAAGCGCTGAGAGGGCGGAACGCGTCGTTGACGGTCAGGTCGCCTTCGAGCCCATGCTCGAGCGCCTGCATCACCGGGCCCTGTCGCCGGTTGGCGAAGGTGTCCGACGGCAGGAGCAGCACCGGAATGCGGTTCACGGTCGCGGTGGCCGCGCCGGTCAGCAGGTTCGTCGAGCCAGGTCCGATGGAGGCCGTACAGGCGAGCGTTGCGAGCAGGTTGTGCTCCCGCGCGTACCCGAGAGCGGCGTGCACCATCGCCTGCTCGTTCTTGGGCTGATGAAACGAGAGCGAACGACCCTCGTCCTCCTCGAGGGCGGCACCCAGCCCGCACACGTTTCCGTGCCCGAAGATCCCGAAGATGCCGGGCACGACGCGCCGCGCGGCTCCGTCGCGCTCGCTCCACTGCGCGCCCAGGTAGCGGACCAGTGCTTGGGCGGCGGTGAGCCGGACGGTCGTCATCCGACAACCGACGCTAGGAACACCGCTTCCGCCGAGCGAGAGCCAAAACGGTCACTTGACCTTGGTCCGCCTATGAGATTCACTCACAGCATGTCTCGGCTGCACACCGGTGCGATGCGGGTGCTGATCGGCGAGATCGCGTCGGGGCGATACGCGGAGGGCGAGCTGCTTCCGCGCGAGCTCGATCTCGCCGAGCGCTTCGACGTCAGCCGCAACGTCGCGCGCGAGTGCGTGCGCGGGCTCGAGGAACGCGGCCTCGTGTCCGTGCGGCACGGCAGCGGCGCGCGGGTGAGGCCGGAGCACGAGTGGGACCGCTTCGACTCCGACGTCCTGGCCGCCTTGCTGGGCGGGCGGCGGGCGGCGGGCGTGATCGCCGAGTACCTCGAGTGCCGGCGCATCCTGGAGGTGGAGGCGGCCGGCCTCGCCGCGGAGCGAGCCGACGAGGCGGCGGTCGACGGGCTGTCCGACGCGTTCGAGCGAATGCGGCTCACCGCTGAGGGCGCGCGCGACAATCCCGCCGGCGAGCGTCTCTACCGCGAGGCGGACGTGGCCTTTCATCGCGCCGTCGTCCAGGCGGCCGGCAACCCGGTGCTGGGCCGGATGACCCAGCCGATCCATCGCGCGCTCTCGGAGACCTTCGCGGCGCTCGCGCGGCCGCGCATGCGCTTCGAGCGCGGCCTCCCGGAGCACGAGCGGATCCTCAAGGCCGTGCGCGCGGGCGATCCGGCCGAGGCCCGCGACGCAATGCGCGCGCACCTGCTCACGGTCGAGCGCTACCTGCGCGAGTACGCCGAGCGCGGCGCGGCCGCCACCGACGCCGCCTAGCAGGTGGGCGATGTCTCGCCGCGGAAGGGACGGGACGGTGCGGTGCCTCACCGGTGGACCAGTGATTGGATCACTGGTCGTGGACAGTGCGGCATTTCGCAGCCGGCTCGCCGCGGGCGCTCGTGTGACGGGCACCGTCGTGACGCTCCCGGACATCGCCCTGGCGGAGCTGACGGCGAGCGTCGTGGACTTCGTCTGGATCGACCTCGAGCACGGCGCGCTCGGGGCACGCGACGTCCTGCCGCTGGCCGTCGCGGCGCGTGCCGCCGGCGCTGCCGGCCTCCTCAGGGTGAGCGGTGTGGACGACCCAGCCCTGGGCCCGGCGCTCGACTCGGGTGTTCAAGGCGTGATCGTGCCGCGGGTCGAGAGCGCGGCCGAGGCGGAGCGGGCGGTCCGGCGGCTTCGCTACCCGCCGCGCGGGTCGCGCGGTCTCGCGGCCAGGCGCGCCTCGTCGTATGGCCTGGATCCGCGGCGGACGGCTGATCCGGTGTGCATGGTCCAGATCGAGTCGGGCGCCGGCCTCGACGACGCCGAGGCGATCGCGGAGGTCGACGGGGTGGATGCGCTTGTCGTCGGCTGCGGCGACCTCGCGCTCGACCTGGGCGAGGACACAGCTCGCCGCTCGGCCCGGCTGCACGAGGCGATCGCGCACGTCCAGCGCGCGTGCACCGCCGCGGGCATCGCATCCGGGGTCGCCGGGCCGGACGACCCCGAGTTGCTGATCGAGCTAGCCGGAGGACGGTCGACCGTGCTCGTGCTCGGGGCCGACGTGCGGATCTACGCGCGCGCCCTCAGCGCGGCGGCCGGACGCCTGCAGAACGAACCGGCGCATGACGCGCCCGAACCGGAGGAGGCTCATGTCCGCACCTGAGGCATGGCATGTGACCCGCACCCTGCGTGCGATGGAGCTGCTGGCGGTCCGGCCGCGATCGGCGCCCGAGCTTGCCGACGCGCTCGGCGTGCACGTGCGCACCGCCCGGCGCGTGCTCAAGCGCCTCGACAGCGAGGGCTACGTGACGCTCACCGACGATCGCCGCCGCCGGTACCGCCCGACGATGCGCGTTGTCGCCCTTGCCGGCCAGGTCGTGGAGCGTGCTGAGCTTCCGGTGACGGCACTGCCGCACGTGACCGCGCTGCGCAAGCAGGTCGGCGCGAGCTGCCACCTGTGCGTGCCGAGTCACCTGTTCGCGCTGTGCCTCGTGCACGACGAGGGCGAGTCGTGCGGCGCCTGCCGGCCGCACCTGCGCGAGCTCGTGCCCTGCCATTGCACCGCGGCCGGCAAGGCCCTGCTCGCGTGGCGTGAGGCCTGGCGCAACGCTGTCCTCGAGCAGCCCCTCGCTTCGTTCACCGAGCGCACCAACGTCGGCCCCGAATCGCTGCGCCGTGAGCTGGCGCGCACGGTCGCGCGCGGCTACTCGGTGGAGGACCGCGAGTACGACTGTGGGACGCGCGGGCTCGCCGCGCCGGTGTTCGCCGAGAGCGGCGAGGCGGTCGGTGCGCTCGCGGTGGTCGCGCCAGTCGAGCAGCTCCAGGCCGATCGCTACGCGGAAGTCGGCACGGCGGTGATGAGCGCCGCGGCAACGCTCTCTGCCGAGCTGGGCTACGCGCCCGCCGTGGCGGCCTAGACGTGGCGGACTACCTGAAGCGCTCAGGGCTCCCGCCCGCGCAGGCAGGCGACGACGTGAAAAGCACCGTCGCGGAGATCCTGCGCGACATCGAGCGCCGCGGCGAGGCCGCGGTGCGCGACTGGTCGCTCCGGCTCGACGGCTGGGCGCCCGAGTCGTTCCTGGTGGTGGGCGCCGAGATCGACGCGGCCGGCGCGGCGGTGCCGGATGACCTCAAGGAGCACATCGCGTTCGCCCAGGCGCAGGTACGAGCCTTCGCGGAGCAGCAGCGGGCGACGCTGGCGGACCTCGACGTGGAGACGCTGCCCGGCGTTCGCCTCGGCCACCGGCATATCCCGGTGGACGCGGTCGGCGCGTACGTGCCGGGCGGGCGCTACCCGATGATCGCGTCCGCGTTCATGACGATCGTCGTACCGAAGGTGGCTGGGGTGGGGCGCGTGGTGGCGTGCGCCCCGCCGCGCGAGGGCCGTGGAATCCACCAGGCGACGCTCCACGCGATGGCCGCCTCCGGCGCCGACCAGATCGTCTGCCTCGGCGGCGTCCAGGCGCTCGCGGCGCTCGCGTTCGGGCTCGGCGGCGTGGAGCCGGTCGACATGATCGTCGGCGCGGGCAACGCCTACGTCGCGGAGGCGAAGCGGCAGCTGTTCGGGAGGGTCGGGATCGATCTCCTCGCGGGCCCCACGGAGATCCTCGTGCTCGCAGATGGCGGCGCCGACCCCGAGCTCGTGGCGGCGGACCTGCTGGGGCAGGCCGAGCACGGTCCGAACTCGCCCGCCGTGCTGGTGACGCACTCCCGCCGCCTCGCGGAGAGCGTCGAGCGCGAGCTCGAGCGCCTGCTGTGCGACTGGCCCACGCGCGACGTGGCCGGCGAGGCCTGGCGCTCG
The DNA here is from genome assembly GCA_046726915.1 of Actinomycetota bacterium. Taxonomy (GTDB): domain Bacteria; phylum Actinomycetota; class Thermoleophilia; order Solirubrobacterales; family Thermoleophilaceae; genus JACVRW01. Next base: position 51,742 of record JBKPBS010000081.1, read on the forward strand.
CACGGCGAGATCGTCGTCACGGCCGACCGCTCGGAGGCCATCGAGGTGGCGAACCGGTACGCGCACGAGCACGTCGAAGTGCACGCCGCGGAGGAGGAGCTCGACGCCTACCTCGAAGGCCTGCGGAACTACGGCTCGCTCTTCCTCGGCCCCGAGGCGACCGTCGTGTACGGCGACAAGGCGATCGGGACGAACCATGTCCTGCCGACCGCCGGCGCCGCGCGCTACACCGGCGGGCTCTGGGTCGGCAAGTTCCTTCGCACGGCGACCTTTCAACAGCTCACCCCGGAGGGCACGCGCAGCGTGGCCACCGCGGCGGCCGCGATCTCGGACGCCGAGCTCTTCGCCGGCCATGCGCTCACCGCGCGGATGCGGCTCGAGCGGCTCGGGGCCGGCGCGTGACGGAGCTCGCCGGTCGCACCGCGCTCGTGACGGGCGCCGGCCGCGGGATCGGGCGCGGCTGCGCACGGGCGCTGGCGGAGGCGGGTGCGGACGTGATCGTCGTAAGCCGCTCTCCCGACGAGCTCGAGACGCTGGCCGAGGAGATCAGGACCTTCGGCCGCCGCGCGCGGCCGGTGGCGCTCGACGTCACGGACGCGAAGAGCATCCGCCACCTCGTGGCCGAGCTGCCCGGGCTCGACGTGCTCGTGGTGAGCGCCGGCGGCAACATCCCGGAGCCGTTCCTGGACGTGAGCGAGGAGCACCTCGACGCTCTGCTCGCCCTGAACGTCCGGGCCACATTCGTCACCGTTCAGGCGGCCGCGCGCAGGATGGTCGAAGCGGGCAGCGGCTCGATCGTGCTGCTGTCCTCGCAGATGGGTCACGTGGGCGCCGCGGGTCGCACCGCCTACTGCACCACCAAGCACGCGGTCGAGGGGCTGACCAAGGCTGCCGCCGTAGAGCTTGCGCCTCACGGCGTGCGCGTGAACGCGGTGGCGCCCACGTTCGTGGAGACACCCATGACCGCGCCCTTTCTGGCCGAGTCCGGGTTCAGGGCCGAGGTGGAGGGCCGCATCCCGCTCGGACGGCTTGGCCGCGTCGAGGACGTGGCCGCCGGGGTGGTCTTTCTGGCCTCGGACGCGGCCGCGCTCGTCACGGGGACCAGCCTGCTGGTCGACGGCGGCTGGACTGCGCAGTGACGGATGCGCCGCACGTGGCGGCGGTGGCGCGTCCCGTGGCCGTTGCGCAAGCGCCGGGCGGTGCCCGGCGCGCAGCGACGCGCGTCACCCTCCGCCACGGGGCGGCCGCCGCACCTGCGGAACTCGGGGAGGGCCCGGTCTGGGACGCGGACCGCGAGGAGCTCTTATGGGTTGACATCGATCGCGGTCTCGTGCACCGGCGCTCGCGCGGGCGCTCGGACCGGACCGTCGATGTGGGCCAGCCCGTGGGCTGCGCGGTCCCGCGCGCCGGCGGCGGCCTGGCGCTCGCGCTCCGCGACGGCTTCGGCCTGCTCC